>NZ_CP107985.1:929250-1239000 GCF_036108815.1 Streptomyces sp. NBC_00353 | reverse complement strand
AGCCGGTCGAGGTTGCCGCCGGAGATCACGGCGACGGCGCGTCCGGTACCCGGAGGCCGTAGAAACGGCGCATGCTATGACATCCATAGGGGCATCAAGCGCGCCTTCGTCCTCCACGGGACAGCCCTCAGCCGCGATCCGCCTCTGGCTCAGGAACTGACCGGGGCCCGGCTCAGACGCGGTCGATCGTTGCCTGGATCGCAGCACCGGAGAAGTCGATGACCTCCGCAGCCATTCGAAGATCCTCCGGCAGGTTGTCCAACCGTCCGCCATCAAGGATCAAGGCGACACCCTCCTGAAGCACGACCGTGGCCCCGAGCCGGCGCGTCAACCGGCCATCACGTCGAGCACCGGCCCCGGCTGATGGGTGACCATGACGCTCATCGGCCCCTAGCCGGCGGACGGTCAGCCCTCGTACAGGCCGAGGCCCTCGCCGGCCGCCGCGCGCACCAGGACGTCGGCCAGCTCCACCGGGGTGGAGAGCATCGGGTAGTGGCCGGTGGCCAGTTCGAAGAAGGTGACTCCGGGCTCGGCGAGCTTGGCGAACCGCGGCAGGCCGGTGCCGTGCAGCGTGCGGGCGAACTCCAGGCTGAGGCCGTTCGCGAGGCAGAACACCCCAGTGGTCGGGAGCTTGAGCCAGGCACCGGTCAGCTCGATCGGCTCGGTGACGGTCCGGACCGGGTGCGGGGTGGCCAGGCGGTGGTAGCGCTCCAGCTCCGCCGCCGGGACGGCGTGCACCGCCGGGATCTCCTCGGGCACCGGGATGACTCCGCCGAGGGCGCGGTCCAGCAGGCCGAGCTGCGGCATCTGCGCCACCACCGACTCACCCGGCTCCGGGAAGCCGGTGTCCACGAACACCACCCGGGCGACCTGTTCGGGCCGCCGGTCGGCCGCCGCGAGGGCGGGGAAGATGCCGTAGCTGTGGGCCACCAGCACAATCCCTGGGCCCTCCGTGTCGAGCAGCGCCGCCACGGCGTCGGTGTGCTCGTCCAGCCCGGCGTCGGCGGGGTCCTCCCCCGCCCGCTCGGCCATGCCGGGCAAGGTGACCGGAAGCGCCCGGTGCCCTTGCGCGGTCAGCTCGGCAGCCACCGCCTCCCAGGCCCAGCCACCCATGAAAAGCCCCGGGACCAGCAGAAACGTCGTCATGACAGACCTCTCTCGAAGCATCGCCTGTGCGGTAGGTCAGGACGGTAGGACCTCCCCCTGGGGGAGAATCCAACCGTTTCTGGCGCGCGAGCCCGGCAAGATCCGCCGGACAGACCCTAGACCGACAGTGCTGCTCGAACTCAGGTTCTGGCTCAAGTTCTGTGGTCCGTGACTGTCGGTCACCGGTTAGATCTCGAAGAGGGTTTCCTCTTGTGGTGGGATCGGAGGGTTAAGGACATCGCGGAGGCGGGAGATGTCCTGGCGCCATTTCGGGCCGTCTGCGGCTTCGCCCCACAGCTCGGCGAGTTCAGACAGCTCGGCGATCACTTGGTCCAGTGCGTCGACGGCGAGCGTTCGGAGGTCTGCGGGGAACTCCGGTAGAGGCTCGGATGGACCGTAGATCGAACACGTCGGCTCGCCGTAGGGGTGCTGTGCGACGACCAGGGCTGCCGCGGCCACGGCTCGCTCGGCGTCGGGGGCGTCCAAGTAGTCCGCAGGATCGGCGGCGCGTTTGAGTACGCTGCGGATCATGGACTCGCGTTCTTCCACGGCTGCCTCGTCCAGGTCGCCGGCGAAGTCGGCGGCGGTGTCGTTGTCGAAGGGGCCGATGTCCCAGGTGCCCATATGATCTCCTCGCGTGACCGTCCGGGAATCCTCGCACTGGCCACCGACGGTGAGGTCACGAGGCAAGCAGTACCCGCTTGCGCAGGAGCTTGAAGCCAGCGCGTCCATACATCTGCCGCTTGATCATTTTGATGCGGCTGACGTGGCCTTCCACGACGCCTGAGCTCCAGGGAAGGGTCCGGCCGGCCGTGACGGCTGCGAGGTCGCGTGCGAGGCCGTTGGTAAAGGTGTGCAGACTGGGCAGGTCGTCGGCTCGGACCGCCTCCATCCACTCGGGGAGCCGTTCTCCCTGGAGCTGGTGATCATCTGCCCGAAGGAGCGGACGTGCCCGGCGAGGGCGTCCAGTTCGGGGCAGTGGGTCAGAATGGACTTGAGCTTCATTCGCTCGTTCTCCGGAAGCGCGTCGGGCAACGACTGTGCTCTTGAAGCCCTGGTCGACCAGCACCTTCGACACGCTTGCGTTCCGTGCGGCGACGCGATCCAGCAGCACGACTCCGGCCCGGTTGTCGTGCACCGATGCTTCGAGCGCCGCGACCGCGATGACCAGGCCAAGCACGTCGACCGCGAGACCGCGCTTGCGCCCGGGTACCTTTTTCGCCGCGTCCTTCCCGGTCGTGGCGGCCGGGACGTTCACCGCGGCGTGGACGCTCTGGGTGTCCGACACCACCAGGCTCGGGTCCTCCGACCGGCCGGCCTTCTCGCGGACCTGCCAGCGCAGCAGGTCGTGGATCGTCTGGTCGGTACCGTCTTCACGCCACTTGGCGAAGTAGTAGTACTTCGCCGAACGTGGTGGCAGGTCGTGCGGCAGGTACTCCCACTGGCAGCCGGTCCGGGACTGGTAGAGGATCGCGTTGACGATCTCCCGCATCTTGTAACGGCCCTGGTGGCCGCTGACCGACGGGTGCGCGGCCTTCCACGCGGTGATCACCGGCTGGATCAACGCCCACCGCTCGTCCGTCAGATCGCTCGGATACCGCTTGCACTCACTCACCCGCTCAGCCCAGCAGCCCAGACCACGCCGATCAGCTGAGCCGTCCCAATCCCACACCATCAGGTGACGACAAAACAGTCAGCTCCTCTGATCCAGTCCAAATCCTTCTGCCATTCTTCGACTGGTTCTTGGTCCCACGCGTTCTTGTTGAACGCCCACGAATACAGGGCACGTCTCAGCATCCGCGGCTCGAGGTATGACGCGCTGGGGTGGACCAGCGCAGGCGCGATCGCGCCAAAGGCGTCGGCCAGAGTACGGCGCGTGTTTCCTGGCGTTCGTTCCCAACTTGGAATCGGCTCAGCCGACCAGGGCGCTGGCGCGTGTCGCGGAATGGTAGTTTGTAACTCATCGTCAAATTTCAGAAGCGTTCTTGCACGCAGCCCACCAGGCATCCAAATCCGTTCGGCGGCAACGGAGTTCACCATTGGGCAGTTTGATCATTCGGGGTGCCTGACCGCGGGTGCGCAGATGGTAGAAGGCCGCGTCAGTGTGCGGTCGGTGCAAAGAAACCGGAAGGCGGCACCGGGCCCTGCAGCTTCGGGCCCTTGCCGACGACCCGGACGTCATTCCCTTACCTGCACAGCGCGTCCATCGCCACGACGTCCTCAGCGGCCTGATCCCTGAGTACCGCAGCACTGCCTGACGAAGATCACGACGGTCCGGAGCGCGCCCCGCTGGACCGGACGGCGCTCCTCCTCTCCCTTTGCCCCGGTTCGCTGCGGATCGGCTGGTGGCCGGCCGACCAGAAAGTTGCGACACATCTGCGAATGTTTTCGTGACCGTAAGGTCCGACTGACGAGACGTCAAGGGATTGCGCAGCGCGGACCGAAAGCGGACGGGCGCGATCGGTGGAGGGCGTCGAAATGTTTCGGTAGCCAACCCTGACGATCATTCATAAGTTTCGGTGAACTTTCGGAAATGATTCATTGACTGCCGCTCTGCACCGAGCGCATACTCTCCACCGATCGGCACCTCCCCGTAATGGACACGACTCCATACGGTCACACCCGTCCACCTGGCACGTCCACACGCGCATGCCCGGAGCCGGAAAGCAGGGTTGCAGTGATCGTCACTACTTCGCGTACGTGCCCGACCTCACTGTTGCCACGGCCGTCCTGCCACTTCGCACCAATTGTGTCAATTCCGATAGATCAGGGACTTCCACGATGACGAGGAAAACACGCAGCGCGACGGCTGTCGCGATCGGCTTGGGCATCGCACTCGTTGCCACCGGCTGCGCCGGCGGCAACGACGGCAACGGCAACGGCGGTTCGTCCGATGGCAAGGTCACGTTGACCGTCTGGGAGAACGCGCAGCCCGGGCCCGGTGCGGAGTACTGGAAGACCGCCGCGAAGGCATACCACTCGCTGCACCCGAACGTCACGGTCAAGATCCAGGCGGTCCAGAACGAGGACCTCGACGGCAAGCTGCAGACCGCGCTCAACTCGAACTCCGCCCCGGACATCTTCCTGCAGCGCGGTGGCGGCAAGATGCAGGCCATGGTCAACGCCGGCCAGCTCCAGGCGCTGAACCTCACCGACACCGACAAGGCAAATGCAGGCGCGGCAGGTGTCGCAGGCTATTCGATCGACGGCAAGGTCTACGCGATGCCGCTCGACACCCAGCCCGAGGGCATCTACTACAGCAAGGACCTGTTCAAGCGGGCCGGCATCACCTCGACGCCGACGACGATGGACGAGCTCGAGGCCGATGTCGCGAAGCTGAAGGCGATCAAGGTCGCGCCGATCGCGGTCGGTGCCAAGGACGCCTGGCCGGCTGCGCACTGGTACTACAACTTCGCCCTGCGCGCGTGCAGCCAGGAAACCATGGCGGCGACTGCGAAGTCGCTCAAGTTCACCGATCCGTGCTGGACCAAGGCCGGCGACGACCTGGCTTCGTTCCTGAAGGTCGACCCCTTCCAGAAGGGATTCCTGACGACCTCGTCGCAGCAGGGCGCCGGGTCGTCGGCGGGCATGCTCGCGAACCACAAGGCGGCCATGGAGCTCATGGGCAACTGGAACCCCGGTGTGATCGCCGGCCTGACCAAGGACCAGAAGCCGCTCCCCGACCTGGGCTGGTTCCCCTTCCCTGCCGTGGCCGGTGGCCAGGGCGACCCGACCGCCATCATGGGCGGCCTCGACGGATACTCGCTGTCGAAGAACGCACCGAAGGAGGCCCTTGCCTTCCTCCAGTGGCTTGTGACCAAGGACCAGCAGGAGGCCTACTCCAAGGCCTTCTTCACGATCCCGGTGAACAAGGAGGCCCAGGGTGTCGTCACCGACCCCTTCAACGTCTCGGCACTGCAGGCCTTCAACAAGGCGGCCTACTCCATGATGTTCCTTGACACCGAGTACGGCCAGAACGTCGGCAACGCCATGAACACCGCCGTCGTGAACCTGCTGGCCGGCAAGGGCACCGCCGCCGACATCGCCAAGGACACCAACGCTGCCGCCGCGAAGGGCTGAGTAAGCACACGATGAGCAACACCCTGGGTACTGACACGGCCACCGGCCGCCAGTCGCAGGGCACGCCTGGAGTCGGGGGCGCGGCCGAGTCCGCGTCCCCGGCTTCGCTGCGAGCGGCTGCGCGCCGCCGCAGCCGTGCCAAGATGCGACTCGAGATCGCGGTCCTGTCCGGACCCGCGATCATTATGTTCTTGGCCTTCGTGATCTTCCCGGTGGCGCTCGCTGCGTTCTACGGCTTCTACCGGTGGCACGGCTACGGAGCGCCCACCGACTGGGTCGGCCTTAACAACTACAAACTGATCCTCACCGACCCCGCGTTCCAGCAAGTTCTGTGGCACAACGGCCTGATCCTGGTGCTCTCACTGGTCATCCAGGGCCCGCTGGCGATCATCCTCGCGCTCCTGCTCAACCAGAAGATCCGCGGTCGCTCGATCATCCGCGTCCTGATCTTCGTGCCGTACGTCATCTCCGAGGTCATCGTCGGCACCGGCTGGAGCCTGATGCTCCAGAGCAGCGGCGCCGTCAACGACCTGCTGCAGCAGATGGGCCTGGGCTTCCTGCAGGCTGAGTGGCTCTCCAACCCGAAGCTGGCCATCTGGACGCTGATGGGCATCATCTCGTGGAAGTACATCGGCTTCGCGGTGATTCTGATGCTCGCCGGCCTGCAGTCGATCCCCGAGGAGCTCTTCGAGGCCGCTCAGATCGACGGCGCCTCCTACTGGCAGATCCAGCGCCGCATCACGCTGCCCCTTCTGGGGCCGACGATCCGCATCTGGGCGTTCCTGTCGATCATCGGTTCGCTGCAGCTGTTCGATCTCGTCTACATCATCTGGGGGCCATACGTCGCGGGCACCGCGGGCACCTCGACCATGGCGATCTACATGGTCGCCCAGGGCCGCAACGCGGGCAACTACGGCTACGGCAGCGCCATCGCGGTCGTCATGTTCCTGATCTCGCTCGTCGTCGCGCTGATCTACCAGCGCTTCGTCCTGCGCCGCGACCTCCAGGGTGCCGTCACCGAAGGAGCCATCTGATGAGCGCGACAACGGGTAACTCCTGGTTTCCCTCCGCCGCGGAGCCGAATGCGCCCGTCGGCCGTCGCGGCAATCGTGACAAGCCGCAGAAGTGGGGGAATCCCTTCACCTACTTCATTGCGCTGCTCTTCATCGGGGTCTGCATCGCACCGGTGCTCTACATCGTGCTCGGCGGATTCCGCACGAACTCGCAGATCAGCACGAACCCGGCTGCCCTACCGCACCCCTGGGTCGTCAGCAACTACATCAGCGTCCTGAAGTCGGTGACGTTCTGGGGTGAATTCGCGAACTCCATCATCGTCGCGCTCGTGAGCACCGTCGGCACCGTCGTCCTCGGCCTGATGGTGAGCTTCGTGCTCGCGCGCTACGACTTCAAGCTCAAGGGCGCGATGTATTCCCTGTTCGCCGCCGGCCTGATGTTCCCGATGGTCATCGCGATCACCCCGTTGTACATCGTCATCAAGGAACTCGGCCTCGTCGACAACCTGTTCGGCGTGATCGTCCCGCAGATCGCCTTCGGCCTGCCGACGACCGTCATCATCCTGGTGCCGTTCCTCAGAGCCATTCCGAACGAGATCGAGGAGGCCGCCGCGATCGACGGTGCAAGCCGACTCGGATTCTTCTTCCGCATGGTGATCCCGCTGTCACTGCCCGGTGTGGTGACGGTCGGCATCCTCGGGTTCATCGGCAGCTGGAACAACTACGTCCTGCCCCTGTACGTCATCAACTCGCAGGCGAACTTCACCCTGCCACTCGGCGTCCAGGCCTTCTCCTCGCAATACTCCGTGGACACCGCGAGGGTCCTCGCGTTCACCTCACTCGCAATGCTGCCCGCACTGATCTTCTTCGCGATCTTCGAGAAGAAGATCGTCGGCGGTCTCACCGGCGCCGTGAAGGGCTGAAACCGGCACCAGTATCTGCATCGGACCGTCTCACGCCTGCCCCTGCCGTGCCTCCGGCAGGGGCAGGCCGCTGATCGGCGGCATCGCTCAGCCCGCGGCGCGTCCCGCGCCATCCCATGGAAAGGACCATTGAATTGCCCCGCGCCCACATCGAGCTCGACAAGCAGGCCGTCATCGCTCCTGTCCGACGCCGCACCTTCGGCTCGTTCGTCGAGCACCTCGGCCGCTGCGTGTACACCGGGCTCTACGAGCCGGAACACCCGAGCGCGAACGATGAAGGGTTCCGCATGGACGTCGTCGAACTCGTCAGGGAGCTCGGCAGCACGACCATCCGCTACCCGGGAGGCAACTTCGTCTCCGGCTTCCGCTGGGAGGACTCGGTCGGCCCGCGCGAAAAGCGCCCGGTGCGCCGCGACCTCGCCTGGCACTCGCTCGAATCGAACCAGGTCGGCCTCGACGAGTTCGCCAAGTGGCTCAAGCTCACCGACTCCGAGCTGATGCTGGCGGTCAACATCGCCACGCGAGGCATCCTGCCCGCCCTGGACCTACTCGAGTACGCCAACCACCCGTCTGGCACGGCGCTGTCGGACTTGCGCATCGCCAACGGCACGCCGGACCCGCACAACGTGCGCATGTGGTGCCTCGGCAACGAGATGGACGGACCGTGGCAGACCGGCTTCATGACGGCGGACGACTACGGCAAGATCGCCGCCCGCACCGCCGCCGCGATGAAGATGGCCGACAAGGACCTCGAACTCGTCGTCTGCGGCTCCTCCGGGTCCGGCATGCCGACATTCGGCGACTGGGAGCGCACGGTGCTCGAGCACAGCTACGACTATGTCGATTACGTCTCGTGCCACGCCTACTACCAGGAGCACGACGGCGACCTCGGCTCCTTCCTCGCCTCGGCGATCGACATGGACTACTTCATCGACACCGTCGTCGCGACCGCCGACCACGTGGGGTACAAGAAACGCTCAAACAAGAAGATCAATGTCTCCTTCGACGAGTGGAACGTCTGGTACCTCAAGGAGCACCAGGAGTCCGAGGAGGTCAACGACGAGTGGCGCTACGCCCCTCGGCAGCTCGAGGACACGTACACGGTGGCGGATGCCGTCGTCGTCGGCAACCTGCTGATGACGCTCCTCAAGCGCAGCGACCGCGTCACCTCGGCATCCCTCGCGCAGCTCGTCAACGTGATCGCGCCGATCATGACCGAGCCCGGCGGCCCGGCCTGGCGGCAGACGACCTTCTACCCGTTCTCGATCACGAGCCGGCTCGCTTCCGGCGAGGTGATCCGGCCCGTGATCGAGACGCCGACGTACAAAACGGCGCGCCACGGCGAGGCATCCGTCATCGACGCCGTCGCGACCGTCGACGAGGACCGGACCGCAGTCTTCCTCGTCAACCGCGACCTGAAGGAGGCCGCGCAGGTCACGATCGACGTGCGCAGCCTCGGCTCGTCGCGCATCGTCGAGGCGGTCACGCTCGCCGACTCCGACATGCACGCGAAGAACACGCTCGCCGAGCAGCACCGGGTGACCCCGTCCGCAAACACGAGCGTGACACTCGTCGACGGCGTGCTCACCATCGAGCTGCCACCGATTTCGTGGACGGCGATCGCCCTCCACTGAGCGACGACACGAAGCAGATCTGACGCCGTGACGGATTCCTGTCGCGACGCCAGATCATGTCACCGCAAACTCACTCGGAACGTTCGCAACTCAACGAGCCCGCTCGCGACTGTTGGGAGTTCACGGCCCGAACGCCGGGATCCGAGTGCGGTTGCGTAGGTAGGAGCCGGGGCCGGATTCGATGATGGTGCCGCGGAAGGTGAGGTGGTCGACGATTGCGGCGCACAGGCGCAGGTCGGTGAAGGTCTTCGTCGTCCCGGATCGACCAGGTCGAGCGCCGGCCTGCTGACGGACAAGCTGATCCGGCGAAGCGTCCACACCTCCGTGAAGGCCCTCGAGGACGACATCAAGGCCTGGGTCGACACCTGGAACCAGGAGCCCAGACCGTTTACCTGGACCAAGACCGCCGACGAGATCCTCAAATCCCTCGCCGACTACCTCGCCAAGATCAATCCATACAGCCAGCCATCAAAGGAATGGTTGCCCTCGCGATTTCCCGCGCAACACTGGGCTCAATGAGGGAGCCGTCGGGGGCTCGGCCCTGATTGCCATGATGCGTGACCAGCAAAGGAGCACCCCCGTGACAGACACGACGTCCTTCCTGCTCGAACGCCTGCACGCGGCCGGCCTGACCGACGTCGTCGCGGTCGAGCCAGCCACTGGGGGCCTCGCCGCGACCGCGGGACTCGCGCGCCGCGGTGACGGCACGTCGGTGTTCGTCAAGGCGTTCGGCGAGCCGCCGTCGGACGACGCCTTCGCCGCGGAGGCCGAAGGGCTCACGGTGCTGCGCAAGGCGGGCGGCGTCGCCACGCCCGAGATCATCCTCGCGGACCGCGACCTGCTCGTGCTGTCCGTGCTGCAGCCCCGGCCGGGCATCGAGGTCTTCTGGGAGCAGCTCGCGCATGCACTCGCCCACCTGCACACCACCACGCGGTACCCCCGATTCGGGTGGCACCGGGACAACTGGCTGGGCCGTCGTCGGCAGGTCAACACCTGGGATGACAACGGGTTCGAGTTCTTCGCCCAGCACCGTCTGCTGCGCTGGCTCGGCGAGCGTCGCGTCCAGGACGCGCTCGACGCCGCGGACCGGGCGGCACTGGAGCGGCTGTGCGACCGGCTGCCCGAGCTGCTGCCGGTCAGGCCCGCGTGCCTGACGCACGGCGACCTGTGGGCGCTGAACGTCATGGCCACCCCCGACGGACAACCCGCGCTGATCGACCCGGCCGTGTCGTACACGTGGGCCGAGGTCGACCTGGCCCACCTGTGGACGACGGCGCCGCCGTCCGAGGCGCATGTGTTCTTCGAGCTGTACGTCGAGTTGACCGGGCTCGACCGCGCCTGGCGCGAACGGATGCCGATCCTCCAGCTACGCCAGCACCTGGCCGTGATCGCCCAGTTCGACCCCGACTGGGGCGCCGCCGACCTCGTGCGGGCCACGCTCGCCCCGTTCCGGCGGCGGCCCTGAGCTCAGCTACCCGCGTCGACGGGGGATCCGCTGCACAGTGCCGGACAACGTCGACCAGGCCGCCAACCGCAAGAAACGCGGCTCGCGCGGCGGCCGGCCGCCCGAGTTCAACAATGCCGATCAGAAAGAAAGGCGCACCGTTGAGTGCGGCATCAATCGCCTCAGGAGTGCCGTTCAGGCAGCGCTTTCCGGCCGGGCCACAGCCACCGCGAAGACCACCAACGGGCCGGTAAAGACGATCCGGATCTTCAAATGGCCAAGAGCTCTTCGGGTAAGTCGCGGTCACAGGCGATAAAGCAGCTCAAGCCGTCCTGGTCTCAGCAGACCGGCTCGGCGCGAGCCGTTGAGCGGCCTCAGCAATCCCAAACTCATCCGCCGGTGTTCCGAGTTGGGTAGGTTCCCGGACCGCCCCGGCGGCTGGTACACCGTCCCGGATCTCGCCTTCCCGGAGCCCTGGGCTGCACCTCGACGTTCCAGCCCGTCGAGGTGTATTCCTTTCCCGCCTGAGCCGTCTCGTCGACGTATGACGTCGTCCCCCGGTGAGGTACCGGTCGCTCAGCCGATGGTCCACCGCTGAGTGCGCGAATTGCGGTCACACATCGTCGTCCGGTAGAGGCCGCCAGTGGTCTGGTAGAGGCAGAGGCGGGTCGCCGTGTTCCGGAGCATGACTGCACTTCCCGCCGCGGGTTGGACGACTTGCCACAGCTGGTTGTTCCCACCGTTGCACCCGTTGGCGTAGACGTCCCCGGCCGAGTTGCTGTCGAGGCAGTGGCCCCATGTGTAGTTCTGGAGTGTCGAGGACGTGTTGGTGGTGCCGGTCCACCGCCAGTACTGACCCGGATAGCCGATCTCGCAGTCCCGGGACCACAAATCGTAAAAGGAGTTCTCCTCGATGCACTCCTTGTACTCGTAGTTGGCGAACCGGTCGAGGCTGGTCGCTGCGGTCTCAGCGGCGGGTGGCCGTCCCCGGCATTGCCAGGGTCAGCGGCATGGCGAGCACCACTGCCGACCCGATGACCGACACGGCGCGCCTGATTCTTCTCCCGAAAGCGGGCATGATCGATTTCTCTCAATCGTCGCCTGGCTCCCCTGAGTCGGCACCGGCACATGGTCGCAGGTGATCGCCATGATCGGGACCCGTATTTGACCGAGACACTGACGGCACTTGATCCATAAGATAGTTCACGCAATTGCGGTCAGGGCCCTGAAAGTGTCCGCCCAACGCGGAAGGGCTGTCAGAGGCGCGCGGCATTATCAGCAGATGGCCGCCACACAAGCCCGCCGACGTACCTGGATCGCCTCCGGCCGGCCCTGGACCTGATCGAAGTGGATTTCCTGAAGGGCCTCGCGGATTCGCAGATCCGGAACGTCGATCCGAACCGCCGGTCCAGCGGCATCGTGTACTTCGGTAATGCTCCATCCGTGCAGCGCCTCGGCTGCGAGGTCCAGCACTTTCTGTTCCATCGGCTTGGTATCGACCGGGCCTGGCCCGGCTCTTACATGCGGGGGTCCAGGAGCTTTTCCGGTGTGATCGGCAGGTCCCGCACGCGCCGATTCGTTGCGTCGAACACCGCGTTGGCCACGGCCGCCGCGATGCCGGTGGCGGACAGCTCGCCGATTCCCTTGGCGCCGAGCGGCCCGGCGTGCAGGTCGAACTCGTCGACGAAAGACATGTCGATGTGTGGCGGGATGTCGGCGTTCACCGGCAGTGTCACCCCGGCGAGGTCCTGGGACAGCCAGCGGCCGAGATTCGGCTCGAAGCGGCTGGCTTCCATGGCGGCCATGCCCCAGCCCCACACGAGTCCCCCGATCATCTGGGAGCGGGCGGTGCGCTCGTTGACGACCGCGCCCACGCTGTAGACGCCGGTCGCGCGGCGCAGCCGCAGCAGCCCGAGGTCCGGGTCGACGCCGACCTCGATGAACATGGCGCCGAAGGTGCGGGAGACGACACCGGGCGCTCCCGCGTCGGCGGACGCGCCGCCGGGCAGTACCATCTCGCCGTTGCCGACCACCTCGTCGGTTTGCGCCGCATGCAGGATGTCGGCGTACGACCGGCGCTGCTCGCGCCAGATGAGGGCGCCCGAGTCGGCGCGCACCTCCTCGGCCGGCCAGGACATCAGGTCGGCGAGCCGGCGCAGCACGTCGTTCGCGGCCAGGTGGACGGCGGTGCCCATGGCGATCGTGGTGCCCGAACCGTAAGTGGGACCGGCGTACGGCAGCTCCGTGTCGCCGGAGATCCCCTGGACGGAGCGGATGTCGATGCCGAGGGTCTCCGCGGCGATCTGCGGGAAGATCGTGGTGGAACCTGCGCCGATGTCGGTGTAGCCGGCTTCAACCTTCGCGGTGCCATCGGCTCGCAGCCGCACCCGAGCCTGCGAGGTGAACCGGAACTGGCCCTGTGTGCAGTCGGCCATGCCGCAGCCGATGAGCCAGTGCCCGTCCCGGGTGCCGCCCTTGGGCCGGTCCCACCAGCCAAAGCGCCGGGCACCCTCCTTGTACGCCTCCCTGAGCTTCTTCGAGGACCAGGGCGTGCCGTCGGCGGGGTAGCTCTCCGCGTAGTTGGCTAGGCGCAGGGTGAGCGGGTCCATGGATAGGGTGTGCGCCAGCTCGTCCATCGCGGAGCCGAGCGCCCAGGTGCCAGGGCCGTCGATGGGCGAGCGCATGAACGACGACAGGTTGACGTGGCCGCGCCGCACCCGCTGGCTGGTGGAGATGTTCGGGGAGGCGTAGAGCGCCTTGGCGGGCACGGAGCCGAACTCGACGTAGTCGTCAGTGATGGCGGTGATGTTGTCGACCTCGTGGACGACCGCTTGGAGTTCGCCGCTGTCGTTGGCACCCAGGAAGACGCGGTGCTCCATCAGCGGCTGGTAGCCGACGATGCTGTACATGTCCTGTCGGGTAAGCACCAGCTTCACCGGCCGGCCGGCCGCCTTGGCCGCCTGGGCGGCGAGGATCTCGTGCGGCCAGATGAACGCCTTGGTGCCGAAGCCGCCGCCGGTGTGCGGATTGATCACGCGCACCTTGTCGGAGGCGATGCCGAAGACCGCGGCCAGGGCGTCCCGCACCGCGTAAACGTGTTGGACGGAGTCGTGGACGGTCAGCCGGCCGTCGTGCCACTCGGCGAGGATCGCGCTCGGCTCCATCGGGTTGCCGTGCCGGGACGGCTGCGTGTAGGTGCCGGCCGTGCGCACGGGCGCCTCGGCGAGCACGCCGACCGCGTTGCCCTTGCGGAACTCCTGCGTGTCGAGCATGCCGTAGCCGCTGTCCGGCGACGGTGGCACGGACACCGCCGTGTCCGGGTTGATGAACGGCTCCCGCTCGTACGACACCTGCACGCGCGGCACAGCGCCCTCGGCCGCCTCCAGGGACTCGGCCAGGACCATCGCCACGGGCTGCCCCCAGTAATTGACAACGTCTCCCTGCATGGGAAGGAAGCGGGTGGCCAGCGGAGGGCTGGGCACCGCGGCGAATGCCTCGTCGACGGCCGGCAGTCCGGTCAGCACATGGACGACGCCCGGCTCCCGCCGTGCCTCCTCGACGTCGAATCCCGTGACTCGGCCGGCAGTGATCGTCGCGCCGACCAGGACCGCGTACAGCTGGCCTTCCGCGTTGTAGTCGGCCGCGTACGTCGCCGCTCCAGTCACCTTGGCGGGGCCGTCCTGCCTGGTCACTCCAAGAATGCCGGTCATCATGCCTCCAGGGCCAGGTCGAGGGCACGCAGCGCGGTGTTGCGAGCGAGGGGGATCTTGTACGCGTTCGAGGACAGCGGACGGCTCGCGGAGAAGCCGGAGGTAACCGCCTCCCTCACCGCAGGACTGCCCGGGCGCAGGCCGACCAGCGCCTGTTCCGCGTCGTACAGCCGCCAAGGACGCATCGCCACCGAGCCGAGGGCCAGGCGGGCTCGGGAGATCAGGCCGTCTTGGATCTCGACGGCGGCGGCCGCCGAGACGAGCGCGAACTCATAGCTCTGGCGCTCACGCACCTTCACGTACGCGGACTTGGGCACGGGCGCGCCGATCTCGATGCCGGTGATCAGCTCGCCGGGGCGCAGCACATTGTGCGCCGATGGGTCCTCACCCGGCAGGGTGTGGAACTCCGGCGCCGGAATCCGGCGTCCGCCGTCCACGTGCTCGGTGGTGATCTCCGCGTCCAGACAAGCGAGGGCAACAGCGGGGTCCGAGGGCTGTACGGCCACGCAGTCCTCGGTCCAGCCGAAGATGGCCAGGCGCTCGTTGGCGCCGTGCAGGGCCGCGCAACCGGATTTAGGGACACGCTTGTTGCAGGCGACCGGTCCGGGAGAGCGGAAGTAGGGGCACCGGGTGCGCTGCACAGGGTTGCCGCCGATGGTGGCCAGGTTGCGCAACTGAGCAGAGGCTGACTTGAGGATGGCCTGGGAGAGCACCGGGTACGACGCCTCGACACGCGGGTCCTGGGCCACGTCGTTGAGCCGGGCGAGCGCGCCGATGCGCAGGCCATCGCTGTCGGACGTGATCTCGTGCAGATCGGGCAACCGCCCGATGTCGACCAGTCGGCGGGGTGATTCGATGCCGATCCGCGCCCAGTTGAGCAGTTCCGTGCCGCCGGCGAGGAACCTGGTGTCCGCCGTGCGCGCGTTGTCCAGGGCGTCGCGCAGGGATTCGGCGCGTACGTAGGTGAACGGCCGCATGTCACAGCTCCTTTCGGGCCGCCGCCTCGACGGCCGCGGCGATCTGGGGGTATGCGGAGCAGCGGCAAATGTTGCCGCTCATCCATTCGCGGATCTCGTTGTTCGAGCCGGTGTGACCCTCCTGGATGCAGCAGACGGCCGACATGATCTGGCCAGGCGTGCAGAATCCGCACTGGAAGGCGTCCGCCTCAATAAAGGCTTGCTGGACGGGGTGGAGTTCGTCGTCCCGGGCGAGTCCTTCGATGGTCGTCACCTCGGAGCCGTCGGCGCTCGCGGCCAGCACCATGCAGGCGTTGACCCGGCGCCCATCGAGGTGGACCGTGCAAGCACCGCACTCGCCGCGGTCGCACCCCTTTTTCGTTCCGGTCAACCGAAGACGCTCGCGGAGGAGGTCGAGAAGGGTTGTCCGCACGTCACACGGGACCTGTGTGTTTGTCCCGTTTACCCGTAGGGTCACGGTGACTTCGGGGGTGAAGTGCTCGTCGGGCATGCATTGCTCCGGGGGCGGCAGATCTCAGGAGGATGGACATTTTTCGCGAGGATTGAAATATTTCCCATATGTGATGATATGTAACCTAATTCACTATTGATGGTGTAAAGTACCAATAGTCGTTGCCTGCTGGCGGCCGTCACTCCGTTCTCGGGGCGTCCTCTGCGCCTGGCCGCGTCGCACAGGCGGCTCGTGCGAGCGCCGGCGCCCCACCGGGAGGGCTGAACACTTCAAGGCCTGCGTGACCCCCGCGACCAGGCATCGGTCACTCGCCTGACAGTGCCGACTGCCACCCTTGGCCTGCACCGGCCACGCACCCGCCCGGACGTGCACCTCCGCGATCTGAATCGTGTGCCAGGCCGCTCAGCCGGCTCGGCACGTCGAAATGAACTTCCCGGGGCCGGTCGCCATGTCCCCGTCGCGCCGCTGGCGCCTGAGGGTGGGAGCGGAAAATGCGACAAGGCGCCGGGAACCAGCGGATCCACGAAGGTAACGCTGGACTTCGAGAGAAGCCTCGGATCGGGGGGATGCAGGGCTGGCTGCGCCGGGCCGACCTACGACCCGTCCTCCGCGCCAGATGGTGAACCACATGGTGTGCCCACTTGTGAACTCCCCATCGACAAGCAGGGGTGGTCGCCCGCTGATACCAAAGGCCTTAACGGGGCTGCGGCACATCGCAGGGGTATGTCATCAATGGCATCGTCTACGTGATCCGCACATTGTTCCGGGCGTGTGCTGCCGGAACACTGTGAAAGAGGTTGTGCATTTCCGTCGCTACGCGGCGGTCACACTCGCATCCGTCCTGCCCTGGCCCGTCGCTCGAAGACGGTTCCTAAGGGCTGTCCCGTAATCCCTGGTGGATCAGCGCGCGGCGTCAGATGCGGTGCATCGCAAGGCGGAGGCGTCCTCATACTGGGCGCATTCGGGCGTTCCGGCAACGCAGCGAGGTGCCGTAGCTGTCGTCGCGCGCCCGCCAGGGATTACGGGACAGCCCTTAGTACGCCGTCGGCCGTTGTCCCTCGGCGTGAAATTCGGCGAGGAACTCTGCTGCCGCCTGGGCGAAGTCGCGGATGAGGGGGGAGTGGCGGGTCGCCGCCCACGCCAGGGCTACCTCGCTGGGGCCGATGTCATCCACGCGCAGAGCAATGACGTCCGGCCGGGTGTAAAAGTTGGCGGTTGACAGCGGGATTACGCAGATGCCAGCTCCGGCGGCCACCAGTTCGAGCTTCTCCTCGACTTGGTGGATCGCCGGAACCTCGGGGCGGTGCTTGTCCCGCAGCTCCAGTGCCACATCACGCCACTCGGGAACGACGTTCGGGTCCTGCAGGAGGTGCTCGGAGGCAAGGTCCGTGATGGCTACCGACTTCCTGTCCGCCAAGGGGTGCCCCACTGGCAGCAAGACGATCCGTGGTTCCTCGAAGAGCGGCCGCACTTGCAGGCCGTGCTGGTCGATGGGCAGTCGTACGATGCCGAGGTCCGCCCGGCCGTCGAGCAGCACCTCCACCTGATCGTCCCAAGTGGTGCGCAGCAGGCGCACATTCACGTTTGGGTAGTGCGCGGTGAAGGCGACCATGGCCGGGGTGACCGTGATGCCGGGCATAAGGCCGATGGTCAGCGTCTGACTTCCTTGCGCCGCCGATTTCACCCGCCTGATCAGTGCCTGGGCCGAGGCGAGCAGGGGAACGGCGTCCTCCAGCAGCTGTTCGCCGGCTGGAGTGAGCAGAGTGCCCCGACGGTTACGGTTGAACACTTCCGCTCCGAGTTCGTCCTCCAGGCTGCGAATCTGCCTGGAGAGGACGGGCTGGGCGATGTGCAGTCGCTCGGCGGCCCGTCCGAAGTGGAGTTCCTCTGCCACTGCTACGAAGTATCGGAGCTTCCGCAGATCAAGGTCCACCGAGAATCACCGCTCGCCTTCTCACTGAAATGGCCACCTTGTTAATCAGCCGCCATGAAAAGGAATGCCGCGGCCCTCCCGCGGGCACGACCGCGGCAATCGATCACGAATCTACCGCTCGTGCACGGAAAGTCGTCACCGCGCCGCATGCGGAAAGACCGGTGAGCTCAGCCACCAGCGAGGAGGGGCAGCGGGTCGGTGTGGGCGGGGGTCCAGCCCAGCTCGGCCTCGGCGCGGGCCGGAGTGAACTGCTGGTCCAGGGCGAAGGCGTCCGCGATCGGGCCCATCTGCTTGCGAGCCTGCTCCAGCGAGATCGAGGCGACCTTTCCGTCGAGGCCGACGGAGTGGGCGATGGCCAGTGCACAGTCCTTGGCAGTGGGGTTGGCGCCGCCCACGCCGACATACACAGACCCGGGCTTCGCCTTGAGCGCGGCGACGTAGAGCTCCGCGATGTCGTCGATGTGCACCAGCGCCCAGCGGTTCGCACCGTCACCGATGTAGGGGATGATGCCCGCTTCTTTGCCCGGGGCGGTGTAGTAGATGTCGATCAGGCGGTTCTCGCCGCCGTACAACAAGCCGGGCTGCACTATAACGGGCCGCCCGCCCTGCTGCGCGCGCTCCAGGACGGCGTCCTCCACCGGCTTACGCCAGGCGACCAGGGCCGGCGGGTTCCAGGGGGCGGTCTCGTCGGCGACGCCATTGGTGTCGCCGTAGACCCAGGAGCCGCCAGTGTGCACGTAGGTGCCAGTGCCGATGCCGTCCTGCATGGCGGTGGCGGCCGCGAGGTCCTCGGCACCGCTCTCGGCCTGCGCCAGGTGCACGACCGCCTCCGCACGGGCGGTCGAGGCGTTCAGCACACTGAGGTCACCCAGTCCGCCGACCACCGGCGTTGCTCCGAGGGCGCTGACGGTTTGGACCGCACGATCGTTACGGGCCAGCGCTTCTACGGTGTGGCCGTGCCGGACCAGCGCGCTGACCGTTGCCCTGCCGATATATCCGGTTCCACCGGTGAGGAAAACCCTCATGATCTTGGTTCCTATCGCCGTCGGTCGGTAACTTACTCAAAGCCTGCGCTCGAAGACCGGGCTGCGTCCAAGACCTCTTGTGGCACCTGTGATACCCGTTGGACATCAGTGCTTTCAGAACAATTTCCCGCACCGGCGACACCTCATATCCATCGGGCATAAGAAGAGTGGAAAGAGGTCCTAGATATCTGAGCCGCTTTGCCCACATGCTGGCCACGACCCCTGCAAAGCGCCGGCAAGCCCATATGGCCGTCGGCGGAGTTACGAGGTTGTGCACGAACGGAGTTCGGGGTGTGCTGGCCTGGCGGGTTGGCTGGTGGGTTATCAGTCGATTGCGGGGCGGGTGAGGACGAGCTCGCGTCCTCGTCGGCCAGCGCAGTCCACAACCCGCCGCCGCAGTGCTGAATCACCACCTGGACCGGATCTTCCAAGCGAGTGAGCACGGTCCTCTGACGCAGAGGGCGCGGGAATGACGTCGTTTCTCGGGTTCTGGCACACTCTTCGAGGTTTGTGGATGCCGAACTGCAGATGTGCCGAAGGGGATGAGCGTGTCCGGTGAGCGGCTCGACTCGGACTGGGTGCGTGGCTGGTGCGAGCAGACTTCTTCAGCTCTCAGGGTTCTGATGTCGTCGTTCCTGGAGACATACGGGTTCCCTCATGGTGAGAACGCCGTCACTCTCGCAACGGATGGGAGTCACGAGTCGACGGATGCGCTGGTGGACCTGACACCGATCCCCTCGGACCTGACCACCCTTTACTGGGTGACCTGTGAGGTCTCCTTGCCAGACGTGGACAACGGATACTTCATCCACTCAGCCTCGACGGTCGCAGAACACTTCCAGGAGTACGGATCTGTCCGCATCGGCGACGAGTCGCCTGCTCTCGTGTTCGCCAGTGATGGCGGTGGTCACCTGTTTGCGGTGACGGGGAGCGGGCGCGTGTGGAGGTCGACAACGGCATCCTGGTTCGACGATTTCGAGGTCGCCGCAGCCAGCATCCGAGAGTTCCTTGAACAGATCGGTCGAAGGGTCGCCGGGCAGGACTGACCCGGCAGTCCTGCCCGCTAGGTGACGGCCGGGGCAGGCTTGTGCGGCAGAACGGGCTGACGGCCGAAATGTGGCGGCCGCCGGGGCCTACGTCCGGGGCTATTCGATGCGCCGCACGTGGCGCTGATGGCTCAACCGAATCCGACGCGGGATTTGTGTATCTGGGGTGGCGGATGCCGCAGGAGACCCGCACGGATATAGACGTGGAAGATCCTCCGCGACTGCCGCCTGACAGGCGAGCGCTTCCACCACGCCATGCTCGGCATCGCCCGGATGCACCACCTCGCCCTCGCCGAAAGGCGAGCGAGCGGCCATACGAAGACCGAGCATGCTCGAGGCGACTCGGAGATCATTTACAGGACAGCTCTCAGGCTGCAGGGATGGATGCCGCATCGCAGCATCACGGAGGCATCATCGGAGGAAGCCTTCGTAGCTCTGCTGCTCGATCTGGCTGTTGATCTGCTTGACCGTCTCCATCCCGACGCTCACGATGATCAGGATGCTCGTACCGGTGAGCTGGTTGGCGCCGCCGAAGCTCGCGAACGCCACCGTCGGCACCAGCGCGATCAACCCCAAATACAGCGATCCCGGCCAGGTAAGTCTGTTGAGGACGTAGCCCAGGTACTCGGCCGTGGGCCGGCCGGCCCGAATCCCCGGGATGAACCCGCCGGCCTGTTTGATGTTCCCCGCCACTTCCTCCGGATTGAACGTGATCGACACATAGAAGAACGCGAAGAACACGATCAGCAGGAAGTACGTGGCCACGTAGAAGGGGTGGTCGCCTCGGACAAAGTTGCGTGTGATCCACGTTGCCCATCCCGCGTTCGAGTGGGAGAACTGTGCGATCAGCGCAGGAAGGTAGAGGAGCGATGAAGCAAAGATGACTGGGACCACACCGGCCTGGTTGACCTTCAGTGGGATGTAGGTCGCCGTTCCGCCGTACGACTTACGGCCGATCATCCGCTTCGCGTACTGCACCGGGATACGGCGCTGTGCCTGTTCCACGAAGACGACCAGGGCCACCATGGCGAACCCGACGAGAATGACACAGCCGAAGCTGAGCCACCCATCGGCGATCTTGCCCTCCTGCTTCACGGCCCACAAGGCGCCCGGGAATGTGGAGGCAATGGAGATGAAGATAAGCATTGACATTCCGTTGCCAATGCCGCGTTCGGTGATCAGCTCGCCGAGCCACATCACGCAGGCTGTCCCCGCGGTGATCGTGAGCACCATCACCACCGTCGTGAAGATGGAATCATCCGGCACAATGCCCGCGGCGGCTTGGCAGTTGGGGAACAACGCGCCACTGCGGGCGGTCGCCACCAGGCCTGTGCCCTGCAGGACAGCAAGGGCCACCGTCAGATAGCGGGTGTACTGGGTGATCTTCCCCTGTCCGGACGCGCCCTCCTTCTTCAGCGCCTCCAGCCTCGGGATGACCACCGTCAGCAGCTGAAGAATGATGCTCGCCGTGATGTACGGCAGGATGCCCAGCGCGAACACCGTGATCTGCAGCAGAGCCCCACCACTGAAAAGATTCACCAGACCCAGCAGGCCGCCACTGTCAGATGCCGCATCCAAACATGTCTGGACATTCTCATAGCTCACCCCCGGGATCGGAACATGCGACCCCAGGCGGTACAGCACGATGATGCCGAGCGTAAAGAACAACTTCTTACGCAGGTCAGGGGTTCTGAACACCTGGACGAACGCGCTGAGCAAGGAGTCCTCCTTCGCCCCTGCGCCAGTGCGCCAGAGCTGTCATTCAGGGCTCAAGAATGCAGAGCAGCAGTTCTTCGCAGCATTGGAAGACCTCTGCCACCGAAAGACCTGTGTCCCGCCCAAGGGCACCGGAAAGCTCCCCATGGCTAAGGCGTGACATCGATAGCCACACACGTACGCCACAAAGAAGAGGTGCTCACAGGACGGCCCGCGACAGGCACCATCATCGAGTGGACCACCGAGATCGGCAACCCGACAAACCAGATGCCTGGATGCCTCGTTCCGAGCCAGTAGGCGACGGAGCGTCAGCTGACCTTTTGCTGTCTGAGGGTACTCCGGCTATCACAGCGCAAATATGCCAAAATTCCATACGCAGACAACGGTCGCAACCGGGACTCCGTAACCGCAGCAGCCTCTTCATTCTCCTCACGTCCGCGTTCACATCCAATCGGACGGAATGCCGGTCAGTGTCGATCGCACCGTAGGCCCGACTCGTGGAACCGTCATCAGGCGGTCCCAGGGACGGGCGGTGGCGGTGTCGTAGAGGCGTGTGTCGGTGGCGGTGGCGGTGGCGGCGTCATCCCCGGACGTCAGACGCAGTGCGTCCAGCGGTGCGGGCCACGAGCTGCGGCCGGGCCCGAGCGCGCAGGCGATCGAGTACGGCCGGCCGGGGACAGGGACGTGCTTATGCTTCCCTCGCCCGTAGGTGTGGCACAGGATCCGCTGGAGTGAGGTGTGGGCGTGTGCCCGCAGCCAGCCGGTGACGTCGATGGCCCGGACCAGCCGGCCGTCAGCGGCCCGCGGCAGCGGCACTTCGGCCAGCGTTCGACGCAGCCGGTCTCCTCGGGTCGGTGCGACCACCGCTGGCCACATGCTCCGGCGGCACCTCGCGCTTCAGCAGCGGCCGCCGGGCGCAGAACTCGCCGAGTTTCTCTTCCGCGCCTGTACGGCCCGGGCGAAGAGACCCCAGCCGTCCAGTCGCTCGGTCGGTGGATTGTCCGGGTGCCACCCGCGGGACACTGCCTCGTCGAGCAGAGCTCTGACGGTGCCCGGCTCGTGCAGGTTCAACCAGCTGCCTGCTGAGGTGCCGACAGCCCCGGACGGCAGAAAGCCGTCGGGGACCAGCCGGTCGGGGCCCGCCCGGAAGACGACCAGGAGCCGCCCGCGCGCACCCGAGCGGCGGATGGTGAGTACTACGCGGCAGGCCTGGTACCGACCCCGGTCGGTGTGGTGGTGATGACCGACCGACCAGAGAAACGTCTCGTCACCCACGACGAGACGCCGTGGCTTCCTGCTGCTGCGGACCATCGTCAGACCTCCGTCCATCGCGCGCACCGTGCGGGCGTTGGCATCGAATGACGGACCGATTTCCGCGGCACTGTCCCCGCATGCCTGTCAGCCTGGCCGCCGGTCGTGGTGGTCAGTGACCGCTGCCGGACATGCTCGGCTGAAGGGACCGTACGAGATCGAAGAATCTCGCCTCGTTGCCGCAGAGCCCCGCACGCCGCAACGCACTGTCGGCCTCGGCCATCGGGGAGGCGAGCAGCGACAGGTACAGCGGCGCCTGGTCCTGGTCCGCGAGAGCCGCCCGAGTCGCTTCCAGTAACCGGACGTACGCCTGGGCCGCGGCGAGCTCGTCGTCGTGCATTTCAGCATCTCCTGGTCAGAGGTGTCGGACCATCAAGCATCCCTCATGGGTCTGACAACGTGGTTCTGGACTGCGCTGCGGGATGTCCAGGGCCGTTCCGTAGAGACGGGAGACCCGAAGGCGGATCACCACGCGTCGGTCTGCCACGACCTGTTCCAGGAACGCGGCCTCTTCCGCCACGTCCTCGAACCTCGGTGTCATGGCGAGCAGTTCACGGCCGGTCGCGTCACCGGGAACGGTGGTCTTCTCCGAGACCTCCGCATCTCCCTCGGCGACGGCGAACGAGAAGACGTCCGGCCCTTGCACATGCAGGGCGGCCCGCGGTGCATTTCGCAGCCGGCGCACCTTCAGACGGTCGGCTGTGGCGGAGATGCGTACCACGCGCTGCTCGGGATGCCAGTCGTACAGCACCGTGGACAGATGCGGGTGGCCGCTGCGCCTGACGAAGGAGAGCACTCCGAACTGCTGATCGCACAGAAGCCGTGACAGCTCGTCATCGGTGAGCACGCGGGGTGCGGGTCCGGCGCCCGGTTGCTGCTCGTCGTTCGCTGTCTCTTCCGTGTTCGCGTTCATGAGGCGACCTTTCGTCGGCACTGGTTGTGAAGGAAAGGAATTGGAGGGGGAGTGGGAGGGGGAGATCAGACAGTCGCGGCGCTTTTCTCCGGGGCGGCGACGGGCTTCGGCCGCTGCGGGCGCAGTACCGCGAACGCGACGACGAAGGCGGCGACGAGGAAGCCGGCGCCGATCACGAACGCCAGGTGGTAGCCGCCCGTCAGCGCCGCAGCCCGGCTCTGTCCGTCCGCGAGCAGCTCGTCGGTCCGGGAGGCTGCCAGCGTGGACAGCAGTGCGATGCCCACGGCCATGCCGATCTGCTGAGTGGTGTTGAACAGCCCGGACGCGAGCCCGGCGTCATCGGCCTTCGCGTCGGACATGCCGAGCGAGGTCAACGCCGGGAGCGCGAGACCGAAGCCGGCCGCGAGCAGCATCACCGGAAGCAGATCGGTCATGTAGTGGGCATGGACGGGTACGCGCGCCAGCAGCCCCAGCACCCCGACCAGCAGCACGAGTCCGGCCAGCAGTACGCGTCGCTCGCCGAAGCGCGCATTGAGACGGGCCGAGATGCCCAGGGACACCACGCCGATGACGGCCGCTGCCGGAAGCATGGCGAGTCCGGTCCGCGCGGAGCCGTAACCGAGGACCTTCTGCAGATAGAGGGCGACCAGAATCTGGAACGAGAACAGTGCGGCGACCATGAGGAGTTGGACCAGGTTGGCACCAGCGACTGTGCGCGACCGCAGGATCCGCAGAGGGAGCAGCGGGGTTCCGGCGCCGGCCTGGCGGGCGATGAACGCGCCGAGCAGGACGGCGGCCGCCACCCCCAGACCGAGCGTGTGAGCCGAGGTCCAGCCGTACTCCTCGACCTTGACGACGGTGTAGATCGCCAGCATCAGCCCGGCGGTGACGAGGAGCGCCCCGATGACATCGGCTCCGGCGCGGAGGCCGAGACCGCGGTCGGCGGGAAGCGCGGGCACGGCGACGACGAGGGCCGCGAGCCCGATCGGCAGGTTGATGAAGAAGATCCAGTGCCAGCTGAGGGCGTCGGTGAGGACCCCGCCGAGGACTTGACCGATCGACGCACCGGCCGCACCGGTGAAGCTGAACACGGCTATTGCGCGGGCGCGTTCCCTGGGCTCGGTGAAGAGTGTCACGAGGATGCCGAGGCCGACGGCCGACGCCATCGCGCCGCCGATGCCCTGCAGGAACCGGGCGGCGATGAGCAGCGCGGGCGTGGTGGCGAGGCCCGCCAGCAGTGATGCGACGGTGAACACCGCGGTGCCGGCCAGGAACATGCGCTTGCGGCCGAGCAGGTCGCCGAGCCGTCCTGCGAGCAGCAGCAGGCTGCCGAACGCGATCAGGTAGGCGTTGACGACCCAGCTCAGTCCGGCCGGGGTGAACCCCAGGTCGTTCTGGATGGCCGGCATGGCCACGGTGACGATGGAGCCATCGAGGATGATCATGAGCATCCCCGTGGCGATCACCCCGAGGGCCAACCGGCGGGAGCGGGTTGTGGTGGCAGGTGTCGTGGACGAGGCGGCGGGTGCGGGGCGAGCAGAAGGCGCGGGCATGCGGTCTCTCCTGTCGGATGAGGTGACAGGAGAGAAGTTAGCAGATGGTTTTGTTGCAGACTATTTGTTTCGGGTCGATCTGCCGGCCGCTACCCGCGCTGGCGAGCGCGACGCACCGTCTGCGGGCTCTCGGCGGGAGTGGCCAGATGGCCGTCCACCAGGTGCTTCATCGCTTGCAGTAGCACCTCACGTTCGTCCTGGGGGAGGGAGCCGAGCGCCCGCTCGTGCACCCCGTCGACAATCTTCTGGCTCTCCTCGGCGACCTGCGCACCCTTCTTGGTCACCGCGATGATCCGTGCGCGGCGGTCCTTGCTGGACGGGCGGCGCTCGGCGAGGCCGGCTTTCTCCAGGGCGTCGACCGTCACAACCATCGTGGTCTTGTCCATGTCGCCGATCTCGGCGAGCTGGATCTGGGTCCGCTCCTCCTCCAGGGCGTGGACCAGGACGCAGTGCATGCGCGCCGTGAGCCCGATCTCGGCGAGTGCTGCCGCCATCTGGGTCCGCAGAACGTGGCTGGTGTGATCCAGCAGGAAGGAGAGGTCCGGTTCGGTCCGGGCGGGTGCCATGGCAGTCATGCCGCCCAGGGTAATCGCGATTCGGTCCGTGGTGGATTATCCGGCAACCGGCCTATCCGGTGGCCGGCCCCGTCGATCGTATGGGCACGCTAGGGCAGGCTGCGACGCACCAGCGCTCGGGCGAACGGTTCCCCGGTGGTGCGCGCGTACGCCATCCGCTCGCGCACCTCGCTCATGGTGCGCGGACGGTAGCCGGGACCGCCGCAGCAGCTCTTGTGGAAGCGGATGTCCGCATGCAACAGGACCGAGAGCGTGCGCCAGCCATCCGTGTCCCGGCGCCGCGGTGTGGCGAAGGCCGAGCCGACGTGGATCAACGGCTGTGTGCAGCGCGGGCAGATTCGGTCGTGGTCTCCCGTGCAGCGCTGCTTGTACGAGGCCCGGCAGGGCAGACAGACGTACGAGGTCTTCGCGTGTGACATGCGGGGAGCGTAGGCCCTGACCGGCCCGGCGGCGACGGGAATTCGGCGAGGCGGCCAGGGCGGCCACCAGCTGGGGCCACGTTGCGGGGAGTCGCGGAACCGCCCGCCGGCCCGGTGGTTCACACCGGCGCCCGGCGGACGGTCCGCGTCGCCTCCGAAGCGCAGCGGGCGACCAGCCGGCAGCCCCCTGCGCTTCCCGTCACGTCATCCCGTGTACTGGGCGAACACCCGCGTGTAGTCCCACGCCTGCTGGCTCACGCCGGAACAGGTGTCGGCTCCGCCGCCTGTGCAGGGCCGGTCACGGTTCACCGACCAGAAGGTGAGCCGCGCCAGGTGGTGCTGCTGGGCGTAGGCGAGGATGGTGCGGAAGTCGTCGACCGTCACCGTCTCGTTGTCGTCGGTGATGCCGTTCATCGACGAGATGCCGATCGACCGGTAGGTCTGGTCGTCGCTGTATCCGTACGCGCTCTTGACCGCGTTCTTCAGGCCCTCGGCGGCACGTGTGGTGAGCGTGCCCATGTTCTGTCCGGCGCCGCCGAAGTCGAACGGCATGATCGTCCAGCTGTCGACGGTCAGCCCCGCGGAGGCGGCCCTGTTGATCAGACTGGTGTCGGGGCCGCTCTGGCCGGTACCGAAGGTGACGTACACCTTGATGCCCGGGTTGTTGGCCTTGATGGTCTTCAGTGCGTCGACCGTGCGTTGCTGGACCGTGGCGTTGCTGTAGGCGTCCGCCTCGATGTCGATGTCGATCGCCTTGAGACCGTACGCGTTGATGACCTTCTGATACGCGGCGGCGAGCTCACCCGCGCTGGAGCAGGAGCTCTCCAGCTTGTTCCCGCTCCAGCCGCCGAAGGACGGGATGACGTCCCCGCCGGCGCCGCGCACGGTGTTGATGGTCTGCTGGTCGACGCCGCCCGTCAGGGGCCGCCCGCCGTCCCACTGCGGGTTGCAGTAGCCGTTGCTGAGCACGAACGCCAGGGTGAACCACTTCACGCCGGTTGCGTTCATGACGGTCGTCGGGCTGGGCGGGCTGCCCCAGCCGTTGTACAGATAGGGCGCCACGGCCATCGTTCCACCGGGCGCGGGGGTGCCGCCGTCGGAAGGTGCGGTCCACTTCTGGTTGGCGGTTCCGGCGCAGGTCCAGATCTGGAGCCGGGTGCCGTTGGCGGAGGAGTTGCCGGTGGCGTCCATGCACTTGTCGGCCTGGGTGTTCACGATGTCGTGGGCCGCGGAGACGGACCACTTCTGGTTGGCTCCGCCGCTGCAGTCCCACAGCTGTAGCTGTGTGCCGTTGGCGGTGCCGTTGTCCTTGGCGTCGAGGCACTTGCCGAGCGCGCGGATCGTACCGTCGGTGCCGACGGTCCACTGCTGGGCTGTGGTTCCGTTGCAGTCGTAGAGCTGGACCGCTGTTCCGTTGGCGGTGGAGGCGCCTGCCACGTCGACGCACTTGCCGCCCAGCCCTGTGATCGCGCCGGTGGCGGTGGCCGCGGCACTGGCCGTGGCGGGCAGGGTGACGAGCGAGGCTCCGGCGGCCAGGAGGAGTGCTGCCGGGAGGGCGAGCGGGCCGAGGCGGCGGCGCGAGCCGGGGGAGGGGCTCATGCGGCGTTCACCGTCCACTTCTGGTTGGCGGTTCCGGCGCAGGTCCAGATCTGGAGCCGGGTGCCGTTGGCGGAGGAGTTGCCGGTGGCATCCATGCACTTGTCGGCCTGGACATTGACGATGTCCCGGGCGCCGGACACCCCCCACCGCTGATTGGCTCCGCCGGTGCAGTCCCAGAGCTGGAGCTGGGCGCCGTCGGCCGTGCTGTTGTCCTTGACGTCGAGGCACTTGCCGAGCGCGCGGATCGTACCGTCGGTGCCGACGGTCCACTTCTGGGCGGCGGTTCCGTTGCAGTCGTAGAGCTGGACCGCTGTTCCGTTGGCGGCGGAGGCGCCTGCCACGTCGACGCACTTGCCGCCCAGCCCCGTGATGGTGCCGCCCGTACCGCCGGAGCCGCTGTCACTCGTGGTGACGTGCACGTAGTCGACGACGAGCTGTTTCGGGAAGCCGGTGCTGCCGTCGGGGTCGCCGGGCCAGTAGCCGCCGACCGCGAGGTTCATGATGATGAAGAACGGCTTGTTGAACACCCAGCTCTTGCCACCGAGGTCGGCCGGCGTACGCCGCTGGTAGACATTGCCGTCCACGGACCAGGTGATGGAGTCGGGGGCCCAGTCCACCGCGAAGGTGTGGAACGCGTCGGCGAACGCCTGGCCGCCGGGAAGGGAGTAGCCGGCCCCGATGCCGCCGGAGCCGGAGTACCCGGGACCGTGGATGGTGCCGTGGACCGTGCCCGGCTCGAAGCCGACGTTCTCCATGATGTCGATCTCGCCGCTGTTGGGCCAGCCCACGCTGCCGAGGTCGTCGCCGAGCATCCAGAACGCGGGCCACATGCCCTGACCGCGCGGGATCTTCATCCTGGTCTCGACGTGCCCGTACGTCGAGGTGAACTTGCCGGCCGTGTTCAGCCGGGCCGAGGTGTACTCGCACCGGCCGTACCAGCACTGGTAGTTGCCGGGGTTGTCCTTGCGGGCGGTGATGACGAGATTGCCCTGGCCGTCGAGGGCGGCGTTGCTGTTGCCCGCGGTGTAGTACTGCCGCTCATGGTTGTTGACGTTGTCGCCGGTCTCGATCTGCCACTTGCTGCCGTCGACCGCCGATCCGGCCGGACCGTTGAAGTCGTCGGAGAACGTTGTCGCGGCGGCAGCGGCGGCGACGCGCGGTTCGGGCACCGGGGCGGCGCCCGCGGGAGCGGCGGTCACCGCGCCGGAACAGCACAGCAGGGCAACGAGGTACAGCGCCGTCCGACGCCGTCTGGGGGTTCGCACAGTCATCACATCACTTCATGGTGGGGGCATGCTCATGACAGATCGCACGCTGAACCGGCGCCCGGGTGACGTTCGGCCCCGACGCTTAATTCATTTCTTGATTTAAGTGTTGGCACGAGAGGGCGTCAAGGAGCTGGTACGGACCTTCTGTTGACGGACCGCACCACCGACGCGTTCAGGACTTGAACGCCACCGTCATGGCTCGACCTCCAGGAACCTGCGGCGCCGCGGCCCCCGGTACAGCAGCGCCGTCCATCCCAGCCGTCCCAGCGCGGCCGCACACCGGGTCAGCTCGGCCTCTTCCTCACGCGCGGCGCCGCTGCCCGGCGGACCGAGCCACTCCACCCGCACGCTGCCGGGCGCCTCGCCCTCCTGCACGCGATAACCGGAGGCGACCCGCTGCCCGGACGCGTCGACGGCCGACGGAGGACGGCCGTCCGCCTCCAGCACCAGGGCCACCGCACGTACTGCCCGACGGAGCTCCCACTGCGCCGGCACGCCCTCCGGGTCCTGGCGGCCGGTGTTGGTCAGCCGCCGGATCTGCAGCAGCCCCTCGAACGCCGTCCGTACCGACGCGGCACGCTTCTCCGCAGGACCCCGGGGCAACGGGCCGTCCCCGGTGGCCGGTTCGAACCCGGTGTCATGGCCGTCCCCGCCGCTCATCCGCGTCTCCTTCACCCGTCGCACTCCTGCCAGTGTGCGTCGCCCCACTGACAGCGGACCGCGCCCAACCGGCCCACCGGCCGCTACACCGCTGAGGCGGGCCCCGGTCCGAGCACCTTTCCGGGATTCAGGATTCCGTGCGGGTCCAGGGCCGCCTTCACCGCGTGATGCATCCCGAGCACCGCGGGCCCCAGCTCCTTGTGCATACCGCGCATCTTCAACAGTCCCACCCCGTGCTCGCCCGTGACCGTCCCACCGAGGGCGATCGCATCGTCGAGGATGTCCTCGAAGGCCAACTGGGCGCGCGCACGCGCAGCCTCGTCACCGGGCGGCGTGATGATCAGCGGGTGCAGATTGCCGTCACCGGCATGCGCGATATTGGCCACCAGAATGTCGTGCCGGGCCGCGGTCCTCTCGATCCGGGCCAACATCTCCGGCACCGCGGTCCGTGGCACGCAGACATCCTCGGTGAGCACCGGGCCGAGCCGCTCCAGCGCCGGATAGGCCAGCCGTCGCGCCTGGAACAGCGCGTCCGCCTCCTGCTGATCCGTGGAGACCACAGCCCATGTGGCGCCCGCCCGCTCGAAGCAGTCCCGGACCAGCTCGGCCTCGGCGTCGCCCTCGGCGCCCGGGGCGTCGACCCGGCCGAGCAGCACCACATCCGCGTCGGCGGACAACCCCATCTTCTTCCAGGCGTCGACGGCGGCGAGGCAGTGACGGTCGACCAGTTCGAGCGCCGACGGGATCACGCCCGACGCGGTCACAGCGGTCACCGCCTCACCCGCGGCGACCACCGAAGCGAAGTATCCGGCCACGGTCCGCTCCTGCGGCCGCGCCGGACGCAGCCGCACCGTGATCTCCGTGATCACACCGAGCGTGCCCTCGGAGCCGACCATCAGCCCCGCCAGGTCGTACCCGGCGACGCCCTTCGCGGTACGCCGGCCCAGCGACACCACCTCGCCGAGTCCGTTGACCACTTCGAGGCCGAGCACATAGTCACGCGTCACGCCGTACTTGACGCAGCACATCCCCCCGGCGTTCGTCGCGACATTCCCGCCGATCGTCGACCAGGGCGAGCTTGCGGGATCCGGCGGATACCAGAGCCCCAGCTCCGCGCAGGCCGCCCGCAGGTCGTCATTGACCACACCGGGCTGGACGACGGCCAGCCGCTCCGCGGCATCGATGTGCACGATCCGGTTCATGTCCTCGAAGGACAGCACGATCGCCCCGTCGACAGCGTTCGCGCCGCCGGACAGACCGGTGCCCGCACCGCGCGGCACCACCGGGATCCGATGCGTCAGACAGTGCCGCACCACGTCCCGTACCTCTTCGGTGCTCTGCGGACGCACGACCGCGATGGGTGTTCCGTACGGGGCCCACTCGGCCTCGTCGTGCTGATACCGGGCGAGCCCGGACGGATCGGTGAGCACCCGCCGGGCCGGGATGCTGTCGACTGGTGTGTTCGCCACGTCGGTGGCCACCTCCTACAACGATGCAAGCCTCCATCATCGCGTGCACCGCTTCCGGCCAGCGCCGGAGGGGACCCGGGCACCCGGGGAACGAGGCTGTCCGTCCCCGTACGCCTCGGCCTGCGGGGCCTCGGTAGGCTCGACCGTCCAGGCACTCCATACACCAGAGGATCCAACGCACCGTGTCCGACAACGCCCCAGGCTCCGGCACCGACCGCACCACCGACCGCACCGAGCTGCGCGGCGACGGCGCCGACCGTGCCGCCCTGCGGGCCGACTGCGCGAACTGCTTCGGGCTGTGCTGCGTCGCGCTGACCCTGACCCGGTCGGCGGACTTCGCGGTCAACAAGGACGCCGGGCAGCCCTGCCACAACCTGCAGGACGACTTCCGCTGCGGTATACACACCGAACTGCGGAGCCAGGGCTTCCCCGGCTGCACGGTGTACGACTGCTTCGGCGCCGGCCAGAAGGTCTCCCAGGAGACGTTCAGCGGACAGGACTGGCGGCGGGCCCCGCAGACCGCCCAGCAGATGTTCCAGGTGTTCCCGGTCATGCGACAGCTCCACGAACTGCTCTGGTACCTCACCGAAGCCCTCACACTGCACGCGGCCCGCCCCCTCCACGGCGAGATACGACGCGCCCTCGACACGACCGAACGTCTCACGCACGTCACCCCCGATGCGTTCGCCGACCTCGATGTCGCCGGACACCGGGACGACGTCGCCGCGCTGCTGCTGCGAACCAGCGAACTCGTACGGGCCACCGCCCCCCGGAAGAAGAAGCGGAACCACCGCGGCGCCGACCTCATCGGCGCCCGGCTCAAGGGCGCCGACCTGCAGGGGGCCGACCTGCGCGGCGCTTATCTCATCGCCGCCGACCTCACCGGCGCCGACCTGCGTCTGGCCGACCTCATCGGCGCGGATTTCCGGGATGCCGAACTGTCGGGAGCCGACCTGACCGGGAGTCTGTTTCTCACACAGGCACAGATAAACGCGGCGCGGGGCGACGCTGCCACGAAACTCCCGCCGTCGCTCAGTCACCCCACGCACTGGGACAAGTGACCGACGGCACCTGCCCACCGGACGGCGTCGCGAACGGTTGACGTCCGTGGCTCGTTGCACAGTGTGGCGTACCGCAAGAACCTTCGACGCCCGGACCGAGGAGCCCCGCACATGCCCAGCCGCACCGACACCGGCCGCAGAGACCCCGGCGACCCCAGCCGCACCGACGCGAGCCGTACCCGCCTGATCGAGCAGCTCATGGAACGGTTCCCGCACGTGCCCGCCGCTCGGGAAGACCAACCCGGACGGGGCACCACTGGAGTACCACATCAGGTTGCTGGACGCCTACCGATCGACGATGGAGGAGTACGGGCTCAGCTCGCCGCCCGGGTACGGTCCGCCCGGACCCGGGCGCGCCGTGTTCTCCGTCAGTTCGTTCATGGACAGCCTGCCGGCCGCCCCGGACGACGAGCGGTAGACGCGAGGGGGTCAGGGACCGGGCAATGCCCGGACGGTGGGCGCCGGGTCGGTCAGCCATCGGACAACGCCCCTGCGCCGAGGGCACGTTCGCGAGCGACTTCAGCGAAGTCCCCGCACCGGAAGCGTTGCACGTGCCGTCGGCCCGCGCAGGAGTCGGGCGGCGCGCTACGAGCGGAATCGGAGGCGGAGACGGGGCGGGCACCGGCGAATACGACCTTGGTGCCCGCCCCGCCCTGCTGACCGGGGGCACGCGTGTGGACGAGGTCTCGCCCCGTCAGGCGCGCCACTCGGCCGTACGCTCCGGGGAGGCCTCGGCGAGCGCCTTCGCGATGGTCTCGGCATCGCCCTGGTTGCCGTAGACGGGAGTGCCCGGCTGCTGGCGCCAGGACTCGTCCAGACCGCCCGCATCCACTGTGTCGAAGCCCAGCTCGTCTATGAGGTCGCGCACGGTCTGCTTGGCGGCCGGGTCGTCACCGGCGACCGGCAGGGCCTGACGGCCGGGGCTGTCCTTCGGAAGAGCCTTGGAGAGGATGTCATCCGCGTAGGTCCCGTTGAACGCCTTGATCACCGGGTGCCCGATCTGTTCCTCGGTCCACCTGCTCTCCGGCAGCCCGTCCTCGATGGCGGCGACACGGCCGTCGCGCTGCTGCGGGTAGTAGTTGCCGGTGTCGATGACCGCGACGTCTTCCGCGGCCCCGTTCAGGAACCCGGCGGGCAGGTTCGGGACTGCCTTCACCGGAATGGTGATGACCACGACACGGGCGCCCTGTGCCGCCTCCGCCGCGGTGACCGGCGTCGCTCCGGTCTCCTCGGCAAGAGCGGTGAGCGTGTGCGGGCCGCGGGAGTTGGCGATGGACACCTCGTGGCCCAGCGCGGTAAGGCGCCTGGTGAGGTTGCCGCCGATGTTGCCCGCTCCGATGATTCCGATCTTCATGGATCCGACCTTCCGATGGTGCGTGCGGTGTGCAATGCGGTCTCGCCGCTTCACCAACTCCATGGCGCCGGTACCTATTCCGGATGGCCGGAAGACATTTCGCCCGGTGGGCCGGACGGGTGAGAACCGGCGGCTGCGGGCACGTACAGAACGAGAAACGGAACCAAAGAGCCCACTTGAAGGCGGAACCCATGCTGCATGGCGTCGATGTCAGCTCGTATCAGTCGTCCTTCGACACGGATGGACTGGACTTCGTTTTCATCAAGGCCACCGAGGGCCGTTCGTACGTCAATCCGCATCTGGCCTCGCAGGTCAAGCGGGCGAGGGACGCCTCATGCGTGGTCGGCTTCTACCACTTCCTGTGGCCGGGCAATCTCACGGCGCAGGCGGAGTACTTCGTGAGCAAGGCCCCGGAGAAGGCCGGCGACCTGCTGGCCGTCGACTGGGAGGTGACCGGCGACGGAACGCGCGCGACCAACACCGAGAAGGACCGCTTCATCCGCGAGGTCAAGCGCCTCCGGCCGGACCACAGGGTTCTGCTGTACTGCAACCGGCACTTCTGGCTGAATTACGACACCACGTCGTACGCCGGTGACGGCCTGTGGATCGCCGACTATGTGACCGCGGGCAAACCACGCATCAAGGCGACCTGGCGTATCCACCAGTACACCGACAACCCGCTCGACAAGGACGTGGCCGCGTTCGCTTCGCGCACCGCGATGCGCAACTGGGCCCGGCCCCAGTAGGGCTTGGTCGGGTTCGTTGGCCGGGCTCCTATGAGGTCACAAACGCCCGACCGGCCGCGTGCAGAGCGGCACCGCCCGAAACGGCCGACAAATCATCAACAGGGCTAGGCCGGGGGACATGGCTGAACAGTCGGTCGCGCTCATCTTCACGGGCCGCTGCCTACCGTTTCCAGCAGGTTCCCTGCCGTCGTCACTCGACGTAGCCGGTCAGACATACCCTTTACGGAGACATCTCAGCAAAATGCGCGAATATCATTGAAGAGGCTGTTTTGTTATGTGTCAGGGAGCCGCAGATGGACGCCTCGGACCAACTCCTTCGAAGGGCTACACCTTCGGCTCTCTTGACCTTGGGCGGAGCTATCCGCAGCCTCAACGCGGCGATGGCCAGGACACTGGGCAGGTCAGTGGAGCAGTGCGTGGGTCGTGGCTTCCGTGATCTGTTGCCCGCAAGCCAGCTGACTGCGGTTGAGAGTCTCGTGGCCCACGCCGCCACGACGAAGACGGTCGCGATGCGGGTGCTGGAGTTCCCGGGGCCAGCTGCAGCATCTGTCGTCTGCCTTGTCGAGGCGCGATCAGTGAACGATCCCGTAGGTGGCGAGCCGCTGGTGTGGGTGCACTCGTTGGACGCGGGAAATGACCGGGGCGGCCTGTTGATCCCGTTCCGTCTGGCGGCCGAGGCCGCCAACCTCGGTCTGTGCATGTATTCACCCCAGGAGCGCGAGCTGGAGTGGCTCGGTGGCGCACCCGCCTTGGCGGCGCTGTTCCAGGAGGCCTCCATGTCGTTGTCCGAGGTGGTTCGGCGAGTCCACCCCGATGACCGCGGGGCTCTGCGGCGGCTCGTGACTTCGACGGCGGCCCGGTCCCCCTGGATCAGGTTGCGGTTCCTCACCGAGCGCGATGGCTGCCACCATCTGGTCTGCCAGGCCCGTCGGATCATTCTGGGGTCCGGCGGCCCTGAGCGGGTCTTCGGAGTGATCCGCGACGACACCAAGGGGGAAGCGCGCCGACGCGGAGCGTTGGTCGCGCTGAGTGCTGAGCGTCAGCGCGCCGACGAGATCGCGGCCTTCTCCTCCGCCGTGATGGCCGCAGTCACGGAGCAAGAAGTCCGGCAGGTCGTCCTGACCCGGCTCGCCGCGACCTTCGGTGGTACCGGCGCCGCGCTGGCGTTCATCACGAAAGGCCGCCTGCGTGTCTCCTCCGATGCCGGGATCCCGATACCGGTGGCCGCTCTGCACGGCCTGCCGCTGGATGCCCCCAGCGCGCTGCCCTATGTGATCCGCACTGGCGAGCCGCAGTTCATTCCCAACCAGGAGGAGTACATCCGCCGCTGGCCGCACGGGGCCATGTTGCCGTATTTCGACCAGCTGGACTCCGGCTACGCCATTTCGATCACCTCCCTGAGCCCGATCTGCGATCAGCCGCTCGGGGCCTGGTTGGTGACCTACGACAGCGAACACCACTCGTCCCCGGATGAGCGGGCCCTCATGGGTACTCTTGCCGACCTTGCAGGCCAGGCACTGAAACGCGTCAGGCTGCAAGAGGCACGAGTCGAGTTGGCCACGGCGCTCCAGCAGTCCATGCTCCCCACGCTGCCCGAGCACCTCCCAAACCTGGAGGTCGCCGCCCGCTACCGACCAAGCCGCGACGGGCTCGACATCGGCGGAGACTGGTACGACGCCTTCGTCATGTCTGACGGTGCCATCGCTCTGGAGATCGGCGACGCCCAAGGGCACGACGTGGACGCCGCCGCAGCCATGGGACAGGTGCGCGCCTCCATGCGCGCGATCGCCGCTCACGAACCGGATCTCGCAACCGTGCTGACGCGTACCAACGAACTGCTCGTCACGATGGGCGCGGCACGATTTTCCAGTTGCACCTTGCTGCATATCGACCCGGACGACGGACGGATCACCGGCGCCAGCGCCGGCCATGTGCCGTTGCTGTACGCACGCGACGACGGCAGCCACAGCATCCGTGAGCTGCCGGGCGGCCCGGTGCTGGGAGTCCTGCCCGACGCCGACTACTCCGAAGAAACCTTCACACTGGACAAGGACGCCGCGCTGGTCATGGTCACCGACGGCGTGGTCGAAGGGCCGGCCCTGACACTGGACGCCGGACTGGAGCGAGCCGGAACGCTGGCCGCCCAAGCCGTCCACGACGGGCTGAACGCCGAGCAGACCGCCGACCGCATCCTCGACGCCGCGGTCGCGGTGGACCACCTCGACGACGTGGCCGTGCTGGTCATCCGACGCACATGACGGCGCCCGCGTCGTCACACGCGCTCTGTATGGGCCCCACTGCAAGGCCCCCTCTCGCTCATTCACTGAGCGGTGTGTTCTCGATGACTCGGCCAAGCCGGGCGCGGAAAGTACCCTCCGGCCCCAGTCACCCAGAGCCCTAGTTTGGAAGACGCCGTATGCGGATCGCGGCTGAACTGGCAAGGCACTGACCTGGGTCGGAACGCGATCGGCGCCGCTGTTCCCCGTGAGTCCCCCGCTGCGTCCCGCCGGACCGGGCACGCAGGGCACAGCTGTCGGGCGGCAGCTGGCCGTGGTTCCGCGGGGCGCTAGATGGCGGACCAGTCCGATGACGTGGTCCGGTACGAGTCGCCCGACCTGACACGTATCTGACGCTGATCCACGAGGAGGGGAGGACCGGTGACTGTCCCCGAGTCCTCACGGACGAACGCGGATGATCGTCTTCCCCTTGCGTCGCTCGGTCGGATTGAGGGCGGCGACGGCATCGTCGAGGGTCGAGACGTTGCCGATGTTCGTCCGCAGTCGTCCGTCCTGCACCCGCCGGACGATTTCACTCAGTTGGGCACGATCGGACTCGACGACGAAGTCGACCGCCAGGCCGTCGGCGGGCCGCGCCTCCGGCGGCCCGACGATGGACACCAGCGTTCCTCCGACCCGAATCAGGCCTGCGGACCGCTTCCCGATGTCGCCGCCGATGCCATCGAACACCAGATCGACCCCGCCGACCTCTTCCAGGGCGTCGTTCTCAAGGTCGACGAACTCCTTCGCGCCGAAATCGAGCACCATCTGACGGTCGGCAGTGCGTCCGGTGCCGATGACGTACGCACCGAACTCACGTGCGAGCTGCGTCACCATCGACCCGACTGCGCCGGCCGCACCGTGCACGAGCACGCTTTGCCCCGCCCGAAGGCGGCCGTGCTCGAACAGTCCCTGCCACGCGGTCAGGCCCGAGATCGGCAGGCTCGCGCCCACCGTGAAGTCGACGTCGCCCGGCAGCGGCGCGAGGTTGCGTGCCTCGACGGCCGCGTACTCGGCCAGGGTGCCGTCGCGAGTCCAGTCCGTGAGGCCGAACACCCGCTGTCCCACCGACAGTCCCGTCGTGCCATAGCCGAGGGCGGTGACGACTCCGGCCAGCTCGTGCCCAGGGATCGACGGCGTTCGGTCACGGTCGAGGCGATCGGTCCAGGTCGAGGGCCACGCCATCTCAGTCGGGACGAATCCCGACGCATGAATCTGAACGACGACATCGTTCAGCGCTGCCTGCGGCTGGGGCCGCTCCACCAGCGTCATCCCGGCCGTTCCCGCAGCCTGGTCCGTCACCACGATCGCCTTCATGGGAATTGCCTCCTCGGTCATTTGTCTCTTTGGTGGAAATGTTGCAGGGATGGAAAGCCTGTTCGGCATCCCCTCGGCGAGGCTGATAGGACGCGGCCGGCCGATCTGGACAGCGCCGGCCGGACTGTTATTCGCTCGGCGTCATGTCTCCGACCTTAGGTGCGGAGCAGCCCAGGAAGATGGTCCATTTCCATGGCGAAACCTTGGGCCACTCTGGGGTTCGGCCTGCATGTCGAGCCGACCGGGCCGGGCCTGCGCCAAGGGCTGACGAAGGCGCTGCGGGAAGCGGTCCGCTCCGGGCGGCTGGGGCTCGGCACTCGGCTGCCCCTCCTCCCGCACGCTCGCCGCCGACCTGGGCATCGCGCGCAACACGGTCGCCGACGCGTACGCCGACCTGGTGGGCGAGGACTGGCTCCCCGCACGCCAGGACTCGGGCGTCCGGGTGGCCGAGCGCACCTCGCCCGGGCCCGGAACCGCACCCACCGCGTTCCGCCCCCGTGAAGTCCGGCGTCCGGCCCACGATCTGCACGGTGTGCCTGCCTCTTGGGCGTGAGCCAGCCGGCCGCCGTGGACTCGTACGAAGGTGCGCTCGGCGCCGCCGGAGGGCCTGCAGCGGAATACCAGGGTCCCGTACTGCTCGCGGAGGGGACCTGCCGGATCTGCCAGAGCGTTGAGCGTGGCTCTGGGAGCGCCACCGCGTATCCACCGTGGCCACCCGCAGAAACCTGGTAACAGCCGGACAGCGCCGGACCCTCCCCACCGTGACCGGGGGTCGGTCCGGCGCTTATGCGTTCGCTACGCGGCCCTCGCCACGGTGCGGTGACCTGCTTAAAAGGCCCTCCCGAGGGAGGGCCTGGCATGGTGCGGACTGTGTGCCCCCGGCAGGACTTGAACCTGCGGCCAAGCGCTTAGAAGGCGCCTGGTGTGATCTTCGGCGCATCCCTCCTGACCTGGTGCTCCACGGACGCCGAGCGCGATAGATCGCGCCTTCGACACGTATTCGACAGGGGGGCGCCAACGTCCACTGGCTACGGCCGCTCCTGCCGGGTATCTGGCTGAGCATGCTTGCTCTGATCTATACCTCGCACAGCGCAGCAACCACGGGGTGGGCATCGTGCCGGCATGAAGATGCGCGGCTGCTGGCCCAGCACGTCGGACGCCCGGCGCCACCGAGCGGGCAGGACCCTGACCTGCGTGTGAGAATTGGGTACTGGATCGCAGTTCGGTGTCCGAGGCCTGTCCCTCGCTGCATGGGGGAGCGGGCACGGTACGTGTCGTCCCCTCCCGCTGATCCCATCGACACCCTGGGAGGCTCTCTGTGAGCGAACGTCTCAATGCGTGGCCGACGCTGGTCTATGAGGACCTGGCGCCCATGGTTGACTACGTGAACCGGGTAGTACAGGTCGCAGGCAAGTACACCCTTGACGAGCCCTTCGAAGTCGGCTGGGGAAACATCGTCCTCGATGTCACCCCCCGGGGGCTCAGTACGCCAACCCTCCGGCAGCGAGGCGTGACCTTCACGGTGCACTACAACTTGCTCGACGGTGGCGTGGTCATCGAGGCCGACAATGGCTCGCGGACGGTGCCGTTGTCCAAGGGATCAGTCGCCACGTTCTATGCGTCCTTCTGCGATGCGGCAGACGAGCTCGGCATACACCGCCCACGCACCTCGTTGATCTGCGAGATTCCGGATGCCCCGCCGCGCTTCGAGGACGATCACGTCGAACGCACCTGGGATGGCCACGCGGCCCGACTGATCTGGACAGCGTTTAACCTCGCCGCTGACGGGCTCGAGGCGTGGCAGGCCCCCTTCCTGGGACACAACCCCCGGGTCGGTGTGATGTGGGGCGGCTTCGACCTGTCCGCCACGCGTTACCGGGCGCAGCCCACCGTGCCGCCGCCCGACCAGCCGCCGTTCATGCAGAATGCCCAGCTCGACGCGTACGTGTCGGTGGGATTCTCCTTCGGGGATGCCAAGGCGCCGAACGTCGGCATGTACGCGTACATCTGGCCCCAGCCGGACGGTCTCGGGGGCCGGTCCTGGGGTGTTGAGGGCGCCGCCTGGCATCCCGACGCTGGTCTGGTTCGTCTGCCGTGGGCCAAGCTCAGGGAGACAGCGGACCCGCACCAGGCCATTGTGGCGTTCGGTGACGCCGTCTACGATGCCGCCGTCGAGACGGCCGGCTGGCCGTCCGACCTCGTCGGACCCCGCGTCGAGGGGTGGTACATGAGCAGGACACCGCCCGCGCTCGTCCAGCACCAGCACGGCTGAATCTGGTCGTGATTGGTCCTCAAGGCCGACTCCTGCGGGTTCCATCTCGACGGCGCGCCGCCCTCACGGGCGGCGCGCCGTCCCATGCACTGACGTCATTTCTTGTACATTCCCGAGTCCGTCGACCTCCAGCTGCTGCCCAAAGTGCCGGACAAACGCTGCTGCTGAAAGTGAACGGAGCCACCACCGCGTTCTTCGTGGAGCTCGGTATGGAGCTGGAGGGCAGGGCGGAGGTCGAGGGCCTCTTCGCCGACCAGTGCACCGGACTCGACGGCGTCCGCTGTGACATCGCGATGGTCCGGACCCCGGACGGTCACAGCCGGCTCGAGCTGGCGAAGTACCGCAGCCCCGCGGTGATCAGCGCCGGGCCGCGCAACCGGCCGCACAACATTCTGGGCACACACCGCGTCATGTTCGCCGTCGACGACATCGAGGACACCGTTGCCCGCCTGCGCCCTCACGGCGCCGAACTCGTCGGCGAGATCGCCCGGTTCGAGGACAGCTATCTGCTCTGCTACCTCCGCGGCCCGGCGGGCATCATCGTCGGACTGGCCGAGCAACTGCGCTGAGCAGGAGGAACCGAACCATGCAACCGAACGGAAGCCATGAGATGGACCTCCGAGAGACGTGGCTCGCCACCTCTGAAGTCGTTTATTAGCGTGGCGGTAACTTTGCAATTCTGGCTGTATTGGGGCGTATTGATCGCGAGAGTATTGGCCCAAAATCGCCTACGACCCTCAGCTGTGATCGCGGTTGGCTCCGCGGCTTTGGGCGGGAGCTGCCAAGAGGCGAGTGATCATGGCCCATTAAGCTGATGGCGAGTCGGGCAGTCTGTGGACCTGCCCGTTAAAGCACGACGTTGGGCCATGATCTTCGAGGCTCGCCCCAGCAGGCGCGTCCGCGTCCGCCGGAAAGTGAATACCGGCCATCGTGGCCTTCGGATCACGCCCACGTGCGGCCCGGAACATCGGCTCCCGCTCCGGTCGGTCGCACGCACCCGCGAGCGACGTGGCGCCAAGTCGCTGACCCGATCCGCAGGCCCGGTGCGGCAGACTTCTTCGGTGACCACAACAGCGGCTCAACCGCCACGAGACCGCGCGCTCGGGCGCGGCATCACCACCCTCATTCCGCAGGCCGAGACCGCCACCCCGGCGGAGCAGGCGGCCGCCGTGCTGGCCGGGATGCAGAGCGTTCCGGTACGCATCGGCGTGCTCCAGGCAGCCGTGGTGCTCCTGGAGGAACGGGTGCGTACGACAGAGGACGACACGGAGCGCAGAGCGGCGGCGACGACCGTGGCCATGCTCCGTGGCGCGATCGGCCAGGCCGGCTGAACCGCCGCCATGTCGACGCCCGGTGCGGATCGGCTGCTGCGGCTCGGTCCGCTTGCGCGGCCTGCTCGGCTTACTCGGCTCACTCCGGCCAGGGAGAATCGAGGATCGTACGGACGAAGTCCCCGCGCTCGAAGCCCGGCACGTAATGCTCCAGCACGTCGGCCTTCACATTGCCGAAGGTCGTCTCCGGCTTCGGCCGGATCCCATCGGTGAACGCATCGAGAATGCGCCGTTTGAAATCCGGCCGCGGATGCAGGGCGACGATCTCCGCCCGGTCGGCCTCGGAGATGTCCTCGTACCCGATGCCGAGCACGTCGTATTCGACCCCGGCGGTCACCAGAGCGACTTCCGGCTCCATGAACTGTGGGATGCCGGGTGTCGTATGCAGCGCGATGGCTGTCCACACCCGCCGGATGCTGTCCTCCGGCACCTGGTGGGAGCTGAGGAAGCGCCGGGCCTCGTCCGCGCTGTCCACCTCGAACCGCCGGCCGCTCCCGTGGAAGGGTTCGCCGAGCCCGAGGTCGTGGAAGAGCGCGCCGACGTAGAGGAGTTCGGGGTCGAAGCTCAGATCCCGGTTACGGCCCTGCAGTGCACCGAACCAGAAGACGCGCCGTGAGTGGTGGTAGACGAGCTCGCTCACCGTGTCCCGGACCAGCTGGGTCGCTTCCCGCGCGATCGCTGTGTCCGGCACAAGGACGCCTGCGGCGGAGGACGGGGCGATGGTCACGGCATTCACCTGCACTCTCTTCGAGGGCATTGCAGCCGGAAGGGACCGGCCGCAGCTCCAGCCTTCCGCGTCTGTCGATCGAGCGACAATTCGGTGAGGCGTCCGGGGCACGGCCCACGGTCTCGCAGCAGGGCTCGGCCTCAGCTGTCGGGGAAGGGTGACGGAAATTCGAGCTTGCGGCAGCCGTGCGAACCCGGGTGGGATCATGACGCTGCGGCGCGGGGCGCAACCGGAAGGACCGCTGCCCCGTGGGACGCCCCGACAAGGCCACCCGCGCCGCCATCTGCGAGCGTCGCGCGGATGCGATCGACAGAAGCTCTCTGATCAGACCTGCTACTCGGGCGACCTGTCGCTGTACCGCGTCAACAGCGACAGCTCCGCGTCGGCCCGGATCTACAAGGGCGACAAGACGTCCAGCTCCTCCCGGCCTGTCCAGGACTACTGGCGGCGCTGGGCGCAGAGTGGTGACAAAGTCTGCACGGGTGGCATCATGACCGGCGAGAAGTGCGGCTGGCAGGTGACCGACACCCAGGCGACCATCCACTACTCCGGCGGTACGACGGCCAAGTACATCGTCGTCGCCAGAAAGACGTCCGGATCCTGCACCGACATCGGGCTGGCCAACAGTGCCGTCCCCGGCACGATAGCGAGGTATTGGCATGCGCCGCGCCCTTCTCACACTGTTGCTGGCGGCGGCCCTGACCGGATGCTCGCTCCTCGGTCAGGACAGGCCGTGCACCGCGGCTGACGCGGACTCGCAGGTCTCCGCCGTGTGGCGGCCCGCCGACTTCGGCGGCGGGGACGCGGCGAGGATCCGGCTGTGCGTGGACGGCACCTGTGAGGAGCGGACATCGGGCAGTCCCGACGACCCGTTCGCCTCGCTGTCGGTCCAACTCCCCGACGACATAGGCGCGTCCACCGTGCCGGTGCGGCTCACCGTGACCTCCGTGAAGAGCGGTGACATGGTCGTCGAGGACAGCACCCGGGCCAGGCTGACGGAGCAGCACCCCAACGGCACGTCCTGCCTGCCCACCACTTGGACGGCGACGTTCCGTGCCCACCCCGACCAGGGCCTCACCTCACCCAAAGGCATGAAGCTCCAGGGGTGAGCCCCCTGCACAAGCGCCCGTACCCCCGGCACCACCGGAGGTATGGGCGCTAGGCGCCGTTCTCCCGCCGCATCGTGGCTGGTCCGCCTGCTCCTCCAAGGAGACCCAACCCGTCCTGAATGCAATGGAGATGGCCCTGTGGCAGCGCGGGCGTAGCGCAGGACGGCGACGGTGATCTCCGGCAGGTGCTCGGCGGCTGCATGGAGGCGCTGTGAAACCTTGTGCGGCGAGCAGCTCTTGGACGGCGAGGGTTGTCTGGTCGTCGCAGGCCGCGACCTCCACCACGCCCAGAACCGGTTCCGTCACGGGCACTACATGGTGCAGCGTCTGTACCAGGCCGGGCAGGCGTGGTCCGCCGGCGAGTCGCTGCCCGCGAAGCTGGCATGGGGACCGCACACCCCCACCGACCGTGCCGCTGTCCTGCCCTACGTCACCAAGGGCTACGCGTCGGGCGTGTTCTGCCTGGAGACCGCCGTGCGGATGCTGCAGGAAGCTGGATACCCGATCGAGGGCAGCACCGAGAAGATCGAGCGGATCCAGAAACGCGCCTTCGAGCAGGCGACCCGCCTGGCGGACGCGACCGGCGACAACGACGCTGTGCGCCACTACCTGTGGTTGCCGCAGGTAGAACTGAGGTTCCCGCCCGTGCCGCTCCTCCCGCCTCGAAACGAGGAGCCGCTACTGAACTTGATTGGGTGATGTCGGCTTCGGTTGACGTGCCACCTTCCGCCCGTCCTGATCTTTCAGCAACGGGTCGGTTGCAGGCGCTCGATGCGGTCGAGGTCGCCGGTGAGCAGGTCGCGGTGACTGATGGTGAAGTCTCCGTTGGGCCGAGTCTGCCCGCAGCCGTAGTGCCGGCCGACGACGGCGGTGGGGAGGAAGGCGCGCAGGCGGTGGCGCATGTCCCCGGGGTACACGACGGGTGCGCCCCAGTCGGAGGGGGCTTCGTCGGTGGAGAACAGGACCCAGTGGTCCACGGGCACGGTGGCGTCGAGGTCCGGCGCCTTACCGGTGTGGCTGTCCAGGGCCGGCACGGTCAGCCGGTCGGGGTCGAGGGGCGGGTACCACAGCAGCAAGGGCTTGGCGCGTTGCGCGTCGGCGTTGTCGAAGCAGCACACGGCGATGGTGTGGTCGGGGAAGTGGTCGGCGTAGAAGTGCAGGAGATCCGGGTCGAGATCGGGGCGCCGGTGCGGCGGCACCTGCCACAGCGCGGCGGGGACCGCGGTGGGGTCGTCTGCCAAGAGCACCGTGTAGACGTCGTGGTCGAAGACCTGGACGGGCTGCGGTTCCGCGCTCATCCACTCGATGCCGTCGGCTGTGGCGGCGACGTGTTCCACGGCGGCGACCATGCGGTGCAGGATGTCGCCGGCGCGCCCGGCGGAGAGGAAGTGCCGGGGTGTGAGCTGCCTGGTGGGCAGGTGCAGCAGCATGGCGTTCGGGCCGTCCGCCAGGTTGACGGCCGTGTTTTGGTAGCCCAGGACGTGGACGAGGCCGTGCACGCGGTGGTGCTGGCGCCCGCAGTACACGATCGTGCCAGAGAACGCGGCCTCACCTGTCGAGATACACATGGCGGCAAGGTACCGCCCCTGTCCGGCGGGCGTGGAGGGGGTCTGGCCTGCTGAGGACCGCTACCGCAGATGGACGGCCCCGACGCGGAGTCCAAGGGCTGTCCCGCCGGCCGGGTGGTGCTGCTCTGCAGGTCGGGGCGGAATCGTCGCCTGCGTGGTTCTCTCGGGACCCGCACCAGTCAGCCGTCCAGGATGAGGCCGGTGCCAGCCAGGCAGCCTCGACCAGGTCGAGGCGGTACTGGTTCTGCTAAGAAGTCATCTCATTTGGTTTGGTCGGTAGGTCCTGGTCGGGCTCGTTGAGCGGCTGGTGCCGAGCGGATACCGAAGTTGTCGTCCGCGGGCCCTCCTCGCGCGCCCCGGCCTCATCGACCACGACAGCCAGCTCGGGCGTGAAGGTCCGGGTCAGCAGCCCCATCCGGATCCGCTCCGGGTAGCTCTCATCAGCTATGTGATCACGTGGCACAAGACCGAGACTCCACTCGATCATGAGCTACTCAACCGACGTTGGTCCCCGGCCCTCCGGTCAGAGCGACATAACGGCAGCTCAATCCGTGGTGAGTGCGGCCCGCTGTTGGCAAACCCTGCACATTGTGCACACGCAAGGCGGGCGGCAAGCTGACGGGATCCGGCTTCACCGGCGTCCGAAAACCTTAAGTGCAGGTATGTCCGATTGGCATCAATCGGAGGGCCCGCTCATGTCCATTCTCCGTTAAAACGCTTGTGAAGAAGTCGTCACCGCCCGGTGGGCAATTGCGCGCAATTGCGTTTGCGATAGCGGAGCGTTGGGCGAATCGCCGACAAGTCGGCTGGACGGGCGACCTGCTGAGGTGGTTGCATCTTGCGCCAGACGGAAGTTATCCCGGTTTTTCGGGCATCAGGCGACCGTTGAGCCGGCCGGCTCGATTTACAGCTGAAGCTGGCCGGCACCATTCAGATATCCGAAGCCATGAAGGGAAGCGCAATTCATGCGTAGTTTCACGCCTCAGGTCGAGACCAGCGAGATTTCCGACACCGACCTGGACAACGTTTCCGGCGGTCTCACTATTTCGGGCGCTGCCGCCTCCCCCCTCGGCGGCGTTTCCGGCGGTGTCTCTGTCGACGGCCCCGGTGAGATTCTTGGGGCCCTCCCGCTCGGTCTGTCCCTTCCGCAGGTCGCCGGCGGCGCCACCCTCTGACGGCGGCATTTGCTGCGAGGCATCACAGCCAGGAGCATCACTCAACCTACGGGAGCACCAGAAATCCCGATGAGGTTGACCGGGGACCCCGGAACTCCTCGTTCCGGAGTCCCCGGATGCTCTTGGTCGCGGGCTGACATCTGGGCAGCTGGCCGCTTGTTTGCGCTGTACCGCACTGGGATTGACGAACTCCTCGCTCCGCACGTCGAAGCGAAAGTCGATGAGCCGGCCGTCGGCCTTTGATTCGGGCCAGTACACCCAGGCTAGCCTCGATCGTTCATGAGTCCTCGTCGGTTTGCTGACGGGGACTCTGTGCTTGCGAGGTGCGGAATTTCGTGGGCTGGGGCAGGTTGGCGGCCCGCCTGTCGCGTCGGGTGGGCGCCGGGGTTCCACGGTTCCGGGATGTTGCTGTGGCTCGTCGGGACGGTCGGAGTTGCTGGTCAGCCGGGGTTCGGCAGGGCTGCGAGTCGCTGGATCGCGCGGGTGATCACATCCGTCCAGGGCCATCGGGTGGTGAAGCGGAGCCAGCGGCGGCGGCCGGTGGTGACCAGCTGGGCGGCGGCAGAGAACAGCCGCAGGCGAAGCCGTTTGGGCTCCCAGCGGCGGGTTTCTGCAGTCAGGGCGAGCATCGGCATCCAGGCGAGGAGGTCGAGTGCGATCTGGACGATCTCCAGCCAGATCCGGTTCTGTGCGGTGTCGTGCAGGGGCAGGTTGCGCAGGCCGGTGTCGCGGGCGTTTCGGATGCGGTCCTCGCAGCGGGCCCGGCGGCGGTGACGTAGTTCCAGGTCGGCGAGCTGGCCGCCTCGGGTGTTGGTCGCGAAGCAGGTGAGCCGCAGTCCGTCGAGGTCGGTGAATCGCAACTGGGCTCCGGGGTGCGGTCGTTCCTTGCGGATGATCAGCCGCATGCCCTTGGGCCAGGTGCTCAGGTCGGGCATGTCGGTGATCTCTGCGACCCAGGCGCCGGGCCGCTCGGTGCCGCCGGCGTCGTAGGCCGGTGTCCATGCCTTCTTCGGGATCTTCAGGACGGCCTGGTGGATGGCGTCGGTGATGGTCATCCCGACGGAATACGAAAGCCACCGGCCCCGGCGGGAGAGCCAGTCGAGGAAGGCATGGGTCCCGCCGGCGGAGTCGGTGCGGATCAGTGTCTTCCGGCCCCGCCGCAGGTGCATGGGGAGTTGGGCCAGGGCGAGTTGGGCTGTTTCGATGTGATCGCTCGCGGTGTTGGAGCCGGCGTTGCCGGGCCTCAGCAGCGCGGCCACCGGCTCTCCGGAACCGGCCTGACCGTGGTCGACGAACGCGATGAGCGGGTGATGGCCGAAGGTCTTCTTCCAGGTCGCGGTGGCATCCTGCTTCTCGGAGTGCGCCAGGACGAGCACGCCGTCGATGTCCACGATCACCGAGCCGTCGGCGGCCGGACTTCTCACCCCGGCCAGTTCCCAGACCTGCGAGCGTACTTCGGCCCGCGCCGACCGGATCGCGGTGAGTGCCCTGGGTCCGGCTGCGGCGAGGGCGTCGATGAGCCGGGAGACCGTGGGGTCGGATGCCACCGGGCCGAACACGTCGGGCTCGGTCCGCAGCATGGCGACATCGGCGAGGCAGTCCCCGCCCAGAGCGACTCCGAGCGCGACATCCAGCAGGACTTTGCCCGGGTCGTGCACCGTCCGCGGCTTGCGCCACGGCGCCAGTGCCATCGATATCGCGGTGTCCAGACCGCACTTGCGGACCGTCTCGACCAACAACACCGCCCCGGCCTGCGAGACCGTCCCGCTGCCACCGCCCTCGACGCGGACACGCGGGTACAACCCGATACGCTTACTCACCTGGAGAGTGCTTCTTTCCGTGCAACCAACAGGACCCTAGACAAGTCCCATCGTTGCAGGTCAGAAGCACTCTCCGCTTATTTGATCAAGCATCGGACAACCCACCTCGTGAAAGCCCGAGGCTAGCGAGGTGAGCCGCTGCTGCCCGTCCAGCAGGTACAGCGACTGATGGGCTGACTTGCCGGCCTGGACCACCGCGTCCGTGCGGAAGGGAACCTCCAGATTCGTCCTCCACAGGAGCAGGGCGCCGACCGGAAAACCCCGCTAGGTTCTGTCCGGTCGATCATGGTGTGGGAAGATGCCGTCCATGATTGATATTCGAAGGGGCCGTGCCGCGTAGAACGCCATCTTCACTTCGGCCGCGGGAACATGGCTGGAGGAGACCCTGGGTGCGCTATCGCGATGTTCCTGGCCTGTCGGGGGCGGCGAATGCAGCAGTCCGCGGGCTCGAACGGGAGCGACTGACGCCAGGCATTGTGTCCGTCGCGCTGAGCGTGTGGTCCGTGCGCGTCCACGGCACGAAACGCCGGTGGAGGCTGTGCGAGGCCGAGTTCACCTGCCCGTGCTGCGGCGAGGGCTGGGCCCGGGACAAGCTGCAAGAGGCTCTGTCCATGCTGCCACCGAGGGCCGCCGCCGAACTCCGGGTGAAGATCGAGCGCTTGGACGAAGTGCTACTCAGACGAACGCACCACGAGCCCACAGCAGATTCAGAGTTGGCATGGTGGCATCGTCGGCTGACCGTGCCCATGCCGTCCACTGAATCGTTGAATCTTGTATGACCGGTCGGCCTTGCGGATCATGGAGTCCAACATCACGCATGCCCAGCGCACGTGGACGAACGAGTAGCCCCTGATCGGCTCCGGGCGTGCACCCTACGATTTACGTCTCGGCATGTTGTAGACGCTGAGTGCATTCGTCAGTCCCTGGAGCCGCAGCAGGGCACCATTCCAGGCATGTGACCGGCTCGGTACCCTCCAACCATGCGCCCCGCTACTGCCAACCCTTCCCCAGCACGGCCCCAAGGCGGGGCAGCTGGGGAAGGAGCACGCGATGGCGCATTCACCGCACCGCCGCTGGAAGGGCTGCCGGGTCTGTCGCCCGCACCGGATCCGGGGTCTTGGCCGGGCCAGCCGTGAGCCCTGGTCGGCTATCCGGCAGATCGGCAAGCGCCGCCGTCTGACCCGCGGGGACCTCGGCGACCAGCAGTAGTAGACGACGCAGCCCCCGCGGGGGCTGTGCTGTGCCCATCTCGTCTCGGATGTCGCAGATCGGTAGTGCATCCCGGGCGGTGCGCCGCTCGCCCGCACGGGGGACAAGCGGCGCACCGCAGGTCCGTGGTCAGCCGAGCTTCTTGGCGGCCGTCTCGTACTCGCCGGCCTGCGCCGGGGTCAGATATCGGGACACCCGGACCACGACCGTCCCGACCGGGTAGTCGTACTCGGCGAACGCCGGCATCCCCTTCGTCACCTTCTGGATGTACGTCGCGCGAGCCTTCGCGCTGGCAGCGTCCGGGAACACCTCGATCGAGCCGCCGAGTTCGATGTCGCCGGTCTTGTACATGGCGGCGTCGTCGTCCTTGATGCGGCTGTCTGAGAACGCGATCTTCGACGTGTACTGGCCGGGCCGTCCGAGCAGGTGGTTCTCGTCGTTCTCGGCGGTGACGGTCTGCGTGAGCTTCGTGGTCGGTACGGCCTTCGCGATCTCGTTGAATGCGGCGGTGGCGTCGAGTGCGGTCCGGGCCGGGGCGCTGGCAGTTGTAGTGCTGGGCGCGGGGGCGCTGGCAGTCGTGTCCTTGCCGGCGACTTCGCTGGTGCTGCAGGCGGCGATCGGCAGACAGGCTGCGATCAGGATCGTCGCGATGGTGGTGGTGCGCACGGGTCCCCCCAAGGGTGGTGGTACGAATTGCGGAGCGAACCGACAGCGACGCCAGGGGGCGCTTATTGGTCACCTTCCAGTGCTTTTTGTCCCGAGGCCGTCGGCCGGTTCGTGCCGTAGCTGACGTTCCGAACTGGTGAGCCAGCGGTGTTGCACCAGAAGCATCTCCACTGCGGCTCACGGGACAAGAGATGGCGCCGGACGAGCGGGCTACGCGTCGCTGCCGTGATCGGCCTCGGCTGGCTGGGACGCCCGTGCGTCGGCTGCCTCCAACAGCCGCAGCGCGGGCGTGTTGACGGCTTGGGGCGTCCCCTGGCGGTCGTACTGGAAGAGGGCGATACCGTGCTGCGAGGCCCACGCAAAGGCCGGCGGGGTGTAGCCGGCCAGTGAGAAGAACAAGGCCTCCCTCTCCTTGGCGGTGGCGACGCCATGGAGTTGCTGGACGGTCGGGCGGGTGGAGGGGCTGCCCTCCATCTTCACCTGGGCCAAGCCCCGCTCGGAGATGACGTCGATTCCCTCGTCGGCGCCAACGGGCGTGGCCACCGCATCGGTGAAGCCCAGGTAACGCATCCAGTCGACCGCGATGAGTCCGGCTTCCCGCGCGGTGCGGATCAGCCGTGGCTCGGGTCGGCCCGCAGGCGGTGCGGCTGGTGCGGGGAGGGCCGCGGCCTCCTCTCGGGCCGCGAGGGCGGTCCGTAGTTGGGGTTGTCGAAGAAGGAGAAGAGCAAATCTCCGACCTGAACTCCCCAGCCTTCGGTCACATCATCGGGATCGGGGTCGTATCGGTAGGACGTGCCTTTGTCCGACACGGCCGCTGCGCGGTCGGTGAGGATCAACATTGCCGGGCGCTTCCCGGACCCGCTGGTCGCCGACAGGGCGATGCACAGGATGCGCTCGTCGACGGCGACATGCCGTCGCGCGAGCCGCTCCGCCTCGGCCTGGACGCGTGGGTTGCGTGCCGCGCTGGTTCTCGACAGGCAGTACGCGATCGCCTCCTCCTGCGGCGCTCCGCGCTCTGGCAGGCCGTCAAGCAGCTGACGTACCGCGCGCTGCAGTGCCTGGGCTGTTTTGGTCGCCTCACGTGCAAGAGCATCCTGCCGCTCCTGCTCACGCCCCTGCTCGGCCCGTGCGGCTTTCCTCTCGCGGTTCCTGGAACACGTCCTCGGCGGAGGCGTACGTGAACGCTTCGGCGAAGCCCATCTCGCAGGCGACCCGGGCGATCAGTTGCCAGTCGGGCAGTGCCTGTCCGGGCGGGTCGAGGACGCCCTGTACGAGGGTGAGGTTCCGCTCTGAGTTGATCACGATGCCGTCGGGCTCGGCCCACAGCGTGGCGGGCAGTACGACATCGGCGTAGGCGTTGGTCTCGGTCTCGGCGAAGACGTCCTGGGTGATGACGAGTTCTTCTCTGAACTACCGGAGGCAGCACGGCAGCTGCCGGTGAACCAGTGGCATTTTCGTGGACGGACCTCATAGCTTGTGCGTTTGTGACTGGTGGCCCGAAGATGCGCCCAAATCGACACGACCTCGGACGAGTGTTCAACGAGGTGCCGGAGCTCTACGACCGGGTCCGGCGGGGATACCCCGACGAGTTGTTCGCGGACCTTGGCGCCGTCACCAGCATGGACGAACGGTCGTCGGTGCTGGAGGTGGGCTGCGGTACCGGTCAGGCGACGCGCTCACTAGCAGCGCTCGGATGCTCAGTGACTGCCGTCGAGCCTGGGGCAGACATGGCCGCACTCGCTCGCCACCGGATCGCTTCCTTCCGCAACGTCGAAGTCGAGACGTCGACGTTTGAGGAGTGGGACAACCGCGGTCGACGCTTCGATGTCCTCGTGGCCGCGTCGTCGTGGCACTGGGTTGACCCGTCGATTGGCTGGCAGCGAGCGCACGACATGCTCCATCCCGGAGGCTGGATGGCGCTGCTCGGCCACGTCGTTGTCCGCCGGTCGGGAGAACCGGAGGTGTATGCCGAGACCGCCGATCTCCACGAGCGGTTCTGCCCAGGGAACCCTGATTGGAGTCATCCGCCACTCGAAGAAGACGTGCGCGGCACCGATGAGGGTTGGGGCTGGTCGACGATCCCGGAGAATTGTTTGGCCCAACACGATCGTGGCTCAGCGAAGTTAGTGGGGGTCGGGCTGGCACAGCGCTCCACTTGGCCATTCGGAGACACGGCCGTCTCGGCCGGCCCCACGGCTGGGTCAGCCCGGCTTGACCGCCAGCGTCGCAAAATAGTTCGACATGTATTGAGCGGATGCGTTGGATTGGTGCGGCGCTTCCGCGAAGCCGGTGAGGACGAACCCCGCGGCGAGTTGCCCGCCGATCTGGTCGGTGAGGGTGTGGCTGTATTCAAGAGGGGCATCCGCGCCGAACTTCGTGGCGCGTTCCTCGGCGGAGTACTGCGTGACATCGCTGTAGGGCAGCTTGTGCACGACGATCAGCTCGCCGCGCTCGTCGAGCGCCTCGTGGTCGAACAAGTACACATCAGGGTTGAGGAAGCCCACGAGCAGAGTTCCGCCCGGTCGCAGGATGCGGAAACACTCACGCCACACCGGTGCCAAGTCTGGTACGAATTGGTTAGAGACCGGATGGAATACGACGTCGAATGTTGCGTCGCCGAAGGCGCTGAGGTCGCGCATGTCGCCTAGGACGGTGCGCAGCTCGAGTCCGTCGCGCGCCGCCACCATCTGGTCCTGGCCGAGCTGGCGGGGTGAGTTGTCGAATACGGTGACCCGCGCCCCTGCGGCGGCGAGGATCGGACCCTGCTGGCCACCGCCGGAGGCCAGGCACAACACGTCCTTGCCGGTCAGGTCCGTCGGCAGCCAGGAGCGGTCGACTGGCTCGCGCCCGATGAGAACAATCGACCAGTCACCCATGCGGGCGCGCTCGACATCCTCAGCACTCACCGGCGTCGACCACTCGTTGCCCTCTTGGGCATACTTGTCCCAGGCTGCCCGATTGTGGGCAACGGGGTCGACAACAATGTCCTGCACGTTTAACTCCCTGCTACAGCCAAGCGGACACCTGCGGTACTGACAGTTCGGTGCCGCTAGCCAACACGATTGCAGGGTGCGGGCTCAACGAAATTAGCGGGCATCGAGGTGTCCACGGGCTCGACGGGTGGTCGCGCAGCGGGTGCGTAAGCGCTGGTTGCCGGGGTTGCGGAAGCCGTAGGCGTCGCGGGCGATGGTCTTGATGACCCGGTTGGTGCCTTCGGAGCCGGCGTTGGTGATCCCAGTGTGCAGGAACGCAAGGATCTCTCGCCACCATGTCTCGACGGTTGTGGCTAGGCGCTGCGGTTCGGGAAGGTCGGCGTCGGCGCATCGGCGGTAGAACCGGTACAGCAGATCGCGGACCTGTTCCCGGTCCGGGCGGGTCCGGGCGGTGGCAAGCAGGTCCAGGAGGTCTTCCTTGGCGTTCCACGCAACGGTGATCGGCGCGCCGATCACCCTGGGCAGGTTGGACAGCTCGTCGAGGAAAGCGTCGACGTGCTCGCCGCGCATCCGGGCGGCGGAGCGGGTGAGCCGATGACGGTCTTGCGGTTGGTGACCGAGGCGACGGGGTTGGTGCAGATGATCCTGCACGCTTTGCTGTCTCCAGCGGCCAACTGCTCGAACATCTCGACCGTGCCGCGCCCGACCTCGGTACGCAGGGAGCCCTCGGGGATGTTCCACAGGTTCTCGATGAAGGCGCGCTCGGCGTCGACCAGGACGGAGCGCTGACCGGGCAGGCCAGGGCCCATGTAGCCCATCTCGCGGCCGCCCATGGCGTTTGGCTGGCCGGTCAACGAGAGGGGGCCGGAGCCCGGGCGGCAGATGGCGCCCGTGGCGAGGTGCAGGTTGATCAGGGCGTTGGTGTTCCAGGCGCCGTGGGTGGACTGGTTCAGGCCCATGGTCCAGCAGCCCATCCACTCGCCGGCCTCGCCGATCCACCGTGCGGCCTGCCGGATGTCGCTCTCGGGGATGCCGGTGATCTCCCTGACATTCTCGGGTGGGTAGTCCGCGAGGAAGCCGGGCATCTCCTCCCAGCCCTCGGTGAACTGAGCGATGAACTCCTCGTCTGTGTGGCCGTTCGTGAACAGCAGGTGGAGCAGACCGTTGAGCAGGGCGAGGTCGGTGCCGGGTTTGATCTGCAGGAAGAGGTCGGCTTTGTCTGCGGTGGCGTTGCGGCGCGGGTCGACGACGATCAGTTTGGCCCCGGCCGACTTCACGCGGTCCATCATGCGCAGGAACAGGATCGGGTGGCAGTCGGCCATGTTGGCGCCGATGATGAAGAACGCGTCCGCATGGTCGAAGTCCTGGTAGGAGCCCGGCGGGCCGTCCGCTCCCAGCGACAGCTTGTAGCCGGTTCCCGCGCTCGCCATGCACAGCCGGGAGTTCGACTCGATCTGGTTCGTCCGGACGAAGCCCTTGGCCAGCTTGTTCGCCAGGTACTGCGCCTCCAGGGACATCTGCCCGGACACATAGAAGGACAGTGCTAGATGCCACCGAAACTCCACCCCGCCGCGCGTGTACCGTCCCGAGCCGGGCCTGATCCGCAGTCGGCGGGCAGCCCTACACCAGCACCGTAGGAAGATCGGATTTCCGGTCCGTCATGCGCCGGGGGCGCCCTGGGCTACGCCCCGCGCACGCGTCACACCAGCGGTGGGTGAGGCGATCAGGCTGGTACGACTGGGCAGTCAAGGCCTGTCATGGCGGCACCGGGCCATCACGATGTCGGTCCCGGCCTTCCTCGCGGCTCCTCGCGCGAAGGGCCCAGCCTGCATACGCAGGGCGCAACGCCAGCCGGTCGGTCCGCGCGACAGAACCATCTCCTGGTCAGCCCGTCAGGGCAGCAAACCATGCTGTCATGGCTTGGCCGGCTGGCCAGAGCTGTTCATCGCTCGTAGGTGCCGTACATGGTTGCCCGCGCGACAGCGTGACTGAACAGGAGGAAGTCCAGGTAGGCAGGCGTCGTCGCCTCGGACACGGGCAGTTCTTCCACGTCGACGGCATGGACCACGAGGAAATAGCGGTCCGGCCCGTTTCCTGGAGGCGTCGCCGGACCGAGGTACCTTCGGTAGCCGGCATCATTGGCCAACGTCACCGCGCCGCCAGGGAGATCGCTACCGTCTCCCGCCCCGGCCGAAAGGTCGGTCACGGAGGCAGGAAGGTTGGCCACAGCCCAATGCCAGAAGCCTGAGGCGGTGGGCACGTCGGGGTCGAACATTGCGACTGTGAAACTGCGCGTCTCCTCGGGAAATCCGGACCAGCTCAGCTGCGGTGAGATGTCCGATCCGCACGCTCCCAGGATGCCGCTCACCTGCTCGCGAGCCAGTGGCTCACCGTTGGCTACGGACTCCGAGGTCAACGAGAATGTCCTGATCGACGGCATGAAATCGTAGGGACCATAGGGTTTGATCATGACCATCCTTCGCGTCCACGGCCGCTGATCGGGGAGTAACCCGCCCGCTGTTCGGCTGTCGTCAAGCGATAGGACGCGGTAGGGGCGACCGCCCTGGCAAGTTTGCCTTCGAGTTCCTCGGGGGCAAGTGCATCGAATCTCTTGAGCACCTCACCAGTGACAGGAGTAATCGTTGCGATAGCCATTTTTCAACGCTATGACCAGCACTACTGGCTGGCAATTCGGGTCAGACCCTCTTCGCTGTTACGAATCCCCACGCGTCGTCGCCAAACTCGGGCCCGCTGCGGGCTATGTGAGAGCACTACGGGTATCGCCACTCGCACGCATCACGGCCGACGTCGTCAGCAGTGCCCAGAAACTGCCAACCTCATCTGGCCCGACCGCCAAGTGGACCGCCGAGAGCGCCACCACACGACGCACAGCTCCAGAAGGCAAAACGACCGCGGAGTGTTATGCGCGAGCGCCTGTCAGTAGTGGTATTCGGGCGCCGAGCTCCGGATGCGCGGCAGCAGCAGACGCAGGAACCTGGTGATATCCGAAGCGGCGGCCGCGAGGACCGGCGACGGAAAACGAATCCCGTCACGCTGCACGGCGCACCGTTGCTTGCCAGCGAAAGCGAGGCACCTCATGCAGATGCGAGCAGCTCGGATGCACGGATACAACGAACCCCTTCGAATCGAAGAGGTTCCCGTGCCCGAACCCGCGCCTGACGAGATTCTGCTGAAGGTCGCTGCGACAGGCATGTGCCGAAGCGACTACCAACTCCTGGACGGCTACTTCAAAGGTCCATTCCCTGTGGACTTCCCGTACATCCCTGGCCATGAGGTCACAGGTCGAGTGGCGGGACTGGGCAGCGGCGTACCGAAAACGGTCGGCTATTCAGAGGGCGACATGGTCGTGGTCAACCCAAGTTGGGGAGACGGCACGTGCCGCCAGTGCCGAGAAGGGAATGAGCACCTGTGCAGTGGCAACGGCAGGTGGGTGGGCTTCGGCCCTCCGGGAGGCTTTGCCGAGTACATGGCCGTGGAATACCGCCACGCCATTCCGGTCTCGGAGGACGCCGCGAAAAAGCCTGAGCTCCTCGCCCCCATGACCGACGCGGGCATGACCCCGTACCGAGGGATGAGGAAGCTCCGGGACGCAGGCAAACTCGGACCCGGCCGGACCGTCGCAGTCACGGGCATCGGCGGCCTGGGCAGCTATGCCGTCCAATACGCGAAGCTACTCGGAAGCGGAGCGACCGTCGTGGCCCTCGCGCGCACGGACAGCAAACTGGACGTAGCGAAGGAGAACGGCGCGGACCACGGGATCAACGTCAGGGACAAGTCCACCGAGGCCATCCAGGACGAGCTGGAAAGACTCACTGGCCGCAGGACGATCGATGCCATCCTGGACTGCGTCGGCAGCGAGGCATCTATCTCAATGGGGTTTGACCTGCTGGGCCCCGAGGGCGCGCTGGCGGCCGTCGGCCTCATGAGCAACCGCGTCGAGCACAATCAGTTTCCCTTCGTAGGGACGGAGTTGTCCTACCTCGGTTCCTTCTGGGGCAACCACATGGATCTCGTCGAGGTGCTCTCCCTCGCTGAAGCCGGACTCATTAAGCACAACGTCACCAAAGTCAAGCTCGACGACATCAACGAAAACCTGGATGCCCTGGGCCGCGGCGACATCGTCGGGCGCCAGGTCATCGTCTTCGAAGAGGACCGCACGGCAGGCTAACGGGCTGCCCCGCGATTGATCTTGGGGCGTGCCGGCCTGGGGGTTCGGTTGGTTGGTGGTTCAGCAATCGCAGGTCGGCCAGTTACTCGTACCGGTACTTCAGCGAGTCCGCCTCCGCCTGCTCGATGTCGGCGATCGTCAGCTCCGGCATCCGCAGTTGGGCCAGCGTCACCTCGGCCGAGGAAGGCTGGGCGTCCGCCGACAGCCACTCCTCCGGCTTCCAGGCCCCGCTACGCAGCAGCGACTTGGGGCAGTGCGGGTAGACCTCAGCGATCCCCAGCACCAGCGCACTGGCCGGCGGCTTGCCCACGGCAGTCAGCTGCGACAGCAGCTCTGGGCGGGTGGAGACGCAGGCCCGGCCGTTCACCCTGAGCGTCGTGGTGCGTCCCGGGATGACGAACAGCAGCCCGGCCCGTCCGGTGGCGACGACGTTCTGCAGGGTGTCCAGACGCTTGTTGCCGGTCGCGTCCGGTATCGCCACCGTCCGTGCGTCCAGGACGGCGACGAAGCCGGCGGGGCCGCCGCGCGGGGAGACGTCACAGTTGCCCTCGGCATCCGCGCTGGCGACCAGGACCAGCGATGAGTAGCCGATCAACCGTCGGGTCTGCTCGGTGAGTTCGGTCATCTGCTTCCGCACGGCCGCGTCGCTGGGGAGTTCGTAGACCCGGCGCAACGCATCCTGGTCGGGCACGGCGTCGAGGCGGAGCGAGTCGAAGGCACTGCCGGCAAGGGGTGTCGTCATGCCGCCGACCCTAATGGGCCGACCTGCGATTGATCTTGGTCGGTGAGCGTGGGGATATAGAGACGGCCTCGCGAGTTGTCTGATGTGTGAAGATCAAACAGGCTCGCGCGGCCATGCAGTCTCTATCAGCGGCGCCCGGTGCGCTACGAGTACCTGCTCACGGAGGTCGGGGTCGCGCTGCTGCCGCTGCTTGTCGCCATGCAGGACTGAGGCGACCGGTGGGTGCTGGGCGACGGAAGCGTGACCGCGACGGCGGCAGCGGACGGCGCCGTGCACGCCCTGGTCGGCACCCGCATACCCGACGGCCTCGAATTGCCCGGCACGCAGGGCGCCGACCTGCCCCTGCGGCGGCCGAGCAGCGAGAGGGAGCGGCAGCAGGGCGAGGAGCGACGGCCGCCGACCCCGGACTGGATTGTCGAGCTGAGCATGGGCGTAGGCGCCCAGCCTGTCGAAGTCCACGTGGGCGGGTGCTACGCGGCGGGAGACGCCAGCGGGGCATCACCCGCGATCAGGCCCTCGCTGCCCTCGCCGACGGGATGCGGGCCTGCATCCACTGCCGACCCGACACTGAGTTTGGGGTGCTCGGATATGTGGTCCGGCGGCGGTCCAGTCGAAGGGACATGTGAGCCACCACCGGTACACCGATCGTCACACCGGACCGAGACCCGCGCAGCTGGGCCAGCCGGATGCGTCCGCCGTTTCCTCAGGCCAGGGAGCTGTCCGTGCACCGCCCTACGCTCGAACGTATGAGCAAAAAATTCCGCCCTCCGAAGGGCTTTCGCTTGCCGCTGTCGCCCCCATCGTCGAGACGCGCATCCTCGTGGACACTGTCGAGATCTCCCGCCCCGGGGAGCCGGTCCTTGACCCGAACTCCGGCGAGTACCACCCCGGCCCGGACACGATCATCTACACCGGTCCCGGTGCGATCTCCGCGTCCGGCGAGCCCGGCCTGGTCCTGTCCCTGGAAGGACAGGCGTACGCCGACGACACCCGTCCACTACCGGCTGCTGACGCCGCTGGACGTACCGCTCGCATCGCGAGAGGACCACGTGCGCGTCACCGTCGCCACGCAGGACCCGGGCCTGATCAACAGGGTGTGGCGGGTCCTGGACATCTCCGATGCCAACTCGCTCGCAGTCGTCCGCACCACGTGGCTGGACGAGTCCACCCAGACCACCGGGGCGTGAGCCGTGCCATTGGATCCTTCGCGGGCCAGGGCCGACCTGGAGGTGCAGCTGACCGACACGGTGCGGATCTCCCGCACCGCCGGCCAGCCCGTCCTGGACCTGGTGACCGGCGAGCCCGGCCAGACCCCGACCACCGTGGTGTACGACGGCCCGGGTGCGGTGCTCTGAGGTCCGGACACACTCAAAGGCTCGGCTCGCGCCCTGAAGGTCAGCTCCCGCCGACCTTCGCTTCCCATTAGGCGTACTCCTCACGAGCAATCCGGGTCGGCCTCGAAGACCGCGGGATCAAGGCCATCATCCCCGAACGCTCTGGCCAGGTCGCCAACAGGCGGAGACGGGGCAGCGGCGGCGGACGCCGCCCCGCCTTCAACCTGGAGGCATAGAAACACCGAAATGTCGTCGAACGCTGTTTTGCCCGGCTCAAACAGTTCCGGGCTGTCGCGACGCGTTTCGATAAACTCGCCACCCGCTACCGGGCGGGGCTGCACCTCAGCTCGCTCATCCTCTGGCTCCGCGAAACCACACCATGATCAGGCGTTGCCGGCGACCTGGGCCGGTCCGCAAAAGCCGTCTGCGTGACCTCCAGTGCGTCGAGCCGCGACATGAGCTGAGTCTCTTGCTTTGATGTGACGGCAATCCACAGGGCTGTTCCTGTGTCGTCGGCGCTGAAGAGCGGCTGACCCTGCTGCCATGCCTCCGCATGGATCGTGTAAGGGGCCAAGGCCAGCAGCACGTCGACCTGCGCGTCGTCGTGGACATCAACATCGATGCCCATTCCGGGATTGCTCTTCGCGGACCGGAGACCGTCGGTCACCTGGTCTCCATCCTGGAGCACATCGCGGCCAACCTGTCCGCCGGCGAGGTCGTGCGCGAGTCGCACTCCGTCCAGAGCGGCACCATCGGCTGGCAGGCCCTGGCCAACCGCCGTAGCGGCCGCGACGCGGCCACCCGCCGGCTGCGGCGAGATTCAGCGAACTTCCATACCGGCAAGTCCCTGGCCTCCTGGCGGGCCGAGGACTCCACCATCACCGAACCCAATCAGAATTCCCTGATCACCCAGGAATGGATCGGCCGCGCCAAGAACCTGGTGATAGCGGGCCCGGTCGTTATCGCCGGTTCGAGCGCGATCTGATGGCGTTGTTGCAGGTCGGCACGGTTCTTCGATTGATGCGACGTGGTCAGCACGGACCGATGGCCTGGGATCGCGGTGGCGTCGCGGAGCCTCCGCGGCGGCCAAGTTCGCGTCGGAGGTCGAGGTTCTCGCCGTGGGCCTGCTCGGCGCTACGCGCCTTCGCTCCGCTCGCAGCCGCTCGAACGTCCATCACGCCAGGGTGTCCACTTTTCAACCGGCCCTGACAGCTGTTCCCCCCGGCTTCGGCCTGTCGCTCGATACGAGTTCCGAAATTCACCGATGAGTTCCGCAGGCTGGGCCGGTCTACCCCGTCGTACACCATCGAACCTCGGACTGGAGACCCACCATGACCACTCCCGCACACGCCGGTCGCATGCTGTTCGTGAACATCCCCGTGGCGGACATCGAGCGCAGCAAGGCGTTCTTCGCACGGCTCGGGTTTAGCTACAACCCGATGTTCACCGACGAGACCGCCGCCTGCATGCTGGTCGGCGAGCAAGCCTCCGTCATGCTACTCAGCCACGAGACGTTCGCGCAGTTCGCGAAGCTGCCGATGGCCGATCCCACCACGCACACACTGGCGCTCTACTGCTTCAGCGTGTCAGCCCGCGATGAGGTTGACACGGTCGCTGAGGCTGCGCTCGCCGCGGGCGGCTCCGAGGCGGATGGCCCCGAGGACCACGGCTTCATGTACTCACGCAGCTTCTTCGACCTCGACGGCCACGGCTGGCAGGTCATGTGGATGGATCCGTCGAGCACTTCGGACAGCTCGACTTCTTGAACGCCCGCGAGAACGTGATCCTGCTCGGGCCGGTGGGCACCGGCAATAGCCACTTCACCGAGGGCCTGGCCCAAGCCGCGATCGAAATCGATCTGCGAGTGGCCAGGTTCACCCTGGAGACCCTCAGCGCTGCGATCGGCAAGTCCAAGGTCGACGGGTCCACCGCCCGCACCGTCCCCCGGATCTGCCGCGCGGACCTTATCGTCATCGACGACGTCGGCCTGCTGCCCGTCGGCGCGGACGCCGCCTAAGCGTTCTACCGCATCATCGACGCCGCCTACCAACGCCGCTCCATCGCGGTGACCAGCAACATCCACCCCTCAGGCTTCGACACGATCATGCAGAAGACCCTCGCCGGCGTCAGCACCGACCGCCTCATGCACCACGCCCACTTCGTCACCACCACCGGCGACTCCCACCACCTCGCCGAAGCCCTCGCCGGTCCCCTTGCTCTGACCCCCTCAGGAAGACCAATGGCCACACGCATGGATTTCTGATGGCCACGAGCCTGAACACCCAACGACCGCCCACTGGGGCTCTCAATGACCGTTGACACCTCCTGGGGGCTGTGGCCGCTAGGGGTTGTCCCGCAACTGATCTTTGGCATGAGGGTGGTTGGTCGGGATTGGATCCTGGGTCCCACCGATGGGTTACGCCGCCGGGGATGCGTCGTCTCTCGGGTTGTCCGGTTTGATCACCTGATGTCCAAGGTGGTCAGGGGCCTGGCGGGGTTGCGGGAGTGCACAGCTCCGGGTCGGTGCGGTTCCGGTCCTCACTCGGGAGGAGTCGTCTCCGTAGGTGCGGCCCCGGGTCGGCAAGGTCGGTCCGCAGGTGATCGGCGGTCGCCCAGCCGACCACGCGGCGGGAGGCGATGTCGATGACGGTGGCCAGGTAGAGCCAGCCCTCAGCGGTTGGAATGTATGTGGTGTCGCCGCACCAGCGGGTGTCGATCGCCGTGGGATCCGGGGTGAAGTCCCGAAGGACATGGTCGGGCCGGGAGGCCGCTCGCGGATCAGGCATCGTGGTCAGGTGCCGCCGTCTGCGATGGCGGCCCTGCAGACCGGCCGCCCGCATCAGCCTGGCGACCCTGCGGCGGCCGCAGCCGGCCCTTTGCGTTGCAGGGCTGGTCAGGCCATCTCGTTCACCCGCGTCGACCTCGGCCTGGTTGACCCACAGCCGAACTGCGGTCTCGGTGAGATCGAAATACTTGGCGATCTGTCCGACCGAGCGGTCACCTCGACGGCACAGCTTGACGATCTCGGCCTTGAACTCCGGCGTGAACGAACGGCGAGGGCGGGGCTTGTTCTTCCCCATGCTCTCCATGATGGACATCCTCCCGGGGCCGAAGCCCCTGATCTTCGATGTCCGTCAAAGCGGATCAAGCCCAACCGGCAGCCACGCCACGAAAGCCAGGAGAGCGAACCGACGTAGCCCCGTCGTGCCGTCCGTCTTGGCGCCCTTCTTGGTGTGGAAGACGCGCCATACATGTTCAGAGAGAGTGTCGCCCGACCCCTTGCGCTTGCGGGGCGAGCCAGGTCGGCTTCTCGGCAGGGCACAGGGCCGGGCAGGGCTCACCTCCGGCATCGTGGGCACCATCGGTGCTGCACGGGTGACTGGCCGAGACCTAAAACGTAACCAGCACGAACAGTGGCGCCAGCAGATCCGGAAGGGTGCCTCCGTACGCTGTGGCCGGACGGTAGGGACGCGCACGACGGTCCGCTTCCGGTGAGCCGCCATGGACGATCGCCGGGCGTCTCCTGGATGCCGGACACAGCACTGGATGCAGGCGGGTGATTGAGCGTCAAACGCCGTTGTCAGTGCCTCCCCATAAAGTGAAGACATCACTCGGGGAGCCTCGGAGGGGGAGCACAAACGTGTCCGCAAACAAGATCCAGCACAAGGTGAATCACGTCGCGCTGGTAGTGGACTGTTCGGGTTCAATGCGTCCGCACCAGAGTCAACTCATTCGAGTTGTGGACGAGTTCGTGGCGGGGTTGAAGGCCGAGTCGGACAGCCTCGGCCACGAGACACGGATCAGCCTCTACTCCTTCGACCACAAGGTGGAGAACCTGGTCTGGGACATGGACGTGAAGCATCTGCCGTCCATGCGAGGGCTGTACCGGGTCAACAATGGTGCTACGGCCCTCATTGAGGCTTCTCTGAAGTCTCTGGACGACCTGGGCCATATTTGGGAGGAATACGGCGAGCACAGCTTCCTCCAGATCGTCGTGACGGACGGTGAGGAGAACGCCTCCGGCGGCGACAGGCGGCACGACGGCGACATGGCCATCCTTGGCCCCTGGCTCGACAAGATCGCGGCGAAGATGAGCGAGCTTCCGGGCCACTGGACTTCCGCGATCCTCGTTCCGAACTCCCTGGCCAAGCGCACTGCCCAGAACTACGGTTTTCCGGCCGGGAACATCGCCATATGGGATGCGGATTCCCAGAAGGGCGTCGAGGAGGCGATCGGCACCGTACGCGCTGCCGCCACCAGCTTCCTCCGCGGGCGAGAGCAGGGAGTGCGCGGCACGAAGAACCTGTTCGCCGTCGGCCAGGACATATCGGTTGACGAGGTGCGGGCGAATCTCGAACCGATTCCGGCTGACAAGTACCGGCTTCTGAAAGTCGACAAGGAGGTCGAGATTCGCCCCTTCGTCAACTCGCATCCGGGCGTGACGTACGAACGTGGTTCGTGTTACTACCAGCTGGGCGCCCGGGCTCAGGTTCAGCAGAACAAGGAAGTCATCGTGGTCGAGAAGGACACCGACCGCGCCTACACGGGCGACGCGGCACGCAGCCTTTTGTTCGGTACGGATGTTCAGGGGACAGTTTCTGTGAAGGCAGGGAACAATCCCAAGTTGGAGGTGTACGTACAGAGTCGTTCGGTGAATAGGAAGCTCAAGCCGGAGACGCGTCTGCTAATCATGCTCTGAAATCAATGAGCGAAGAGCGGGGTAGTCCGGGAGCAGCCTGCTCTCGTTGCTCGACACCGCCGTGAGCAACAGATGTCGCCCCGTGCGGTCACTGGTGGCACGCGACGGCGCGAAGGCCAGGGGATTGTTCACAGACACGGACAGCGACGCCTGTCCCGCATCCTGACGAAGTGGGTGGCCCTGGCGGCCGCACCAGCTCAAAGAGGCAGGTACGTTGCGCACGTTCGGCTGCACCGACCCGTGCACGTTCCGGTGTACGCCGACAGGGAGTGCCGACCTGACGCGCGAACAGCGTCCTCCCCGCCGACCCGGGGGTGTTCCGCTGAGATCAAGTCCCGGCTAGGGCCTGTCCGAGGGGTCAGGTGACGGCCATGTTGCCGGATCGTTCCATCCCACATGGGGCGGGGTGACCTGACAGACGTGGAGTGGACCCGGCTGGAGCCACACCCACCAATGAACGCAGGACGGGGCGATCGGTGGACGAGCCACCGCATGGTCATCAGTGGCATTCTCTCCGGCAGCGGACCGGTATCCCGTGGCGGGACCCGCCTGTGCGCTTCGGGAGATGGGAGGCCGTGCATGACAGACGCCGTCGCTGGTCGGCGGACGGCACGCGGGACAGGATCCTGCGGGCCGTCCAGGCCGTCGCTGATACCGAGGGTCGCATCGACTGGTCCATGGGCGTGGATTCGACGATCTGTCGGGTCCACCAGCACGCGGCCGGCGCGCGTAAGAGGCTTCCGAAAGTTCCCGGCAAGCGGATTCCGTCCGTCGGCAGATCAAGCACACCATTAACCTCGCCGTCTCGCTTGGGTACGGCGGCTGTTGGGGCGGAAACGCGAAAGTGCCTTCCTGACCTGGGACGGTGAACCTTGCTGAGGGGTCTGTCGGTCCAGGCGGGGGGCACTTTCTACGTGCAGGCTATCGGGTTGCGTCCCAAGATCCAGGTCAGTGCAGATGGTTCGGGGGTGGTCGGTCATGCCGGGGCACGGTTACTGGCCGATCTCGCTGATGCCACCGGGCTGACCGCCGTGTACTCCACCGCGCTCAGGCCGCTTCGGCCGCGCGGGACTGGGCATGATCCGGGCCGGATCGCCGCCGACCTGGCGGTGATGCTCGCCGACGGCGGTGAGGCCATCGCGGACCTGACCGTACTGCGGGACCAGGCGGGGGTGTTCGGTTCGGTCGCCTCGGCACCGACGGCCTGGCGACTGCTCGCCGACACCGACGAGAGGACACTGGCTTCTCTGCGCTCGGCGCGTGCCCACGCTCGGGAAAGTCGCCTGGATGCAGGCCGCCGAGCAAGGCGAGGGCATACCCGCAGTCTGGGCCGCGGGACGCATTCTGCCCGGGCTGGTCCTGGACCTCGACGCCACGCTGATCACCTGCCACTCCGAGAAGGAGCAGGCCGCACCCACCTATAAAGGCGGCTTCGGCTTCCACCCGCTGCTCTGCTTCCTGGCCAACACCGGCGAGGCATTGTCCGGCCGACTGCGTCCCGGAAACGCCGGTGCCAACACCGCGAGCGACCACATCATGGTGTTCGACCACGCACTCGCGCAGATCCCCGACGCTCACCGGCACGGCACCGACATCCTCATCCGCACCGACAGTGCCGGATCCGCAAAAGCGTTCCTCGCCCACGTCCGCAACGTGCGGAAACGAGGAATCCGTACCTTCTTCTCGGTCGGATACGCCATCACCGAGCCGATCCGCCGCGCTGTCCGGGCCATGCCCGACCGCCTCTGGCATCCCGCCCTGGACCAGGACGGGACGATGCGTGACGGCGCCGAGACCGCCGAACTGACAGGCATGGTCGACCTGGACGGCCACCCGGCCGGCACCCGCATCATCGTGCGCCGAGAGCGGCCGCACCCCGGAGCACACTGTCCCTGTTCGACCAGGACGAGGGCCTACGGCATCAGGTGTTCCTCACCGACACCCCGTACTCCGGCGGCGGTTCCGCACAGTTCCTGGAGGCCCGCCACCGTGGACATGCCACCGTCGAGGACCACATCCGGTGCGGCAAGACCACCGGATTCGGCCGCTTCCCCTCCCGCGACTTCGGCGTCAACGCCGTCTGGCTCGAACTCAGCCTCGCCGCGATCGACCTGCTCGCCTGGACCCGTGTCCTCCTTTTGGACGGGCAGCTGACCACCGCCGAGCCGAAGAAACTCCGCTACCGGCACGTCACAGCCCGCCTCACCCGCGGCGGCCGACGCCTCCACCTGCGAATATCGGCGACCTGGCCCTGGAGACACGAACTGGCCACGGCCTTCCACCGCCTCGCCGCACTGTCCCGACCCGCCAGCTGACCAGCAAACCCCCGTCCGCCCACGGCCCAAAAGAACCCGGAGAACCCGACCACCGCGCCGGGACTCAGACCTGCCCAAGCACCGAAATCACGTCGGCCACCCAACAGTTGGCGATCATCGACGCCGCCTCAGCCCAACCGAAACGGCGAGGTAAAGCAGACCTGCGTGTTCCACGGCACCGTCGCCGCGATCTGGCTCATGCTTCGTCCGTGAATCGCCGGACAGAGCCTGGCGGTGAGGCGCTCGAAAACCAGTGGAGCAGCGCCGATGTGCGCCATTACCGTGCTGCCGAACCAAGTCGCCTGGACAAGGACGCGCCGTTGTACACCCTGTGAGACCTCCCGAGCGCTGAATCGTCGCGCGTCGCGCATGTGCGCCGCGCTCCTTTTTGCTGCGGACTTCTCACTGAAACCGGTGTACTTCTGTGCTCGAAAACTGGGTGGTCGTGCCCACCTGCCTGCCGCTCGTTCTCCGTCGTTGCCACGCGTGCGCGTCCGAGCGCTTCCGGGCAAGCGGTAAATTTCGCGTCAACGCAAACCACAAGCTCATCGACGCCTGGCTCCTCGCGCTATGTACCACTTGCGAGGAAACTGCAAAGCTCACGGTCCTGGAACGGATGAATGTGCGCTCCGTACGACCTGAGCTGCTGGACCGGCTGCATGACAACGACGTGCGCCTGACAGCTGAGCTGCTCCAGGATCCGGTCGTGCGGCGCCGTAATCGCATCGCCCTCGACTGGGACAACGCCTGGCGCCTCGACACCGGCGGATCGGATCACCTGGACCGCGAGGTGATCGACATCTCGGTCCGCTTTGCAGCGCGGATCCCTGTCCGGCCGGTGCGACTGATCGCTGAAGGTTGCGTTCTCTCGCGGGCCGAGGTCGAGAGACTGATCACGGAGGGGAAACTCGTTTCGGCAGTCCGGCTGAGCGGCAAGCTCTCCGGCGACTTCACCTTCACGCTCAAGCGCTGAGCCCTCCTCGGGACCATGGGTCTGTCCGGCAGGATCCGCCGGACAGACCATGTTCCTGCCCGCGGGCAATGGGGTGGTCGGTGTCGGTCGTGGCGGGCGTCGTCCTGCTGGCGCTGATCGGAGAGGGTCGGGAACTGCTCTCGACTAAGTGTCCATAGGTGTCTTTTAGATGTCGCGAGTGTCGTATGATCTGTGTATGAATCTGACGGAATGGGCACGTGCGCAGGGGGTCGCCCCACGTACTGCGTACCGCTGGTTCCGTGAGGGCACGCTGCCGGTCCCTGCGGAGCGAGTGGGGCCGCGCACGATCCTGGTGAACATCGACGCGAACACCTCACCGTCCGTGACCGGTGGCGTGGGACTTTACGCGCGCGTCTCCTCCCACGACCAGAAGGCCGACCTGGAGCGGCAGACCGCACGCTTGTCGGCATGGGCCGCGAAGGCCGGGCATAAGGTCGTGCGCGTCGAATCCGAGATCGCTTCGGGCATGAACGGCGCCCGCGCCAAGGCCCGTCGCCTGCTGGCCGACCCGGCGGTGACCACCGTAGTGGTGGAGCACAAAGACCGGTTGGGCCGCATGAACGTCGAACTCGTCGAGGCCGCTCTGGCTGCAACCGGTCGTCGACTCGTTGTGCTGGATGACGGCGAGGCCGAAGACGACCTGGTGCGCGACATGGTGGAGGTTCTGACCTCGTTCTGTGCCCGCCTGTACGGCCGCCGCAGTGCGAAGAACCGTGCCAGGAAGGCACTGGAAGCGGCGGCTGCCGATGGCTGACAAGAAGAAGCAGCTCCGCACCATCGCCCCGCCGTTCGTTGCTGTCGGCCCGTCCGGTGTGGCGTTACGCGACCGCCTCAAGCACCTCACACCAAAGGACGAGAAGGTGTTGCGTCTGGTCGGCGAGCACCAGGGCCGCCTGGCCTCTGGCGACCTCAAGGCCCGTTGCGAAGCCGGGCACAAGCACGACAACGACGCGTGGGCATCGCGCAAGCGTGACCTGACCGAGCAGTCGTCGTCGCGTATCGCGGGTGCGATCACGAAGGCCACGCACGACCAGTACGGCCTGGCCCGACGCTGCCTGCTCGCCCATGTCCACAACCTTGAGGCCGGTATCCGCACGCTGCGACACCGCCTGTCCCTCCCGATCGGGGAGAAAGGCAGCAAGCGGGCGCCGGGCGGGTACCGGTCCAAGGGCGAGTGGTTCCACAAGTCCCGCCGCCTGGCCACCCTGGAACACCGCCTCGACGTGGCCCGCGACGACTGGAAGACCGGACATGTCCGTGTCGTTCGCGGCGGCCGGCGGCTGCTCAGGAACCGGCACAACCTTCATGCCGCGCAGCTCACCGAGCGCGACTGGCGTCAGCGTTGGGAGGCTGAGCGCTGGTTCCTCGCCGCAGACGGCGAGTCCGGAAAACGCTTCGGGAACGAGACGATCCGCGTCACCCCTGACGGCGAAGTGTCGATCAAGCTGCCCGCCCCGCTCGCCCACCTGGCCAACAGTAAGCACGGCCGGTACACCCTCACCGCCCGCATCGCGTTCGCGCACCGGGGCGCGCAGTGGGCCGACCGCATCGAAGCCAACCGGGCCGTGGCCTACCGCATCCACCTCGACACGGACCGCGGACGCTGGTACCTGACCGCATCCTGGCAACGCCCCGCCGTGCAGACCATTCCGCTGGAGACCGCCCGGGCCCGGGGCATGATCGGCGTCGACACCAACGCCGACCACTTCGCCGCCTACCGGCTCGACCGGCACGGCAACCCGGTCGGAGACCCGCGCCGCTTCGGCTACGACCTGTCCGGCACCGCCGACCACCGCGACGCCCAGATCCGGCACGCCCTCACTCGCCTCCTTAACTGGACCAAACAGACCGGCGCGCAAGCGATCGGCATCGAAAACCTGGACTTCGCCGCCGAGAAGACCCGCGAGAAGCACGGCCGCAAGAAGCGGTTCCGGCAACTCATCTCCGGTATGCCCACCGGCAAACTCAAGGCCCGCATCGTCTCCATGACCGCCGAACACGGCATCGCCATCGTCGCCGTCGACCCGGCATACACCTCGATGTGGGGCGACCAGCACTGGCGCAAGCCCCTGATCAGCAAGACTCGCAGCATGACTCGCCATGACGCCGCCTCGGTGGCCATTGGCAGGCGCGCCCTCGGACACCCGATCCGGCGACGGACGGCACCGCCCCAGCATCACCAGAGTGATGATGCTGGGCATCGGACCGTCCAGGCCGATCGTGGTGACCGAGGGCGTGAGGAAACCCGCCGCCCCGTCGCGGAGCGTGCACACGATGCGCGTTGCCGGACAGGGACAACGAGAACGCGGGGGACCAGCGCATCCAAAACCGTTCGGGATGCGCGCAGTACTGGGACGTGGGCACAAGGCTCACTCCTGGACACTGTTTAGGAACGGTAACTGCCAGGCTTTTTGGGAACTCGATCTCGGACATCGGCTCCACCTCTGGCGAGCTGTTCCTGGTTCGCGCGGCCGCCTCCGACTTCGGAGCCCGGCACCGAAACCCGGTCGGCAAGATCGTGTGGGCGATCGTTCCTCGGACGCCCCTTGACCGCCGGCTCCTTGACGGCCGGCGCTTCAGCTGTCGGCCCTTCGGGCGGGTGACTCGAGACGGAGACGCCGACGCGCAGCGCATCGGACCGCCGTCATCGCAACTCCTCCAGGGCCTGGCGGCAGGCGTTCGGGTTCTCCCGCCAGTAGCGCCATGTGCTCCCGTCCGTCAGAACAGCGGCGAGTGCGTCCTCCGGGGAGATGCGCTCACGTCCCACGATCTCGCGAACGATCACGGTGGCAGCCGTCAGTCCGTCCCGGCCGCCCTCGCAGAGATGCCCGAGGGCGGACTCAGGGTGGTCGGCGGCCGTTGCGCGGGTGGACTCCACCAGTGGCTGCAGCCACCGGGCCCACCGGCCGTAGCCGTCCTCTCCCGGTCGCTCCGCCCTCTCCAGGAGCGGTCCGAGGGCGCGCGCGAGGCGCCCCCGACAGCTTGCCGCATCCTCCGTGACCCAGGGGTGTTCGGCTGTGAAGTGACACCAACCGGTCTCCACGTCCAGTTCGTCGAGCCACCAGGCACCGGCCGGCCGCACCCCCTCCGCGCCGCTGAGCACGAAGGCGTCCCGTACCAGTTCGTAGGACGGCGGAGTGTGTTCCGCCAGCAGGGCCGCGTCGTACAGGTCCTTGCCCTGCGGATAGGCGTCGGTGACCAACCACAGCAGCTTCCAGGCCAGCGACAGAGCGGGGGAGACGGCCGGCACCCGGCAGCCGGGACCGTCACCCAGCGGCCGGATCTCGGTGAGTTCGGCAGGGGCCGGCAGGATCTCGTTGAACACAACATCCAGCTGTACGGTGCCACCGGGAATCCCCGACGCAGTCCACGGCAGCAGCATGCGGCGGCCCGGAACCCGGTCGTACGTCCAGATGTTCTCGGTCACCATGGCGGCCGCGTCGATTCGGACGGCGCCGCGCGCGGCTGCCGCGGCATCCCGGGCGATCGTGTCGAACAGACCCGAGGTCCGGGGTCCGTCCATGGCCCAGTCCTGAGGTACGACGAGGAAGTCCAGGTCGCCCGGATCGCGGGCCGCATCCCCGAACCAGGTCGCCATCAACACGCTGCCGCGCAGCACCAGATGGCGGGCCCATGGACCCTCCGCGACGGCCGCTAGCACCGTATCGAGCACGGTCCGCCGCGCCCGGTGCCAGGCCCGGCCCGTCGCGGCATCTTCGAAGTGCGGCTCCCCGGCCCGGTAGGCGTTGGCAAACTGTTTCAACGCAGGTTCGAAGATCGCCGGGTGATGCATGCCGACGGGGGTGGGCAGCAGCGTTGCGGGGAGATCCGCGTGCCGCCGTGTCACGTCGTCGAGGGGCGCGTGCGGGATGTGCGGGGAGCCGGCCCACAGCCTCGTCCAGGAGGAGGCGTCGTCGGCGGAGGGCGTCATGGTGAGGGCTCCCGAGCAGAGGTGCGGCATGGTCTGCCTTGCCAGATGCGGCAGTTGAAGTTGCGGTCGGCCGTGATCGCCTGAAGACAGCATAGGCTCCCAGGCGGTACGCGGAGTTCCCCCGCCCGGCGCCGGCACTCGTGCCGGAGCGATGTGGGCCGGCCTCGGAACGGCCGAAACCCGCTGCGGTGACCTGCTTGTCCCAGTCGCGCGTGCGCGAACCATTGACACTCTCCCCGACCCCTCACTACGGTCACGCCAGAATTTCGAACGGGTGACGAAATATCGAACGCCCTAGGAGCTATAGGAGTTACGCGAGCCCCAGGAGCAACCACCTTGCCGCTCAGGGGAATCGGCTGATCGTCCGGCAGTCACGAATGGGCACGCTCAGCGATTCGAACCTTGTCCGATATACCGAACGCTCGATGGGGTCCACTCCCTGTCGGGCCAACTTCCGCCGTTTCCCTCGTACTCCGGAGGACCGATCATGCGCACGACCCGTACGCGTACTGCAGCAGCCGCCCTGACAGCCGTTGCGCTGTCCCTCTCACTTGCCGCCTGCGGGCAGAGCGGCGCCGGCGGCAGCAAGGAGGAGAAGGCGGGCGGCAAGGGCTCCACCATCGGTATCGCCATGCCGACCAAGTCGTCGGAGCGCTGGATAGCCGACGGCCGCAACATGGTCGCCGAGTTCAAGAAGCTCGGCTACAAGACCGATCTGCAGTACGGCGAGGACGACGTCGACCAGCAGGTCTCCCAGATCGAGAACATGATCACCAAGGGTGTGGACGTCCTGGTGATTGCGGCGATCGACGGTCGGGCGCTGAGCGACGTCCTGCGGCAGGCGGGGGAGCAGAACATCAAGGTCATCTCCTACGACCGGCTCATCCTCGGCAGCCCGGACGTCGACTACTACGCCTCCTTCGACAACGAAAAGGTCGGCGAACTCCAGGCCGGTTACCTCGTCGACAAGCTCGGCCTGAAGTCCGGCTCCGAGAAGGGGCCCTTCAACATCGAGCTGTTCGCAGGATCGCCGGACGACAACAACACGCGGTACTTCTTCCAGGGCGCCTGGAAGACCCTCAAGCCGTACATCGACAAGAAGCAGCTCGTGGTCCGCAGCAAGCAGACGAAGCTGGACCAGATCACCACCCTGCGCTGGGACGGCGGCACGGCACAGAAGCGCATGGACGACCTGCTGACCAGCGCCTACTCGTCGGCCGAAGTGGACGCCGTGCTCTCCCCGTACGACGGCATCTCCATTGGCATCATCTCGGCGCTCAAGTCGGACGGCTACGGCACCAAGTCGAAGCCCTACCCGGTCGTCACCGGCCAGGACGCCGAGGTCGCGTCCGTGAAGTCGATCATTGCGGGACAGCAGACCCAGACCGTGTACAAGGACACCCGGGCCCTGGCCAAGCAGGCGGTCCAGATGGCCGACGCCGTACTCCACGACAAGAAGCCCGAGGTCAACGACACCACGACGTACAACAACGAGAAGCGCGTCGTGCCGTCCTTCCTCCTGGACCCGGTCAGCGTCGACAAGACCAACTACCAGGCGGAGCTGGTCGATTCGGGTTACATCAAGGAGAGCGACCTCCGATGACCGTGCCGGTCCTCGAAATGCGGTCCATCGTCAAGACCTTCCCCGGAGTCAAGGCGCTCTCGGACGTCTCCCTGACCGTCGCGGAGGGCGAAGTACACGCCCTCTGCGGGGAGAACGGCGCCGGTAAGTCGACCCTGATGAAGGTTCTCAGCGGAGTGCATCCGCACGGGAGCTACGAGGGCGAGATCCGATTCCGCGGCGAGCGCTGTGCGTTCAAGGACATCCGCGCCAGTGAGGCACGCGGGATCGTGATCATCCACCAGGAACTCGCCCTGGTGCCGTACCTCTCCATCGCGGAGAACATCTTCCTCGGCAACGAACACGCCAACCACGGCTTCATCAGCTGGAACGAGACACTGCGGCACGCCGCCGCCCTCCTGGAACGGGTCGGGCTGCGTGAGCACCCGCAGACCAGGGTCGCGGACATCGGAGTCGGCAAACAGCAGCTCGTCGAGATCGCCAAGGCCCTCGCCAAGAAGGTCGAACTGCTGATCCTCGACGAACCGACCGCCGCACTCAACGACGAGGACAGCGCCCAGCTCATCAGCCTCATCAAGGAGCTGAAAGGGCAAGGGATCTCCTCGATCATCATCTCGCACAAGCTGGGCGAGATCGCGGCGGTCGCCGACTCGGTCACCGTCATCCGCGACGGCCGCACCGTCGAGACCCTCGACGTGCACGCGGAGGAGACCACCGAGGACCGCATCATCCGCGGCATGGTCGGACGCGACCTCGACCACCGCTTCCCCGAACGGACCAGGTACGAGGGCGAACCGGGCACCCACCCTGCCCTGGAGATCCGCGACTGGACCGTGCACCACCCCATCGACCAGCACCGCAAGGTCGTCGACCAGGCCCACGTCGAGGCCCGGCGGGGCGAGATCGTGGGCATCGCCGGCCTGATGGGCGCGGGACGCACCGAACTGGCGATGAGCGTCTTCGGACGCAGCTACGGCCACAACATCAGCGGCAAGGTCTTCAAGGACGGCCAGGAGATCCGTACCCGCACCGTCCCGGAGGCTGTCCGGCACGGCATCGCCTACGTCACCGAGGACCGCAAGCAGTACGGCCTCAACACCATCGACACCATCGGCCGCAACATCACCCTCAGCGCCCTGGACAAGGTGGCGCGGCGCGGCGTCGTCGACGAGCACGAGGAGACCCGGGTCGCGGAGTCGTACCGGAAATCCATGAACATCAAGGCCCCGACCGTGTTCGAGCAGGTCGGCCGGCTCTCCGGCGGCAACCAGCAGAAGGTCGTCCTCAGCAAGTGGATCTTCGCCGGACCCGATGTGCTGATCCTCGACGAACCCACCCGCGGCATCGATGTAGGCGCCAAGTACGAGATCTACACCGTCATCGACCGGCTCGCCGCCGAAGGCAGAGCAGTCGTGCTGATCTCCTCCGAACTGCCCGAACTCCTCGGCATGTGCGACCGCATCTACACCATGTCGGCCGGCCGGATCACCGGCGAAGTCCCGCGCGCGGAAGCCACCCAGGAGGTCCTGATGCGCCACATGACCAGCGACAAGAGGTAGCAGGAAATGTCCCAGGCCCCCACCGAGACCCCGCAGCGCCCGACGCCGGCCACAGCGGCAGTGCCCGCGACCACCGGCACCCTCCTCCTGGACGCGGCCCGCCGCAACATGCGCCAGTACGGGATGCTCATCGCCCTCGGACTGATCGTCGTGCTCTTCGAGATATGGACCGACGGCGTCCTGCTCAAGCCGAACAACGTCACCAATCTGGTGCTCCAGAACAGCTACATCCTCGTCCTCGCCATTGGCATGATGATCGTCATCATTGCCGGCCACATCGATCTGTCGGTCGGCTCACTGGCCGCCTTCGTCTCCGCCGCGTGCGCCGTGATGATGGTCGAGCAGGATGTGCCATGGGTCCTCGCCCTGGTCCTCGCCCTCGTCGTCGGAGCGGTCGCCGGAGCGTGGCAGGGCTTCTGGATCGCGTACGTCGGCATCCCTTCGTTCATCGTTACGCTGGCAGGGATGCTGCTCTTCCGCGGCGGCACCCAGATCCTCCTCGGCAGCCGCTCGCTCGGCCCGTTCCCCGAAGGCTTCCAGAAGATATCCACCGGCTACCTCCCGGAGGTCGGTCCGCAGACCAACTATCACAATCTCACCCTTCTCATGGGCCTCGGACTCCTGGCTTTCGCCCTGATCCAGGAGGTCCGCGACCGGCGGCGGCAACAGCGGTACGGACTCGACGTCCTGCCCAGGAACCTGTTCCTCGCCAAGTGCGTGGCCATGGGCGCGGCAGTCCTCGCCTTCACGATGACCCTGGCCAGCTACCGCGGCGTCCCGGTCGTCCTGCTCCTGCTCGCCGTACTGCTCATGGGCTTCGGCTACGTCATGCGCAACGCGATCGTCGGACGCCATGTGTACGCGCTCGGTGGCAACCGGGCAGCAGCGAAGCTGTCGGGGGTGAAGGACCAGCGTGTCACCTTCCTGGTCTTCGTGAACATGGGGGTGCTCGCCGCCCTCGCCGGCATCGTCTACGCAGCCCGCCTCAATGCAGGCGTCCCTCAGGCCGGCACCAACTTCGAACTGGAGGCCATCGCCGCCGCGTTCATCGGCGGTGCCTCGATGAGCGGAGGCGTCGGCACAGTGTTTGGCGCCATCATCGGCGGCCTGGTGCTCGGTGTACTCAACAACGGGATGTCGCTGGTGGGCATCGGCACCGACTACCAGCAGGTCATCAAGGGATTTGTCCTGCTTGCCGCGGTCGGGTTCGACGTCTACAACAAGCGCAAGGCCGGCTCCTGACCGTCTCTGCCGCTCGGCAGAAGCCACGCCCACGCAGGACCAGCAACCAGCAGGCTCTCGTCGCCGGCGCAACTGCCCGGCGACGAGAGCCTGAACAACCGGGCGCACACCTTCGCAGTCATTGGCATGGACCTGACGATGACACTGCATTACAGTCTGTCGCGGCACACTCTGAGAGCGCTCTCAGGTGAGAGGTCTCGGACGCCTGCTGTTCCTCCCCCACCAATGTCGGAACAACAGAAGGGTCCATTCCCTTGAGACGTACAACAGTGTTACGCACCGGTCTGTCCGCCATACTTCTGCTCGGAGCCTGGGCAACGGCCGGCATCGCCCCCGCCAGCGCCGCAGACGCCCCTTCCATTGCATCCGCATCCACGACCTCCGCCCCCAGCTTCACCCCCGCATCCACCGCCAAGGCGCCGGCCTCGGCCGGCCTGCTCTCCGCGATGCGGAAGGACCTGGGTCTGACGGCGAGCCAGGCCAAGGTGCGTCTGGCCGCGGAGACGACGGCAACGGCCGTACAGGGAAAGGCTCGACGGGCGGCAGGGCAGTCGTACGGCGGTTCCTGGTTCGATCCGGCAACCGGCAAGCTCACGGTCGCCGTCACGAGTGACAAGAAGGCTGATGCCGTACGCGCGACCGGTGCGGCAGTCCGGCTGGTGGCCCACAGTGCGCGTCAGCTCGATGCGGTCAAAGCGCAGCTCGACGCGCTTTCCGCGCCCGACGGTGTCGCCAGCTGGCACGTCGACCCGAAGGCCAACCGGGTCGTGGTGAACGTCGTTGCGTCGTCGGAGGATGACAACGATGTCCGCGCGTTCGTCGAGCAGGCCCGCAAGGCCGGACCGGTGTTCGTGCGGCGGACGTCCGAGGCACCGAAGACCTTCTCCGCCGGGACGGTCGGCGGCGACCCGTACTACACGGGCAACGTGCGGTGTTCCATCGGCTTCTCCGTGTACGGCGGTTTCGTCACGGCCGGTCACTGCGGTCAGCCGGGCGCCGGGGTCAGCGGATGGGACGGCTCGTACATCGGCAACTTCCAAGGGTCCTCTTTCCCGGGCGACGACTATGCCTGGGTCAGTGTGGGCAACGGCTGGTGGACCGTGCCGGTGGTCCTCGGCTGGGGCACCGTCTCCGACCAGTTGGTCCGCGGCTCCGCGGTGGCTCCCATCGGCGCCTCCATCTGCCGCTCCGGCTCCACATCCCACTGGCACTGCGGGAATGTGCTGGCGACGAACGAGACCGTCAACTACAGCCAGGGCGCCGTCTATCAGATGACCAAGACGAGTGTGTGCGCCGAGCCGGGCGACTCGGGAGGCTCGTTCATCAGCGGCGACCAGGCACAGGGCGTCACTTCGGGCGGCTGGGGCAACTGCAGCAGTGGTGGTGAGACCTGGCACCAGCCGATCAACGAGATCCTCAGCCGGTACGGGCTGACGCTGCACACGGCCTGACGGCTCCGGCGGTACGGCGGCGACACGTCGGCCGAGTCGTACGCCATGGTCCCCGTCGACTCCGTGCCCCGTCTCCGAGGCCTGCCGCGACAGACTCTCCACCGAGTCCTGTCGCGGCAGGCCTTTCGTGCGAGGAGCCGCTCGGATCCCAGCACCAACCTCACAAAGGCCCCCTGCACAGTCACGGGCTGAACAGACCTGCCCGAACAGCTGGATCCGACATCGCCGTCGTGTCGACCGCAGGGAACATTTTTATGAGGCTATAAACAGTGTTGTTCAGTACTAGGGTTGGTTTCATCGACTGATCGACCGACTGAGTCAGTCGGATGCGCGGGCGAGTGGGGAGGGGCTTGATGCTGGCTGTGGATGTGAGGGCCTCGCTCCGTGCCGGCCGGACCGTTGAGGACGGTGCCGCCCGTTGGTGGCGCTTCTCGGCCCAGACCGTCGCCCGGCACGGAGATTTCCTGCTGGCCTTCGTCGACGGCGGGGTCTGTGTCGGTGCGTACCGGATCCTCGATTCTGCGCCCGATGCCGGCGAAGGCGGCAAGTACACCTTCGACCTGACTCCGGCCGCCCGCTTCCAGTGGGCTCTGGGGCAGCGACTCCCGTTGCCCCCCGGGCGCAATCCCGCCCGTATTCTCACAGGCCAGCACCTGCGCGAGTTCCTGGACGCGGCCCCCTACCGCCCTTCCGGCAGCGACCGGGACTGACACCGAAGGAGCAAGCGCCGTATGGCCAGCAAGCCCGACCCCGTCGACGCCCTGCTCAAGTCCGGGCCGCGCCGCACTCAACTGCCCGAGCCCGCCGAGCGGGCGCGCCTTCGTACCGGCTACGGGCTCACTCAAGCGGAGATCGCCGAAGCGCTCGACGTCACCCGGACGACGGTCGCCGGGTGGGAAGCCGGCCGCAGTGAGCCCCAGGGCGCAACCCGGGCCGCGTACGCGAAGCTGCTGGACGGCATCGCGGCCCAACTCGCCGCCGTGGCCGAAGCGCCGGCCGCCCCTCAACTGCCGACCAGCGCGCCGAACGCGGCGACGGACAGTGCCGTGACGGGCACGCCCACGGAGGAGCAGGCTTCCGGGAGCAGGAACACCACGGACAGGGCCGTGGGGGCCACGACGGGCAACGCCGTGCCGTATCGGCCCGCCCCCGAGAGGGCCACCGACACCGAGAGGGCCACCGCCTCCAACAGGACCACCGCCCCCAGGAAAGCCGCATCCCCCGGGAGACAACCGGCCCCTGCCTCATCCGCCCCGTCGGCCTCTCCCGATCCCCGGTTCGTGAACGGACCGCTGGCCGTCCTGGACGGCGACGGAGCGGCCTACGCTCTTGGCGGCCTCGTCCTGGACTGCCCCGCGAGGGACATCCCCTCCCTCGTCGACTGGACGCTCGCTGAGGCGAAACTCGGCGCTGCTCGTCTGCATCGGAACGGCAGGGACGCCGACCCCTTGATCGTGCTCACCGCCTCCGCTGCCGCCCGGTTCGGCCTGCCTGCCGAGCTGGCGGACCGCCGCACGCTGCGTCTGCCCGAGGACCACCAGGCGGTCAAGCAGATCGCAAAGGCGGGGTGGCGGTTGACGCGGCGTGGGTTCGGACCGTGGGTGCGGATCTACCGTCCGGTTCAGGGTGGCCGACGTCAGTGTGTGCAGCTGGCGATCGTGCCGTGGGGGGCGCTGGATTCCAGAGCCTGGGGCAGTGCCGATCAGCTTCAGCCGGCCGCGCTGGCCCAGGTGCTGGACACGTACGCGGCCCGCGTGATCACCCCGTGCGGCTCGGCGGCGGTGGCCGGGCTGGAGCTGATGACCGCCCTGCGCCCGCCGACCCGTGCGGTGCCGGACGAGGCGTCGGGCGGGTGGACGTCGGGACCCGTGCCCGGTTCGCTCACCCACCCGGTCGACCCGGCGCCGCCCGAGGCACCGGATGAGCATCCCGTGGTTGCCGCGCTGTACCCACGTGGCCATGTCCGTACTCACGACGAGGTCCTGGACGAGGAGGCGTTCGACTGGTTCCGTGATCCGCAACTGCTCACGGACGGGGAGTGCGTCAAGAGTTTCGCGGTCGGCATCGACGTGAACACCGCCTTCCTCGCCGCCGCGAACCGCCTGATCGTCGGTCTCGGGGAACCGGTCCACGTCACCACACCGGTCTTCGACAAGAAGGTGCCGGGCTGCTGGCTGGTCGATCTCTCCGAGATCGCCCTGGATCCGCGCCTGCCGTCACCGTTCACCCCGCACGGCACCCCACCCACGGGCCCGGCCTGGTACGCGACACCCACCGTCGCGTACGCCGCCGAACTCATCGGTACGCAAGGCCTCGACGCACGGATCCAGCCGACCGAGGCATACATCCGCCCGGAGGCCGGCCCGTATCTGGATCCCTGGTACAAGGTCCTGGCCGAGGCGTACAAGGAGACCATGGCCGACCTCGGTGTCGGTTCCGGGATGGCGGAGGACGACTTCCTGACCGCGATGGAGCACCACAAGCAGTCCGACCCGGGACTGGTGGCGGTGCTGTCGGCGATCAAGGCGACGGTCAAGGGAGGGATCGGGAAGCTGAGGGAGCGCCCGCAGGGGGCGAAGTACCGCTCGGGCGAGCCGTGGTCCGCCCTGGCACGCCCGACCTGGCGGCCCGACATCCGCGCCGCGGTCATCTCGACGGCCCGGGTGAACATGCACCGCAAGATGGTCAAGCTGGCCACGGCGGCCGATCTGTTCCCGATCGCGGTCCTGTCGGACTGCGCTGTGTATCTGTCCGACGGACCCTCCCCGCTGGACTTCCTGCCGCACACCCCCGACGGCACGCCGCTGCCCGGTGGATTCCGCCTCGGGGTGAGCCCCGGCATGGTCAAACACGAAGGCACCCAGGACCTGATGTGGGCCGTCAAGATGCTCGACCAGGGCCACAACCCTGCCCGCCACATCAAGGGCACCGACGCCGCGGCAGACGGAGAGTAGGACACCCGGATGGGGAAGATCGGCGACAGCCTGGAGAGGGCCGAGGCGGCCTCGTTCACCCGCCCGCTCCCGAAGACCGCTCCGGCACAGATGCGCTTCCTGGTCAAGAGTGAGAGAGGCTCGACCCGGGCGACAGCCGACCGCCTGGGCGTCTCCCAGCGCACGGTCGAGCGGTATCTGACGGGGCAGTTCAAGCACCCGCGCAGAGACCTCGCCGCCCGGCTCGCCGCCGAAGTCCGCCGGGCCTGGCAGCCCCGGGTGCGCGAGCGGGCTCAGAAGCAGGCGGCCGCCACGGGCGGCATCGTCGTCGAGACCCGCGCCCGGTTCGGCTTCACTGCTGCCCCGGGCAGCACGGACGACGGCCGTATCCGCCGGATCACCCAGCATCTCCCGGCCGCGTATGCGGCACGGCTGTTCGACGCCCGGCAGACCGGCGCGTCCGAACAGCAGCTGCGCACCATCGTTGCCGAAGGTCTCCAGGAGATCTACTTCAAGGACGGGGGACGCCGGGCCGACGACCTACTGGTGGAGTTCACCGACATCGACTACGTCGAGCTCGAGTACTGACGCCGCGCTGTCTCCCTCATCATCCTCAGGGCTTGCGACTTACCACTTCATCTGCCGAGTGAGCAGTTGACCTGGCGGGGCCGAGCGCTCTGATTGGCGAGCTGAGGAATGCGGCCGGTGAGCGAGTCGATCTCTGTTTGGCGACGGTACCTGCGGATGTCGTTGCAGAGTGCATAGGATCACCGGCATGGCACTGCGACCTGTTCAGGTGAACATAAAGGCTCTTGATGACTCGGCGGTCGGCCGGTTCTGGGCGGAGGCGCTCGGCTGGGGTGTTTCCAGCGAGGGTCCCGGCGTGACCAACGTTGAACCCGGCGGCGGCTTCGTCTGGCCGGACCCGGTCGCCGTCTGCGTCGACGTCGTTACCGTCCCGGAACCCAAGACCACAACAAAGAACCGTGTGCACCTCGATCTTGCCACCACCTCTGCGGCCCATCAGGCGGAGTTGGTCGCGCGCCTCCAGGCTCTCGGCGCGACGCCCGCCCACGTGGGCCAGGGCGACGTGCCATGGACGGTCCTCGCCGACCCGGAGGGCAACGAGTTCTGCGTGCTGGAGCCTCGGGAGATCTACCGGGACACGGGGCCGATCGCCGCGGTGGTGGTCGACTGTGCGGATCCGCGGGCCATGGCCCGGTTCTGGGGCGAGGCGATGGACTGGACCCTGCACGAGGTGACTGACGATCATGCGGTGTTGCGCTCTGCGAAGGGTGTCGGCCCGTATCTCGAGTTCCTTCGCACGCCCGGCGGGAAGGCCGTGCCGGACCGCGTTCATATTGACCTGCTGCCGTACCCCGGTGACGATCTAGAGGCGGAGGTGGCCCGGCTGCGGGACCTCGGCGCCACCGACCTCGACCTCGGCCAGGGTGACGTCCCGTGGAGATGTCTGTCCGACCCGGAGGGCCACGAGTTCTGCGTCCTCGCCCCGTCGTCCTGACGCGGAGCATTGACGACACCCCGACACGTGAGCGTTGTGTGCTCATGCGCCCCGACCCCGGGCGGGCCGGGCTGCGGTGTCTCGGTCGATTCGGGCGCCCCTCGGCCACACCATCCGTGACGAGGGACCGCTCGTCGTACCCGTGCACCGTGGGAACCAGTACCGCGACCCACCGAAGCCCGGCCGCCTCCGCGCGCACCGCCGCCGGGTCGTGGGCTGCCTTCACCATCACGACGCGGCTGTCGTCGAGGGTGACCGCACAGAGGTGCGCGGACAGGCGGCGCTCGGCGTGACCGGTCGGGCCGGTGAAGCGGGTCCCGGCGGCTGCGAAGTGGGACATGACGCTCAGAGTGAGGCGGCCGACGGACCGTTGACGTCGTGCGTCGCGCTCTGATCTGCTGCCTTGATCAACGTAGAGATCAACGCAGCGAACGCAGATGCCGAGCAGGGGAGTTGAGGCGATGACGACCTCGCACGCACCGGGCCCGCCGACCGCCGTGGTCGTACAGAACACCAGGAGCGGCGGTCCCGGCCGGGTCGGGGCCTGGCTGCGCGAGGCGGGAATCGGCCTCGAAGTGCTGCGTCCCTACGAGGGTGAGGCCCTGCCCCAGGCGCTCGACGGCAGACCGCTCCTCGTGCTCGGCGGCGGCTTCCTGCCGGACGACGACGAGCGCGCGCCCTGGCTCCCGGCCACCCGCCGCCTCGTCGCACAGGCGCTGGACGACAGCACGCCCGTCCTCGGCATCTGCCTCGGTGGCCAGTTGCTCGCACAGGTCGCGGGCGGCAGCGTACATGCGCGTCACGGGCAGCCCGAGTTCGGCAGCACACAGATCCGGCTGCGCCCCGAAGCCGCCGACGATCCGCTGCTGTACGGGCTCGGCGCGACGGTTCCCGCGATCGAGCGGCATGTCGACGCGATCACCGAACTCCCGCCGGGCGCCTCCTGGTTGGCATCCAGCGTGGCCTGCCCCCACCAGGCGTTCCGGGTCGGGGCGCGGGCCTGGGGCGTGCAGTTTCACCCGGAGGCGGAGGCCGACCGGATCGCCCGTTGGGACCGGGAGCGGCTGGCCCGGCAGGGCTTCGACAGGGACCGGCTGCACACCGAGGCCGTGGCCGACGAGGGTGCGGCGATCTCGGCGTGGTCGGTGTTCACGCGGAGGTTCGCTCAGGTGTGCGCGAGGCTGCCGTGACCGGCCGTGGGGCGGGCGCGGATGCGGCGGCTCTGCGCCGCCGTCCCACCGAGGCGATGACGCTGGTGAGCACGCCTGCGAGCAGCCCCCAGAACGCGGACCCGATGCCGAGCAGCGTCATACCGGAGGCCGTGGCGAGGAAGGTGACGACGGCCGCCTCCCTTGACGCGGGGTCCGACAGGGCACTGGCCAGGGACGCCTCGATCGTGGCGAGCAGGCCGACCCCGGCGACGGCCAGGACGAGTGCGTGAGGCATCGCGGTGAGCAGTGAGGCGACGGTCGCGCCGAGCAGGCCGACGCACAGGTAGAAGACGCCCGCCCACACAGCCGCGAGGTAGCGCCGCTGCCGGTCGGGGTGGGCCCCGTCGCCGGTGCAGATCGCGGCGGTCATCGCCGCCAGGTTGATGCCGAACGCCCCGAACGGCGCGAGCACTGCCTGCACGGAACCCGTCCATGTCAGGACGGGCGAGACGGGCACCTCGTAGCCGGACCCGCGCAGCACGGCGACCCCGGGCAGATTCTGCGAGGCCATGGTGACGACGAACAGCGGCACGCCGACGCTGATCAGCACCTTCCAGTCGAACTCGGGAGCCGTGAACACCGGCTGAGCGAGCGACAGTCGGACCCGTTCCAGATGCCAGCCCCCGGTGAGGACGGAGGCGACGACTCCGCCGCCGAGCGCGATGAGGACCGCGTAGCGGGCCAGCAGCCGACGCGCGAGGAGATACAGCACGAACACCGGAAACGCGATCGCGAAACTGCCGCCCATCTGGGAAAAGAGCCCCGTCCCGAACTCGAGCAGCACACCGCCGAGCAGCGCCGACGCCAGCGGCACCGGGATCCGGTCCATGATCCGCGCGAACCATCCCGTCAGACCGCTCACCACGATCAGTGCGGCGCTGAACACGAACGCGCCCACGGCCTTCGCCATGGACACCCCGCTCAGGCTCGTGGCGAGGAGCGCGGCTCCCGGTGTCGACCAGGAGGTGACGACCGGGGCCTTGTACTGCAGCGACAGACCCACGCAGGTAACGGCGATCCCGACGCCGAGTGCCAGCATCCATGAAGAGACCTCCCGCGCGTCCGCCCCGGCGGCCCGCGCTGCGGTGAACACGAGGGCGGCGGCACTGGTCACGCCGACGGTGACCGCGATGAGCCCCGCCGCCACGGCCGAGGGCGGTGCGGTGGCGCGTATGCGGGCGAGCGGGGACATGCGGGCATCACTTCCGGAGGGAGTGGGAGAGCAGGTTCCAAGCGTTCCGTAAACGGATCGTTCTGTTTGTGGAACACTAGGGACGCAGGTGATGGCACGTCAAAGCGCCGGTGGGCGCAGAAGCGGACGGAACCGGGCGGATGGGTCTGAACGACGAGGTGGGGCGCAGGGTGAAACGGCTGCGGCAGGACGGCGGCCTGTCCCTGTCGGAGCTCTCGCGCCGCTCGGGTGTCGGCAAGGGCACGCTCTCGGAACTCGAGACGGGTCGGCGCAACCCCACCCTGGAAACGCTCTACGCCCTGACCACCGCGCTCGGCCGCCCGCTCAGCGCCGTCCTCGACGACCCGGCGCCCGGCGTCGCGGCGGGCGGAGTCTCCGGCAGCGCCGTCACCGCGGTCCTCCTGGAGCGGTGCGAGGACGAGGGCGCGGCCACCGACGTCTTCCGCGTCACCATCGCCGGGGGCGCGACCCAGGAGTCGGCCGCGCATGTCCCGCACACCACGGAGAGCCTGATGGTGCTCTCCGGAACGGCGGTCGTCGGCCTGCCGGACGCGCCGCAGACGGCCGGGCCCGGCGGTCACGCCCACTGGCCGGCCGACGCCCCGCACTTCTACAGCGCACCGGACGGCGAGGTCCAGGGCGTCCTCTTCGTCCGGTACCCGAAGGGCGCGTCTTCGAAGGATGCTTCCTCGGAAGGGGCTTGAGGTCCTAACAGAGGCGTTGGACGTGGCGGTGGGTGCTCAGGCAGACGGCCGGGCCGAGGAAGGCTTCGTGGATGTCGTTGCGTCGTTCCCAGCGTGTGCGCAGGCGGAGGAGCCGTGCAGTCACGAGATCGTGTGCTCGACGACCCAGCGAGACTCGGCCCGCGCCGTTCACCGCCGGGAGGGCCCGTGACATCCTGTGGCAGTGCTCTTGAGTGACCATGCAAGCAGTGTCGAGCTTTGCCCGCTGCGCTATCAGTTCGCCACAGTCCAGGGCAACCGGTACGACGACAACTGGCTGGTCATCGGTGGCACGGTGACGACTACCGAGGGCAGTTGGTCCTTTGCCGATCCATCTCTGCCGACCCACGAGGCCCGCCAGGTTGCCGCTTGGTTGCGCGCGGTGGCCGCAGGGACGGTGTCCGTGATCCAACCTGATGCCGAAGGTTATTTGTCCCCGGACACGTGGTTCACCGAGCCGGTCCTGGCCTTTAGCCTCTCCGCCCGAAGCGAGGCTGGGGCGGTGATTCGCCTTCACCTGTCCCTGGAAGCGGCCCCCCATGGCAGCAGGCTGATGACAGAGCCGACATCCATCAATACTTCGTGGAGGTCCAGGTGGATACAGCTGCACTGCTTCACGCAGCTGACCAGTGGGATCTTGCTCTCGCTTCCTTCCCAACCCGCTGATCAACGTCAGTCCCGCCGGGACGCGGTCCACCGGGCCCCCAACACAGGCCCGAAGCTTGACTTCTCCATCGGGAATCCACTGAGCGTTGCAGTTGGCCGCTCTGCTGCTCAGGCGTCGAGCTGCTCGGCGAGCTCGTCTTCATGGTGACGAAGCGCGTCCTGGAGGAGGCGAGGGGGGCCTGGTGAACGACTTCGGACGGTCGGGAGGGGCAGGATCGTGATCGGGACGGCGGTGTCGTAGACCCCCGGTCATTCGGAGGAGTGGGGGTCGGGCGCCGGCGTGGCCGACGGCCCGCCCCCTGGGCCTGTCAGGGCCGGTCCACGCGGAAGTGGTAGCAGCCGTATTCGACGGCTCGCACGTGGACCTGGGCGGTATCCGGGTCCGCGAAGGCTTCGGTGAAGGCGCGGTCGAAGGACGCGTCGGCATCCTCAGGCAGCTCCACCATGCGGCCGCCAATGATGCGCCCTCGGTTGTCGTAGCGGCGGAAGGCACGGAGAGCGCCGGGTCGGGCCCAGGGGTAGCCGGTGCTGTCCGGGGCCGGCCCGCCGCAGTCCTGTGCGTGTATGAAGACCGGACCCTGCTCGTCATACGCTCCGGGCTCGGCACTCGTCCGGGCCGCCCAGCGACGCAGCGGGGCGTACGAGACGAGGGCGATCCGGTCATCTATGACGCTGAGCCGCAGGCAGCACCGGAGCGGGGCGCCGCCTTCCTCGTCCACGTACGGGTACATCGGACGCCCGGCGTCGTCGCGGAGGCGGAGCTCCTTCAGTGCCGTGGGGGTGATGGGCCGGGGTTGATAGGTGCTGGTCATGCCATTCATCGTGGCGCGGTCGGGCATGAGGTGCTGGCGGAAATCCGACGGAGGGTTCTGGGCCGTCTGTCGTGTTCGGACTGGCCAACTGAGGCGCCCAGCCGGAATGGTGGGGCTCGTCGCCGCAACCGCCTGAGCATCGCGTGCAGCCGACGCCTCCGGCGAGGAGCCGACGCACGGGGGAGTCGATCGGCACGTGCCCTGGTGCAGGCCAGGGGGAACTGCCTCGAGTTCGCTCGGATTCGGCCTGACACCGACCCGATGCCATGGGGGACACGGGTGTTGATGGCGATTCTTGAAAACGGCCAGCGGTACTCCTCGCCTCACTTCCTTGACGCTTGAACGGTGTGAGGAGTGTGGGGAGCGAGAAGTGACGGCAGGGTGGGAGGGACGTACTGGCACTCTTGCCCCATGGCAATCGCGGGGTCTCGCACGAAGACGACGGACACATGGCTCATGCCTGCTGATGAGGTGCTCCTAGGGCAACGGATTGCTGAGGTGTTTCCCGCATCCGGATGGCATTGCAGTCATCCGGGGCCGCTGGGTTTGCACCAAGTGCACTTGCATTCCTCGATCGAGTCCGCGCTGGGCTGCGGAAGCACGCAAGCGTTTCTCGGCCTCCCGGCAGGCGCCTCCCTGCCACCAACAATCATTCCGGCTCCCGGCGTCAGCGCGCCGTGCGGACCGCCGATAGCAGCAGTTGTCCAGCTGCTTTGTTCACGTCTCAGGACGGACGAACGGGGCGAGTTCTTCGAGAGCGGGCGACTCGCAGTGCGGTGGTTCGAGCCCGAAGTCGGACCGGAAATGCATCAGACGCTCACGGAACAGACACGGCTGCTCTGGACTGCGTTGCGAGCCGTGACCCGGCCGGCAGTGATCGAGACAGCCGATGGTCGCCGCACTATGGGAACGAGAATCGGGCCCGCTGCCCGTGACAAGGTGATCCGCCAGCAGGTGTCGCTGGCGAGACCAGGCATCCAGCGGTTTCGGCTGGTGAACTGACGGCAAGGGCCAGGGCGGTTGCAAGTTCCGGGGGCGTGTGGCTGGTCGGGTTGTGACCGGTTGGGGTACATAACAGGGCAGGCACGGGCTTCGTGATCATTGTGGTGTCTTAAGCCTGATGATCATGAGGTGGCCCGTGCCTGCTGCTGTATGTTCTCCCGTTCCCGCCGTGCTGGTGAAGCTGGGGCCGCTGGATGCCGGTCGGATCGCTGACCTGCGCCTCTACTTCGACTCGGTGCCCGATCCGCGCTCGCGGCGGGGCCGGTGGTACTCGCTGACGTCGGTCCTGCTGGTGTGTGCCTGCGCGGTCGTCTCGGGAGCGAGGAGCATCGATGAACTCGCCGAGTGGGGCCAGCGTGCCTCTCACGCACTCCTGACAGTCATCGGGATCCGGCGCCACGTGCTCGGATGGCGGCGCACTCCGTCTCCGGCCACGATCGGCCGTGTGCTGGGGGCTGTTGACGGTGACGCCCTGGACCGGGCGGTGGGCGCCTACCTGGCCGACCGGCATCGCGCTGCCACCGAGCTCGCCCAGGCGCCGTCGCCCTCCGCGTCCGGGCGGCCGCGCGTGATCGCTGTCGACGGCAAAGCACTCAGGGGATCAGCCCGTCTCACCGCGACGCGCCGGCATCTGCTCTCCGCGGTCACTCACGGCACCGTCGTGACCCTCGCCCAGGTGGAGGTCGGCGCGAAGACGAACGAAACCACACACTTCCAACCGCTCCTGGCACCGCTGGACCTGGCCGGCACCGTCGTCACCTTCGACGCCCTGCACTCGGTCAAGGCGAACATCTCCTGGCTGGTCGAGACCAAGAATGCCCACTACATCACCGTGATCAAGACCAACCAGCCGACCACCCACCACCAGCTCGCGACCCTGCCGTGGCGGGACATTCCCGTCCAGCACACCGCCTCCGCCTCCGGGCACGGACGCCGCGAGTCCCGCTCGATCAAGACCTGCGGGATCGCGGACCAACTCGGCGGGATCGCCTTTCCCCACGCCCGCCTGGCCATCCGCGTCCACCGCCGCCGCAAGCAGACCGGCAAGCGCGAGACCCGTGAGAGTGTCTACGCGGTCACCAGCCTCGACGCCCACCAGGCCGGCCCGGCCGACCTGGCCACCGCGATCCGCGGACACTGGGGAGTGGAGAACTCCTCGCACCACATCAGGGATGTCACCTTCGCCGAGGACGCCTCCACCGTCCACGCCGGAACCACACCACGGGCCATGGCAACCCTCCGCAACCTCGCCATCGGCGTGCTGAAAACCCTCGGAGCCGACAACATCGCCAAAACCACCCGGCGATCCGCGACGAACCCCAACGAGCACTCCCCATCCTGGGCATCACCAACGATCCGGACACCTACGGAACTTGATCAAGCCCTGGGCAAGGGCCCGGCGGCCGGAGGCCGCCGGGCCCTGATGATCAGTGACGGTCAGGCAGGCTCGTTCAGGGGAGCCTCCGCAACGGTGTGATGTGAGGGACTCGATTGGAGATGGTTGGGCAGGCCGCTTCGGGGGTGGCCAGCAAGGCGACGATGGTGATCGGCTGATCGCAGTGCCGGCAGTTGCGCAGGGCAGCGGGTGCGAGCGGATCCTGTCTGGTCATGACCGGCGGTGCGGGAAGCTTGCGAGACTGTTCGCTCAGGAGTCGGGCGCGTCGTTCATCTCGTTGGTGGTTGCGTTGTTTCTCCGCATCGCTGCGACAGGTTGGCGAGCAATACACCTGCCGCAGGCGGGGGTTGGCCATGAATTCTCCGTCGCAGACGGGACAGAGATGCAGTTCCGGGCGGGGCGGCCGGGCCCGGGCGATGGGCCCAGGCTTTGCAGCGAGGAGAGCAGTAGATCTTCCGAGGGCTTGGGGTGAACTGCCGTTCACAAACTGGGTAGTTAGCCGGGACGAGGGACGGAAGTGAGGCGCCTTCGACTTCATGAGACACGGGCGTTGACTCCCTTGCGCAGGGTCTCGGCCTGGCTCTGGTGGCCGCGGAGCCGATAGGAAGGGCCGTCGATGCCCGCGACGGCGGCCCGGTGGAGGAGCCGGTCGAGCATCGCGGCCGCGACGGTGGCGTCCCCGAAGGCGCCGGCCCAGTCGGCGATACCGACATTGGTCGTCAAGATCGTGGACGATTTCAGATACCGCTGGTTGATCACCTGGAACAGTGCGGACGCACCGTCCTCGGGCAGCGGCAGATAGCCGAGCTCGTCAATGATCAGCAGCTTCGGACCCGCGAAGAACCGCATGCAGGTCTTCCAACGGCCCTCGAGCGCGGCCTTGTGACACCTGGCCGCGAGCTCGGCAGCGGTCAAGTAGACGCGGTGCCCGGCATCGACCGCGGGCCGTCCCAGCGCGACGGACAGCATGGTCTTGCCGACGCCCGGCGGCCCGACGAACAGCACGTTGGAGGCGTCGTCGAGGAAACGCAGGGTGGCCAGATCGCGGATGAGTTTCTCATCGACACCCGGCTGGGCGGCGAAATCGAAGTCCTCGAGTTATCTGGGGTAGTAGTGAAGGAATCTCGCAAAGCCGCCGTTCAGGACGTTGCGGACGCGTCGGGAAGGCGGCTGAGGGTCGCCCTCCGCCCAGGTTGCCTGCTCTTGGAGGTAATCCGCAGTCCTGGTTGGAGTGGTGCATAAGTAGGATCACGTTATGACTGCCGATGCCCCGCTCACCCGAGAGTCGTTCCGGCGCCTCCACCTGATCAGCTCGCCCAGGCCGGTGCCCCGGTTGCCGGATCGTGTCTGGACTAACGAGGACTGGAACCGCATCCAGCGCGGATATCGAGCCCGGGACATGGATGAGAAGTGGAACGTCTTCGCCGAAGGGAATGTCCTTTTCACGCACCGGAGTTGGACCGGTCGCGGCGTCTATGAGGCGTCGTTTGTCCCAGTGACTGGTGGTGGGATGAGGATCGGCTCTGCTGTGGTGGAGGCCGATGGGCAGCGCTATCGGAGCATGGGCGACGAGTACGACCGTCTGATGCTGGAGCTGATCATCAGCGCGATCGTCCTCGGTGAGCCGGCCGCCGACCTTCGGGCCGGACTCGTGGAGCTGACTGCACGGGCTTCGGGAAAGAGCGATCTTCCTTCGGGCGTGGTGGAGCACAGTGCTCTGGGATTGCGCTCTGGATCGTAAGCTCTGCAGCCAGGCGAGTGCCGTCACGGCCTCGGACCATGTGACCGGATCACGCGTTGCAAGCGCAGGATCTCGCCGTGTGCCGCGGCCAGTCGTTATTCGAGCCCTTGCACGTGCTCGCGGTGGGTGGTGCGCTCACGGCGGAGGGCTTCGGTAAGGGTATGAATCACTGTGCCGTCGTCGGCTGAGGGCGCCTGCGGGGGAGACTGGTTCTCGGTCCGTTGCTGGCTGCACAAGGTATCGCGTCTGCGCAGGTCGATTGGCGATGAGGTGGAGAGGCCGACGGTCTTCATCGCGTCGAGCTCTTCGCCCATGGGATCCGGGGGCGAGGGCGAGGCCGACTCGTCCAACGGCATGAGAATCGGATCCGTTGCCAGGGCCTGAGTGACGGCAACGCCCGTCACGCGCGTCGCAAGTCCCGCTTTGGCTTGCCTGTCCGGGCCCGGCCGCATCCCGGGCGGGCCCTGGCGAAGCGCTGCACTGCCGACGAGCGCCAGATGCAGAACTTCGGTCGCCTTGGACGCTGTTTCCTATGGCGGTTGGTCCGTCGGGCATCGCGGTCAGCTCGGCGGCATGCGAGCGTGAGAGGACGGGGGTACACATGCCCGCAAGTGGGCGGGCGGGGGCTTTGACAGGCCTCTGGAATCAGCGCTGGCCCGACTGTCAATCGGTTGGTCGGCGACCGACACGCCGACTGGCTCTCAAGCCATCCGTTCGGCATCGGACGGGCTCTCCGAACCGCCGACGCCCTATTCCGTCGGATGACCAACACGTGGAACCGGGCTCACAGCACCCACTTCAAGTCGTTCCATTTCGAGTGCTGGTTGCCAACGCTGTCGCCGTGCTCCCGCTCAGTCGAAGTGGATGAGGGGCTTGATGATTCCGTCCTCCTTGAACTCCATCATCCGGAACGCCTTGACGATCTCGTCAAATCTGAATTCGTGCGTGGTCATCGGGGTGGGATCGACCTTTCCGGTTCGCATCAGCAGGAAGAGCCGGTTGAGCCAGTCGCAGCCGCCTCGGTTCAGCCTCGTGTAGACCTGTTTATCCGACATCCCGTAGCTGAAGGGCTCCAGCGGGATCTCCAGCGGCTCGAGGTCCTCTCTGTGGTAGCCGACGTTCGAGATGCGCCCGCCGGGCTTGGTCACCCGGAAGGCGGCCTCCCCAGTCCGCCGGGAGCCGAGCGCTTCGATGGCGGCGTCGACCCCGTGGCCGTCCGTCAACTCCATGATCCCTGCGACGGGATCGCATCGAGTGTGGTCGACGATGACATCTGCCCCGAAGCGACGTGCCAGTTCCTGCCGCGGGGGCAGCGTCTCCACCGCGATGATCAGCCCGGCCCCGCGCAGCCGGCAGCCGATCGTCGCCGACAGGCCCACCGCTTCTACTCTGCACGGGAGCTCCTGCAAGCCGTGACTCTTCGACGACAGTGCGCCGGTGGCCGTCTCCCAGGGTATTTGGACGAGCGGCTCGACTCCGACGCCCGCGCAAAGCTCTGCCAGGCGGCCCTGGACTCATTGGCTATCGCCGACACCAAGTGAATCGACGTGTTTATGGTCGAGGACTGCACGTTTATGGGTTCGGCTGGGCGGTCGACCGGTTTTCAGCGAGACGGGCACGGATCTTCTTATCCAGGGGGAACCGGCGTTCAGTTGCGCGTGTGGTGATGCAGCCGGGCGGCTTTCGCGGTCAGGTAGCGCTGTTCAGGAATGCTGGTGGTGCGGGCCGCCGCGGCACGGTAGTGCACGAGTGCGGATGGGATGTCGCCGGCCATTTCGAGCACGTGTGCCCGCACAGCATGCACACGGTGGTGGCCATGGAGCGGTCCGTTCTCGGTGTCGAGTTCGTCGAGAAGTGCGAGTGCGGCACCCGGGCCGTCGACCATCGCAACCGCGACTGCCCTGTTGAGGGTGACCACCGGGCTCCCTGCCACGTGTTCGAGCAGTCCGTACAGGCCGAGGATCTGTGGCCAGTCGGTGTCCTTGGCGTGTGCCGCGTCGTCGTGGACGGCTGCGATCGCGGCCTGCAGCCGGTATTCGCCAGGCGGTCCGCTGCCGATCGTAGTGGCGAGCAGCGCGGCGCCTTCGCCGATGAGGCGGCGGTCCCAGCGAGTGCGGTCCTGCTCGGTCAGAGGGACCAGGTCGCCGTCCGTGCTGGTGCGGGCGGGGCGGCGGGCCTCGGTCAGCAACATGAGGGCCAGCAGCCCGGTTGCTTCGGCCTCGCCAGGAAGGATCCGGTGTACCTGTCTGGCCAACCTGATGGCCTCGCCGGACAGGTCGGCGCGGTGCAGTGCGGGGCCACATGTGGTGGCGTAGCCCTCGTTGAACATCAGGTACAGCACGTGCAGGACGGAACGCAGCCGCGCTGCCCAGCCCTTCGCCCCGGGCTCGGGCACCTCGAACCCGGGGCCCGATGCTTTGACGCGCTGCTTGGCCCGGCTGATGCGCTGCGCCATGGTCGCCTCCGGCACCAGGTAGGCGCCCGCGATCTCGGAGGTGGCCAGGCCACCGACCGCCCGCAGCGTCAGCGCGATCGCCGAGGCGGGCGTGAGCGCGGGATGGCAGCACATGAACAAAAGCATGAGCGTGTCATCGCCGGCGGGGACATCGCCTGCAACGGGTTCCTGGGCCATGCGCTCCTCGCGCCGTTGCCGCGCCTGCTCGCTGCGAACCTGATCGACGTATCGCCGCGTCGCGGTCTGCAGCAGCCAGCCGCGCGGATTACCCGGTACGCCGTCTTCGGGCCAGTGCCGGGCGGCGGCGATAAGGGCTTCCTGCACGGCGTCCTCGCACGCGTCGAAGTCCCCCACCCGCCGCACGAGCACACCGAGGACCTGCGGCGCGAGCGAACGCAACAGGTCCTCGACGGGGTGGGGACCGCTCACAGGTCGCCCTGGCTGTCGCTCATCACCTGTCGCACCTCGACCGGCTGTTGTGTCGGCACCCCGCCCGGGCCGGGCACGGCGGAGATTCGCGCGGCGATCTCAAGGGCGCGGGCCTCGGACTCGACGTCGAAGACGTTGAACCCGGCCAGTACTTCCTTCGACTCCGGGAACGGCCCGTCGGTCACCAGCGGCGCCGCACTGCCGTCCGACCGCACGATCTTGGTCAGCCGGGGGTCGGCGAGCGCCATGAACTGGACCATTTCCCCACTCTCGGTCAGCTCCTTGGTCAGCACCTCGTAGTAGTTGAAGTGCGCTGCGATGTCGCCGGGCTCCCATTGGTCCATGGGCTCCTCGAAGACGCCGCCGTCGTGGTTGACCATGAGCAAGAACTTCGGCATGTCGACTCCCTGGTTCGCTGCGCCCAGTGTGGCGCACTCACCCCATGGACGGAGCGGCAAAGGAGATCTCTACATCTACGGCGGAAGAATTTTTTCGGGAGGGGTGTGGCTCTTTCGGGTGCGGCGTGCCGATCAGGCGCTTCGGCGTATCCGTCCTGGTGGAGGGGCTTGGTGCCTCCCGTGTGCGAGGGCGGAGCACTGCCGGGCAGCGGCCGAACCGCCGTCACTGTGCTGGAGCCCCGAGAGTTGAGGGGAGCCCTGTTATCTAGGCCGGTCCGGGGGAATCTCGAGACCGTGACCGCGGTCGCCCGTCAACCCTCGGTAGATTGCTCGCGTGGCGGAGAACTGGAGCTCGACAGACAGCGGGATCATTCGGTTTCCCTCTGGCGCGCTGGTGCGCGGCCGGGGCCTACGTCATCCACTGCCGCCGGGACCGACTCCGTCCTTCGCGGTGTATCTGCTCGGCAAGCAGCCACCAGCCACCGCCTGGGATGCTCGGTGGTTGCGCTGGCCCGACTTTTGGCTACCGGACCGTCAGGAGGCGCGGAGCCTCGTCGAAGAGGCGCTGACGCGCGCGGCGAACGAACGCGTCGAGATTGCCTGTGGCGGTGGATACGGGCGGACGGGGACAGCCCTGGCATGCATGGCTGTCCTCGACGGAGTCCCGGCCGGCCAAGCGGTGGCGTTCGTCCGCCGGCACTACCACCGCCGCGCGGTGGAAACGCCCTGGCAACGACGATTCGTACTCCGCTTCCAGGACGTATAGGAGATGCAGTGGCGCGGATGCGGACCGCCGCCCACGGCGGGGCTGTTGTGGTCGCTGATTCCCTGCCGTTGCCTGGGTTCGGTGCAGTTGCGTCGGCGGTGATGAGAGCCACCGCCGTTGCGGTGTATGAGTGGCATGTCAGTGAGGGGACGGGATCATGGCCGCGGAAGTGGTCAGGCAGGTTGAGTGGTGCCCGTGTGCCGATGGTTCTGTGTCTGGGGCTGTGCTGTGAGGAGTGATCAGCCCGGGATCTCTGTGCGTTCCCACCACTCGTAGACAGGCAGCTCGCCCTCGGTGGTTTCCTGCTGGCGCGCTGTGGCCTTGAAGTGTTCGTATCCGCCACGGAACGGGATCTTGAGGTCGGTGCCGGGTGTGGTGAGGGAGACGATCCGTTGGGGGAGATCGTCGGGTCCGCCCTCGAGGACTGCCTTTGCTGCATTGGTCATGACGAGAGTTTCCCCGGAGAGGCGGCTCGGCTTCTTCATGACGCGCCGAGGAGGCTCGCTGGGGGAGTCTCTCGCACAGCCGTTTGCCGCCGGGTCATGCTGTGACGGCCGCTGATGGTGTGTCGGCCGCACGTCCGGTGAGCCCGGCCGGGCTTGGCTACGTCAGAACCGTGGGCCGGCAGAAAGCGTCTGGGCACCGCACCGTACCGGGCCTGTCGTGCGGGCGGGAGGGCGTGTCTCTTCGACGGGCAGCGTCGGAGCGCTTGCCTTGATGGGCAAGCCGTCACTTGCCTATGGCTCGCCCTGCGCTTCTATGCGAACGTGTTGGGCTTCGTGAAGAAGACCGAGGTCCCACGGGGCAAGGACCGGTGGCAGACCGTGGTCTCACCGGATCACCTCGACGGGACCGAACTGCTGCTCGAGCCCGACGGCCATTCCGCGGTGAAGCCGCACAAGGCGGCGCTGGTCAAGGACGGCATCCCGGCCACATCCTTCGCCGTGGACGACGTACATGCGGAGTTCAACCGGCTGCGCGAGCTCGGGGTGCACCTCACCCAGGAGCCGCTGGAGATGGGCCCGGTCACCACTGCGGTTTTGGACGACACCTGCGGCAACCTGATCCAGATCGTGCACAGCGAGTAGGGCCCCGGCCGCGAGTCTGCGCCGCCCACCAGTGGTTCGCCCGCGGTCCCGGCGCCGCCGAGGTCGACTCGGCGACCGAACGGGTTGCGCCGTGGACGACCGAACGCGCGCGCCTTCTTCGACATCAGAGAACCGTGCTGGTCGCCTGCCCCGCGGACTGCACCGCAGGCCCAGTGCTCGGCAGCGGCCGACCCTGCCCGGCGTGCGGACCTCGGTGCCGGAGGAGCAGGACCACGGCACTGACCAGAGTGATCAGCTGCGTAACCATCAGGAGGGACAGGCCGGCGGCGAAGCCGTGTCCGCCGTCCATGGCGATTGCCGTTCCCATGAGGGTCGGCATGAATGCCGACACCAGGTTGCCGACCCCGTTGACCACCCCGTAGGCACTGCCCACGCTGCCCGCGGGGGCGTGGCGCTGCACGAGTGTCGGGATGGCGGGCCCCTGCAGCCCCCAGAATCCACCGGCGAGGATCAATGCCGTCGCCGAAACGGTGGCCGAGGTTGCGGATACGGCGAGCGTTGCACACGCACCCGCCCCGACGCTCACAACCACCAGCACCAGCGGGAGGTGACGCTGCGGGACCCGGTCGATGAACAGGCCACCGAGCAGCCCCGAGCCGAGGCTGACAGTGAACGGCAACGCAGCGAGCCACCCGGTCTGCGCCGCGGAGAAACGGCGTGCCTGCAGCAGATACGAGGGGAGCCAGGAAGCGGTGCCCCACAGGAAGGCCGGGGTGGCGATCTCGATCAGCAGGATCCACCCGAGGCGCGGCGTTCGCAGGGCCCGGACCAGGGATGACAGAAGGATGCCGAAACTGCGCGGGTGGCGATCGGAGGGAATCGGTCCGTCTTCCGGCTTCCGGTCCGCGTCCCGGTCCTGTGCGTGGTCGCGGTCCGATCCGCGAGTGCCTGCGCTCAGGGGACGGATGAACAGCAGCACCAGGGGGATACCGAGAAGCGCGTTGAGCGCACCGAGGGCATGGAAAGACGTGGCCCAGTCGGAGTGCACGATCAACAGGGTGATCAGCGGCATCCCCACGGCGGTGCCGAGGGAGACGCCCATCGAGCTGACCGCGTTCGGGCGGCCCAATTCGGCGTCGGTGAACCGGTCCTTGACGTACATCGTCTTGAGAGAGAACAGCGGACCTTCCGCGGCCCCGAGCAGGCACCGCACAGCCAGCAGCAGAAACAGGCTGCCGATCCATGGCGAGACGAACGTGAGCACCGCCCAGGTGGCCACACTCACCAGGAGCCCCCGCCGCACCCCGAGCAGCGTCTCGTACACCGGCGTGAGCACGAAGGCGGCGAGACCGTATCCGAGCAGGAAGATCGTCATCAGAGCCCCCTGCGCCACCCGGTCGCCGGCCAGCCCGAACCTGTCCAGGAAGGCGTTGTCGGTGATGAGCACCGAGATGTTGACCCGGTCGACATAGGAGATGGCCACGACGATGGTGAAGGTGAGGACCCCGTACCAGCGCCCCGCCTTGGATCTGAGGTCCGTAGGCCCTTCGTCAAGACGTCCCAGCCGTCCGAATGCGGCCCTTCACGACGTGGGGTGTAGTTGGGGACCGAAATGCGCCGGGGCGCCCCGTCAGGGATCGGCGCCGGCTCGATGCTGGCGGCGGCGCGTGATGCCGGATGGGCCGTCGGCGATGATGTCGGCGTGGAGTATGTATCCAGAATGCCCGGTCCGCCGCTGGACGGGCTGATCGACGACCTCTACTACCTGGAGGGCGCCCCGCCGTACTCCCGGTTGATGCTGCCGGCGGCGCCCGCGCCATTGCTCATCGTCAACCTCGGGGCGCCGTTTCTCATCCGCGCAGGCACCGACGTAGACGCCGTGGAGTACGCCGACGGCTGCGCGGTCACCACGCCCACGCGTGCGTGGGAGTTCAGCTACCCAACCCCGACCCGGTCCGTGGGCGTCCACTTCAGGCCGTGGGGCCTGGCACCGTTCCTTCCGATGCCCGCGGCCGAGTTGTGCGACCGACCTGCGACGGTGGAGCAAATCTGGGGCCAGCCCGCTATCGCTGAATTGCGACACCGACTGACCTTGGCGGACGCACCGCACGAAATGCTGATGTTGCTCGAGGAGGAACTGGTGCGACGGCTGCGGGTGATCGACGGTCTTGACCTGGTCCGCCAAATGAGCAGCGCCGTTGCGGCGACAGGCGGGACAGTGCCGATCAGCGACATCGGTGTGGCGGCCCGCGCCAGCAGCACGTATTTGGCGAAGCGGTTCAAGGCCGTAGTCGGTGTCACGCCAAAACGGCTGGCTCGCAGCTACCGCTTCAGCTCCGCCGTGTTGGCGCTCGACGTCGCGGCACCGATCGACTGGGGAGACATTGCCGCTGGCGCGGGCTACTTCGACCAGGCCCACTTCGTGCGCGAGTTCCGGGAGTTCACCGGGCTCACGCCGACCCGGTACGCCGAAGTCCGGCGGCGATTCCTGCGCGATCATCCCGACCACGTCCTGGACGGCTGGCCGCTCCCGGCCGATTGATTTCGTACAAGAGCGACAGCTCACGTTGCACAAGACTTGGGACTCCAAACAGAGGAGGAATCCATGGGGAAAGTGGTCATGAACGCGTCGGTTTCGGTGGATGGTTACATCGCGGCTGAGAACGACGACCCCGGTCCGATCTTCGAGTGGCTGGTCAGCGGTGACGTGCCGTTGGACGACAGTGGCGTTCTGAAGGTGTCGCAGGCTTCGTTCGACTACGTCCGGCCGTACTGGGACGAGGTCGGGGTGACCATTTCCGGCCGTCACGCCTTCGACATCACCGACGGCTGGGATGGGACGCCTCCGAGTGGGATCGACCATGTGGTCGTGGTGAGTCACCGTGGTGCGCCCGAGGGCTGGGACCTCCAGGCGCCGTTCCACTTTGTCGACGGCATCGAGGCGGCCGTGGCCAAGGCGCGGGAGCTTGCGGGTGACCGCACTGTCGAGTTCGCTGCTGGCGACGTCGGCGGCCAGGCGCTCGCCGCAGGTTGGGTCGACGAGGTACGCATGGACGTCGCACCCGTCGTGCTCGGGTCCGGTAAGCGTTACTTCGGCTCCGTCGACGCGCAGCACCTGCTGGAAGGCCCAGACGTAGTTGTTCAGGGCAACCGGGTGCTTCACCTGCGCTATCGGGTGCGCCGTTGACCGATCTGAGTGGGTACGCGAAGAAGATCGCTGCGACGGTGACACGAGATCGGGCGTCCGGCTGCGTTTGTGCATCGCTGCCCCGGGACGGAAGTCGTGGTCTTCCAGATTGGCACACCTCGACTTGTCTGACGCTACCTTTGCCTGCCCTGACCTGACCAAGTTCTGCCGGCTCGATGAGCTCGGTCTGGCCGTCACCGGCCAACGACTCAGGCCCGACCGTGCGGTGCTGGCATGCCGGGTCGTCGAGCCGGACCAGTGGTGCCGTCGCTGTGGTTGCGAAGGCGTACCGCGCGACACCGTGACCCGGGAGCTGGCCCACGAGCCGCTGGGCTGGCGGCCGACGACGCTCGTGGTGACCGTGCGCCGCTACCGGTGTACCGCTTGCGGTCACGTGTGGCGCCAGGACACCAGCCTCGCGGCTGAGCCGCGAACGAAGCTGTCGCGTCGCGGGCTGCGGTGGGCACTCGAGGCGATCGTGTGCCAGCACCTGACCGTGGCCCGAGTCGCCGAGGGACTCGGCGTCGCGTGGAACACTGCCAACGACGCTGTCCTGGCCGAAGGCAAGCGGGTGCTGATCAACGACGAGAACCGCTTCGACGGTGTCAACGCGATCGGGGTAGACGAGCACGTGTGGCGCCACACCCGCCGCGGCGACAAGTTCGTCACTGTGATCGTCGATCTCACCGCCGTCCGTGATGGCACAGGTCCCGCCCGGCTGCTCGACATGGTTGAGGGCCGCTCCAAGCAGGCGTTCAAGTCCTGGCTCGCCGACCGCGACGAGGCCTGGCGCGACGCCGTGGACGTGGTCGCGATGGACGGCTTCACCGGCTTCAAGACCGCCACCGCCGAAGAGCTCCCCGACGCGACAGCGGTCATGGATCCCTTCCACGTCGTGCGCCTGGCCGGCGATGCGCTGGATCGGTGCCGCCGCCGGGTCCAGTTGGCGATTCACGGCCACCGCGGCATGAAGAACGACCCCCTCTACTCCGCGCGCAGATCCCTGCACACAGGTGCCGGGCTGCTCACCGACAAGCAGGCCGCTCGGCTCACCGCGCTGTTCGCCGACGACGTGCATGTCGAAGTCGAGGCGACCTGGGGCATCTACCAGCGAATGATCGCCGCCTACCGACACGAGGACCGGCGCCGTGGCCGCGAGTTGATGGTCAAGCTGATCGACACGATCAGCACCGGTGTCCCGAACGTACTGGTCGAGGGCACCACGCTCGGCCGCACGTTGAAGAAACGCGCAGGCGACGTGCTGGCCTACTTCGACCGTCCCGGCACCAGCAACGGCCCCACCGAGGCGATCAACGGCCGGCTCGAGCACCTGCGCGGTTCCGCACTCGGGTTCCGCAACCTCACGAACTACATCGCCAGATCGCTGCTCGAGACCGGAGGCTTCAGGCCGCAATTACGCCCTCGATCGTGAAGAGCCCCGAATGCCGTGGGCCGCATCGGCACCGTCCCTTCATCGTGGCGCGCGTGACGCCCGCTCATTTATCTTAGGGCTTAAATAAATATGTCGCGGCTTTTTTTACCGTGCGAGCTGGGTGTGGCAAGCGTCGGCCGATGGCTGTGGCGTCGGCCGAGTCGCCCTCGTTGCGGACTGCCAATCCTGATGATTCGTCAACATTTCTTTCAAGCAACCGAGTTGAGCGTGTCCGAAGGTGCTCGTCAGCTGCACTCAGTGCGGATGAAAAGCGGGATCGCCGCGTTGGGCGATGGCCGGTGCGGCCGACATCGCTCGTAGGCCCAACCAGTGCGTCGGCCCGCGTGGCCCTGCCGGCGCCACCGGCGCGCTGCGCGGTGCCCCGGCGCTACCGCTGCGCTTCGGTGGGCACACCGTACGGGGTCGGCGGGCCGGCGTCGCCGTCGGAGCAGGTGCCGGACTCGCCCTGTACCGGCTCGGCCGACGGGGCGACGGCAAACGAAGTGCGGGCTCGGTGGCCGGGCAGACAGGTGGCCGCGGCTCGAAGGACATGGGCGAGCAGGTGCGCGCGCCCGGCGACGACGGGGCCGAGGACGGCGAGGACGAGGACGTAGCCGGCGATGAACGGCGCGAGGCGGCCGTCGAGGCCGGCGCTGGTGGCCATGGCGGCCAGGATCAGCGCGAACTCGCCGCGTGCCAGGAGGGTGGTGGCGATACGCGCGGCGGGCTGCGGGCCGTACTGGTAGAGGCGGGCGACGAGCAGTCCCGCGGCCACGTTGATGACGATGGTCAGGGCTGCGGCCGCGGCGACCGGCGTGGCGACGGAAGCGATGTCTCCTGGGTCGATGGCCAGTCCGAAGGCGAAGAAGAAGATGGCTGCGAAGGCGTCGCGCAGCGGATGCACCAGTGCGCGGATCCGCGGTCCGGAGGGGGTTCCCGCGAGGATCAGACCGACCATGAAGGCGCCGATGGCGTCGGCGACCCCGAGGACCTCGGAGACACCGGCGATGAGGACTGCGGCTCCGAGGAAGCTGATGACCAGCAGTTCGTTGTCGTGGACTGTGATCAGGCGCCCGATCAGGCGGGTGCCGTAGCGGGCTGCGACAGCCAGTACGAGGAGGAAGCCGAACGCCTTGGCCGCTTGCAGGACCGATTCCGTGACGCCCTGGGCTCCGCTGATGATGGGCTGGAGGGCGGCGAGATACAGGGCGAGAAAGATGTCCTCCACGACGATGACACCCAGGATCAGGCGGGTCTCGGGGCGTGCGATACGGCCGAGGTCGATGAGGATCTTGGTGACGATCGCGGAGGACGAGATGCCCAGGACACCGGCGAGTACGAGGGCTTCCCGCGCCCCCCAGCCCAGTGCGAACCCGAATCCCAGGCCGGCGCCGACGTTCAGCAGCAGGTAGATGCCGCCGGCGGTCAGCAGGCGTCTGCCGCCACTTCTGATCTCGTCGAGGTGGAATTCCAGGCCCAGGTAGAACAGCAGCAGTACCAGGCCGAGCGCGGAGAGCATGTCGAAGTCGCGTGCGTCCTCGACCAGGACCAGGCCCGGGGTGTGGGGGCCGAGGAGAATGCCGGCGAGCATGAACAGCGGGATGGTCGGCAGGCCGATCCGGCTGCCGAGGCGGGCCAGGACGGCGGCGGCCAGGAAGGCGCCGCCCATGGCGAGCAGGGTGTCAGCATGTCCCACGGGTCACCACCTTCAGGAGCACGGAATGTCTGGGGTCGCGAGTGACGGGAGCGATACGTCCTCCTCTGCTCGCGGCCCTTCAGGCACTGGTGATCGTCCGACGGTCGCTGTCGCGGACGGGCGTGACGGTGGGTGTCAGGGCAGCCGGGGGCGAGGCTCGTTGCGATCCCGCGCAGGTGTGAAAAGGTTCGCCGCCGTTCCCGCCGTGACCAGGCCGGCCGCAAGGAGCAGGCCGTGCGGCAGCACCATGCCGGCGATCAGCATCGCCAGCGACAGGGCCAGCAACGCCCAGGCCGGTCTGCGCCGGACTTCCCGCGGCCGGCGCCCCGTATCCGGACCGCGCACGACATGCAGGTCCCTCCGCTCCATCTGCTCCTCGAGGTGGTGCAGCGGATTGTCGCCAGGATGAGCCATGGCTCCTCCTCCCGGGTCCAGGTCAGGGGGTTTCTGCCACGGTCACACGCATCCTTCCGCCATCACCATCGGGGCCGGCACCCATTTCCCCAGGTGGCCGACCCCCACTGCACCGGCCGACACATGGGTGTTGCCACCGATGGACACCAGCGCACATCGCACCCAGGCTGACCATGACGGCCGTGGATCCCCCGCCGGGGCACGTGCGCCGGTGCGGACGTCAGGCCGGTATCAGTGGTGAGGACGGCGACTGGACGGAGGCGGTGTCGATGCCCTTGTTCTGGCGGATCTTCCTGCTCAATGCCGTGGTGCTGATCGGTGCCACCGCCCTGCTGCTGGGACCGGTGACCGTTTCCACGCCGGTCCTCCTCACCGAAGCCGCCGTCCTCACCGGGGGACTGGCCGCGATGCTCATCGCCAATGGTCTGCTGCTGCGCATCGGCCTCGCCCCGCTGCAACGTCTCACCCGCGCCATGACCACCACCGACCTGCTTCGACCGGGAACACGTCCGGTTGTCGGCGGTCACGGCGAGGTCGCAGAACTGATCACGACGTTCAACACCATGCTCGACCGCCTGGAGACCGAACGTGCCACCAGCGCCGGCCGCGCCCTGTCCGCGCAGGAAGCCGAACGTCACCGCATCGCCCAGGAACTCCACGACGAGATCGGCCAGACCCTCACCGCCGTTCTGCTCGAACTCAAACGCGTCGCCGATCACGTCCCACCCGCAGTACGCGAAGAACTGCATCAGGTACAAGAGACCACTCGCGCCAGCCTCGACGAAATCCGCCGTATCGCTCGCCGTCTGCGCCCCGGCGTCCTGGAAGAACTCGGACTGACCAGCGCCCTGAAAGCCCTGGCCAACGAGTTCACCGGCTCCGCTCTGGCCGTACGCCACCACATCGACGCGGACCTGCCACCGCTGAGCCGGGACACCGAACTCGTGCTCTACCGGGTCGCCCAGGAGAGCCTGACCAACGCCGCCCGCCATGCCGACGCCCGCCACGTCGAGCTCACCGTCAGGCACACCCCCGCGGGTGTGGAGCTGTGTGTCCGCGACGACGGCCGCGGCATCAACGGCGCTCCCGAAGGAGCCGGCATCAGCGGCATGCGTGAACGCGCCCTGCTCATCGGCGCCGGCCTCTCCCTGGGTGCCGCCCCCGACGGGGGCACCGAAGTACGCCTGAACGTGCCTACCTCCCATCGGAGCCACTGACCATGCCCGAGGCCACCGAAACCCGCATCCTTCTCGCCGACGATCACGCGCTGGTCCGCCGTGGAGTCCGCCTCATTCTCGACAGCGAACCCGACCTCACCGTCGTGGCCGAAGCCGGCGACGGCGCCGAAGCCGTCGAAGCGGCCCGCATCCACCAGCCCGACCTGGCCATCCTCGACATCGCCATGCCCCGCCTGACCGGCCTGCAAGCCGCACGCGAACTCGCACGCACCCAGCCCGGCCTGCGCCTCCTCATACTGACCATGTACGACAACGAGCAGTACTTCTTCGAAGCCCTGGCCGCCGGTGCCTCCGGCTACGTCCTGAAGTCCGTGGCCGACCGCGACCTCGTCGAGGCCTGCCGCGCCACCATGCGGGGCGAACCCTTCCTCTACCCCGGCGCCGTCAACGCCCTCATCCGCAACTACCTCGACCGTGCCCGCGAAGGCGGCACCATCCCCGCCAAGGCCATCACCGACCGGGAAGAGGAAATCCTCAAGCTCGTCGCCGAGGGCCACACTTCCCAGGAGATCGCCGACATCCTCGTCATCAGCGTCAAGACCGTCGAACGCCACCGCGCCAACCTGCTGGAGAAACTCGGCATGAAGGACCGGTTGGAGCTCACCCGATACGCAATCCGAGTCGGACTGATCGAACCGTGACCCGGGGTCCTTCCATCCGCTTGGCCACCGGCCACGTACTGGTCGCTAGCGTGTGCGCATGACTCCCACTGGTGATCGACAGTTCCCTGCCGCGCTCGCCCCCGCGATGGCGGTTCCGTTCGACTACGCAGGCGGTGACGGAGTCGACTTCGATCCGGTAGATCGCCTTGCATGACACGTACGCAACTGACCGATGTGGAGTGGGAGTTCATCGAGCCGTATCTGCCGATCGGCGAGTACGGCCCGTACCCGGTGCGGCTGCGGCAGCAGTTCGAGGGGGTGATGTGGCGGTTTCGGACGGGCGGGCAGTGGCGGGAAATGCCCGCCGAGTTCGGTGCCTGGTCTACCGTCGACAACCGTTTCCGGCAGTGGCGCGACGCCGGTGTCTTCGAGTCCCTGCTGGAGGGGCTGACAGCAGAGGCCGCGAAGCGGAGCGAGGTGAACCTGTTGCTGGTCAGCGTTGACTCCACCACCGCCCGAGCCCACCGAGCCGCCGCCGGGATGCACTTCGATCCCGGCGCGCTCGACGCGCTGGAGAAGGCCACCGAGGAGCAGCCCCGGCCGAAGGGGGCGGTCGCGAAGAGCAAAACGGGCGGAAGGCCGAAGACGATCCCGGGAGGGAAGAGCGACGACGCATCCGGCGCCGTTGCAAACTCCGGCTGAAGGCCGCACTCCGGGGACGCTCACGGGGTGGGCAGACCAGCAAGGCCCCCTCGCCGCTGACCGCAGGTGCCGTCCGCCGGCGTTCGTCCTGACCGCTGGGCAGGCCGCCGACGGCCCGCAGTTCATCCCCGTATTGGACAAGGTGCGCGTCCGCGGGCTCGTCGGACGTCCCCGCACCCGCCCGGACGCGGTCGCCGGGGACAAGGCGTACTCGTCCCGCGGCAACCGCGCCCACCTGCGCAGGCGCGGCATCAAGGCCGTCATCCCGAAGAAACGGGACCAGGCCGCCAACCGGAAGAGGAAGGGCCGCAAAGGGGGACGCCCCGTCGACCACGACGCCGAGCTCTACAGGGAGAGGAACACCGTCGAACGCCTGATCAACAAGCTCAAGGCGTGGCGGGGCATCGCGACCCGCTAGGACAAGACCCCGGAAAGCCACCTCGCCGGGCTTCAGCTGCGTGCCTCGGTGATCTGGATCAAAGACCTCACCCGAACCGGAGCCGAGAGCCGCGCAGGTCATCGAGGGACGTAGCTTGTCGGAATCGCAGTTGTGGGCTGTCAGCGGCAGCTGCATTCCCGGATGTCGGGAGTTCGGTGGCCAGCTGCCGCCCGGGGAGTGGGGATCGTGCGCCACCAGCGCGGTGTCGGTCCGCGGGCTCAGGCGAGGGCGGCGACCAGCAGGGTGAAGGCGGCGATGATGACGGCGACGCGGACGTAGTGGAAGCGGTCCCAGCGGTTCTGCTGCTCCTTCCAGTCCTCGGGCCGGTTCGCGGGGGTCCATGTCTTGCCCCGGTTGTTGATCGGGACGAGCAGCAGAAGCGACATGATCACGCTGAGGATCAGCAGCGCGCCGGCGATGACGACGAGGCCGGCGCCGGGGCGGTGCCATCCGGCCACGGCCCAGACGGCGGTGAGGACGAGCGAGGTGATGTACCAGACCGGCATCAGAGCGCCGAGCATCCGGCCCCCGTGGGCGCGGCCGAGCACGCCGCTGTCCTCGGGGAGTCCGTTGAGGATCGGGTTGATGACGAAGGCGACGGAGAACTCCACCCCCACCATCAGGCCGACGACCACGGTGGTGAACACCTCGAGTGCGTTGAGCATGATGACCCCTCCAGGAATCTAGCGCTGCTAGCTGATGAGGCAACGCTAGTACTACTGCCGCTCGATTGTCTAGCGATGCTAGGATCGGTTCATGTCGGTACAGGAACGCAAGGAGCGCGAACGGGCGGGCCGCGAGCGTCTCATCGTGGCCACGGCCCGCGAACTCGCCGAGCAGCAGGGCTGGGACGCGGTCACCACCCGCCGGCTCGCCGAGCGCATCGAATACAGCCAGCCCGTCCTCTACAGCCATTTCCGCGGCAAGCGCGAGATCATCGGCGCCGTCGCCCTCGAGGGTGCCGCCGAGATGGCCGCGGCGCTGCGGGCCGCGACCTCCGCCGCAGACGGCACGCGCACCCGGGTCACCGCCCTGGCCCGCGCCTACCTCGACTTCGCCGAACGCAACCCGGCGGTCTACGACGCCATGTTCCAGCTCGATGGCGGCCTGGCGTTCGCACACGAGGACACCCCCGAGCCGCTGAAGGACGCCTTCGCCGCCTTGCTGGAGAACCTCGGCGAGGTCGCCGGGGACGGCGTCCATCCGGCACTGTTCACCGAGACGTTCTGGGCGGCCCTGCACGGACTGGCCACCCTGACCCGGGCGCGACGGCTCCCGCCGGAGGACACCGAGCGCAGGGTGGATCTGCTGGTGGACCGGCTCGCCATGGTCTGACACACCGCCCCAGCAGGCACGCAGCCGGGGTCCCCGGACCCCGCTGCCTGCCTCCGGCATTGCTTCCGGTCACTCGCGCCCCACACGGCACAGCCGCTGACCGCCGGGCCCCGTATCCCCGACGGGGCACCCGCCCCGGAAGTTGGGGTGCTCATTGATCACGACCCGATACGCGCCTTAGTCGGGCGACAAGGTCCGCATGGCTAAGAAGATGGCGCCCACTCGCCCGCATCCTTCCGCTCCGGACACCCCGCCCGGCAACAAGCTGCTCGGCCCCGGCGTCGGACTGGTCGACCGGGCCCGGGATTTGCTGACCGGACGCGGCAAGAGCGAATGGGCACTCACGGCTGTCACGGCACAGCACTCCCTGCGCGTGGCGCGTCCCTCGCGACGTTCCCGGTGACGGCCTTCCGCACGTTCCCGTGGAGGACCGTCGGTGACTGACCGTCGGTGACTGACCGTGCCCGTGCAGGGCTCCGAGTTGTGAAAGTCTGTTCATACATGAGCGGGTTTCCCACCCGCGACTTGCGCGTGCGACGTACCGCCGAGTAACAACATGTTCCATGAACTTTTTCAGCCGCGGCACCACGTTCCGACGCCCGGCGGCGCCCGCCGCTCCAACCACCCCCGCTGCTGCCGTGATGCCGGATCCCGCCCTGGCGGCTCTCAGCGGAGAGTGGATGATCGACCCCGCCCACAGCAGGATCGGTTTCTCCGTGCGACACGCCATGGTGACGACGGTGCGCGGATCCTTCGGTTCGTACGAGAGTCGCCTCTACTTCGACGGCCGGAACCCGGTACGCTCCCGCGCGGACATCGTGCTGCACACCGCGAGCGTCGACACCGGGGTGGAGCAGCGTGACGCCCACCTGATCGGGCGTGACTTCCTGGACGCCGCGACGTATCCGCAGATGAGGTTCACGAGTACCGCCGTTCAGTTCGTGGGCAAGGACGTCTACCGCATGGCCGGCGACCTCACCATCAGGGGCACTACCCGCCCCGTGGAGCTGGACCTCACCTACATCGGCCATGTCACCGACCCGTTCGGCTACGAACGGGTCGGCTTCGACGGCACCACCACCATCAACCGCTCGGACTGGGGCCTGACCTACAACGCCCGGCTGGCGGAGGGCGGGGCGATGGTCAGCGAGCGGCTCCGCCTCCAGTTCGACATCGCCGCGATCCGTTCCACCTCGGAGCGCTGACCCCGCCCAAACGGGAGGTGTCTCCGGTATAGGCCACCACCGGATCGGCATGGCCACCCTGCCCCGGTCGAGGGTCACAGCCGCAAGTGCCCGGTTTCCCCACCAGTGCACCCACACAGCAAGCAACAACTCGGAAGCAGGGCAGGCGTCCGACCTGGCGGTGACTCCCATCCCTGATCTTCGCGGGGAATCCCGGCCTTCAGGCCGGGCGGGAATGCGATCCCTGGCCCGGAGGCGCGGAGCGCCGGAGTTCTCTGCGTTGTCAGTGGCGCCAGCTATGTTGACCGGACTGACCCAAAAGGGGGTGGGCTGGATGATTCGTGCGTACAAGTTCCTGATGCGGCCCACCACGGGCCAGCAGATCGCGCTTGGCGAGATGCTGCGGGATCACTGCTCGCTCTACAACGGGGCGTTACAGGAACGACGGGATGCCTACCGGCATGTATCGAGGACCACCGTCCGGTACGGGATGCAGTCCGGGCAGTTGAAGGACATCAGGGCGTTCGATCCTGAGCGTCAGGGGCGCTGGTCGTTCTCCTCGCAGCAGGCGACGCTGCGCCGGCTGGACAAAGCGTTCGCCGCGTTCTTCCGCCGGATCAAGTCCGGTCAGACGCTCGGCTATCCGCGCTTTCGTTCGGTGAGCTGGTTCGACACGGTGGAGTTCCCGAAGGACGGGGACGGCTGCCGGTGGGACTCCACCCCGCACGACCCCGTCACCCGCGTGCGGCTGCAAGGGGTCGGGCATGTCAAGGTTAACCAGCACCGTGCGGTGGTCGGCAGGGTCAAGACCGTCTCGGTCAAGCGTGAGGGCCGCAAGTGGTTCGTCGTGCTGACCGCCGAACAGGAGCAGCCCGAACCGCTCCCGACGACCGGCAGCGTGGTCGGTATCGACCTGGGCATAGCCAACTTCCTTGCCGACTCGGGCGGCGAGTTCGTCTCCAACCCGCGCCACGGCCACCGCGCTGCTGCGAAACTCGAAGCCGCACAGCAGGCCCTGTCCAGGTTCCCGCGCCGCAAGGCCAAGGACCGCACCAGGAACCACCAGCGCGCAGTGGACCAGGTCGCCCGGTTGCACGGCAAGGTCCGCCGCCAGCGGCTCGACCACGCGCACAAGACCGCGCTCGACCTGGTCCGGGCGCACGATGTCATCGCGCACGAAGACCTCAAGATCCGCAACATGAGCAGGGCCCCCGCACCGAAGCCCGACCCCGAGCAGGCGGGCGCATTCCTGCCCAATGGGGCAGCGGCGAAGGCCGGACTCAACCGCAGCATTGCCGACGCCGGATGGGGGGTGTTCCTGACGATCCTGTACGCCAAGGCTGAAAGCGCCGGACGGGAAGTGATCGCCGTGGACCCCCGCAACACCTCCCGGACCTGCCCCGAATGCGGGCACGTCTCCAAGGAGAACCGGCCCACACAGGAGACCTTCCTCTGCCAGTCGTGCGGACACACGGCGCACGCCGACACAGTGGGAGCACTCAATGTTCTACGGGCCGGGCTGGTCCGTCGCAACGCCCACACGGCATAGCGAGAAGCCCCGTCCCTTCAGGGCGGGGAGGAGTCACCAGGTGGCCGACGCCGTCCGTCGATCGCCACCAGCGCGAGCGCCAGCGGACCCGGTACCAGGGACGCCAGGGGCAGCAGCATTCACGTGCACAGGAAGCAGGTCGTCGCCGCCAGCCGCACCAGGCGCCGGTGCCCGGCAGGTCGCGGGCGGCGTCGTGGGCCGCAGCGCGTATGACGGTGCGCCAGTCGGTCGTCGACTCCGGGCGGCCGCAGGCGCGCAGGCCCACCGTCAGCGCGGCCGCCGCGACCAGGGCGGCGGCACCCGCGAACCCCCGGTCTCCGGGGAGGCCCGCGCCCGCCAGCGCAATGTCGGCGGCCATCAGGGCGAGGGCAACAGGGCGTGCAGGGGTTCACCGGGCCGGGGCGGAGGGACGCGGTCGGCAGCCGCTCCAGCCGGGGCGAGCGGCTGGGCGTCGATGACGGTCTTTCAGGGGATGAGACGTGCGTTTTCGCCCTGCAGGGATCCGACGACACGCTGCCGACAGGGTGAGTGGGTGGCACGTGTCGCCCGGAAAGCCTAACGATGCGCTAGAGACACCCGCTATTACCGTTTTTGAGGCCATATCAGATACAGGATCCATGTCCGATGAGTGCTACGTGTACACCCGGTCAGCCCTCTGGTGTCACACGTTAGGTATGCCCGATATGACAGTTATAGGAGCTGTCAGTACGTTCGTCGCAGGTCGGCTGTCCGGCCGGCATCTCTGAGACAGGGAGAAGTGACATGAGCACGCGTACCGTCGCAGTGACCGCCGCCGCAGTGGGCGTCGCGGTCCTTGCCATCACCGGCATCACCTACGCCTCGAACGACGAATCCACCCCGTCCGCCTCGTCCCAGCAGGCTCGTCCGCCCGTCCAGAAGGCCGTCCCACCCGCGCAGAAGGCTGCGCCCCCCGTCCGACAGGCGCCCCCGGCCGCGGCTCCCCTGGGAGAAGACGCCAGCAAGAGCAACGGCGGCGAGGGTCGTGGTGGTGACGGCGGTGGCGATGACGGCGGGTATGGCGGTGGTGGTGACGGCGGGTATGGCGGTGGTGACGACGGAGGTTACGGCGGTGGTGGTGAAGGCGGTTACGGCGGTGGTGACGACGGCGGGTACGGCGGTGGTGGCGACCGTGGATACGGCGGTGGTGGTGGCGGTTACGGGGGCGGCTACGGCGGCAAGGATGAGGGATGGATCCAATTCAACGACCGGACGTACTCCGCAGCCGCGGACGGGTGCATCACCGCGGCCAGCGGACTGGGCTCCTCGAGCTTCAGCATCAGCAATGACAGCCGGAAGGTTGTCGAGGTCTATCGTGGGGCCACCTGCGACAACGGCTCTCCTGTCGCCACTGTCGGTCCCTACGGCAGCACCCATGGCGTCGTGACGCCCACCGTTCAAGGGGGCCTGTTCCTCAATGACGGCGTCGTGGGCAGCTTCCGGGTGATCGGCGACCACGGCGGGTGGTAATCGCGCCACTCCATCACATGGAAACCCCGGCCCGTCGGAATCGGGCCGGGGTTTCTGGTGTGGGAATGCCCTCCGGTGCATGTCCGCCTGGAATTCTGCGTCAACGCCGAAGGGCTCAACGGTCGCCGGGCGGACATCGTCCGCTTCGGCGAAGCCGAGGTCCAATGGCAGAGCTACCCGCCGTCGAGACAGGAGATCGGCCAGTCGGTGAAGCCCGCGAGTACCTTGCCGTCGCACATCAGTTGATGGCCCTGAAGTGCAAAGGGGTGCTTCACCGCGGTCCGAACCCGCCTCATGGCTACCGTGTCCGTACGCCGCGGAGATAGATGTCCTGTCTCGCTCAATCGAGTCGCTTTCTCGCTGGGGGTCCGGCCCGTCTGCTCCCTGTGTTCCTGCCCGCCGGCATGGTGCAGGGTGGATGTCATGCTTGCCGATCATCAGGAGCACGACGTAGTTGTCACGGCCGTGGCTCCGGTGGGGGCCGCCGTCCACGCGGACGGGCACGACGGCTTCATCGACCGGACCAAACACCGCTCATGGTGGTCGGACACGCCCCACGCCGCGGTCGGCGACCGGATGCGCGCGGTGGTACTGGACGCCTCCAGGACTCCGCCACGGTTCAGCGCCCTGCCGAGCGATATACAGACCGCTCGGAGTCTGCGTCATACCGAACCGCTGGTGCGCCTCTGTCCGCCGACTGGCGGCGGCCGAACCGTGAAGTGGTCCGCCGTGGAGGAGGCGTTGGGCATCGCCCTGCCGGCTGACTACAAGCGGCTCGTTCAAATGTACGGTGGAGGGCTCTTTGCGGGGGTGCTCCGGCTGCTGGAACCGGGCTGCCCGGATGCGATGTACGACCTGGTCGCCCAGACCGCGGAACGCGAGGAGATCCTCGCCGAACTCTGGGAAGCGGGCGAGGATAAGCCGTCGGAACTCCATGAGGGCAACGCGAGGCTGGTGCCCTGGGGGTACGAGGAAGGTGCGGGACACTTCCTCTACTGGCTGGTCCGGCCCGGTATCGAGCCGGAGGAATGGACCGTCATCCTCAATGAGGGACGCGGCCCTCTCTGGGAGGCCTATCCGGTGTCGTGCAGTCAGTTCCTCCTCGATGTGGTGGCCGGCGCGACGACGTCGTTCTACTTCACCGACCTCGACGACATCCTTGACCTGGACGACAGGACTCGTTTCGCACCCAACTCGCAGATCCTCAGCCAGTAAGAGCAGGTGGTGTGGCCAGGACCGATTACTCGGGCTTGCCTGTTCCGCGGTGACTGTATTCCTTGGTTCGAGTTCTGGCATCTCAGAAAATAGTAGCCATGTACACTATTTGGCATGAGTAAGGGTTCACCGGGCCCCACGCCCGGCTTCCTGGTATGGCGGCTCGCCAACAAGTGGCGCGTCGCGGTCGACCGAGCGGTAGCTCCGCTGGGCCTCACCCACGCGCAGTACTCACTGGTCGCGTCGCTGCACGGCATGCAGCGCGCCGGCGAGCGGCCCAGCCAGCGCCGACTCGCCGACCACACCGGCCTGGAGGCGCTGTACGTGTCGAAGCTGGCGCGCGCCCTGGAGTCGGCCGACCTGATCGCGCGCACCCGGGATCCCCGCGACCCGCGCGCCGTACAGCTCGCCCTCACCGAGCAGGGTCAGGTCGTCACGCGGCAGGCCATCGCGGTGGTCCAGGAACTGCTTCAGCAGTTGCTGGAGCCACTCGGTGGCCTCGACGCCCCGCGGGCGCACGCGTTCACCAACGAGCTGACGACCCTGCTTGACGCACCTCTCGCTCCATCCGCACCGAACGACGAGAGCACTCAGGGGACAACACCATGACCACCAGCGCATCCACCACCACCGCACCCGTTGCCGACGCCCGCGTCCTGGGCCTGGCCCACTACGCCGCCCGCGGCGTCCTGGAGCACGTCCTGGCCCGGCACGGCACCACGTTTCAGCAGCAGGTCGCCCTGCGCGCCGCCGTCACCGCCGACGCTCCGCAGACGCCGGACGATCTCGTCACCCAGGTCCGGGGCTCCCTCAAGGCCGATCCGGCCGACATCCGTGCCACTCTCGACGAGCTGCTGGCCAAGCAGATGCTCGTTGCGGACGGCGCGCACCTTCGCCCCACGGATGCAGGGCGCGAACTGATCGCCGCCGTCGGCGCGGAGACCGCCCCCATCAGTGCCCGCATCTGGGGCGGGATACCCGCCGAGGACCTGGCCGCCGCCGGCCGTGTCCTCTCCCTGGTCACCGAGCGCGCCAACGCGGAGCTTGCTGCGCTGACCGCCTGACCACCCGACCGAGCGTCGGTCGCGGTTTACGGCGTCGAAGGAGGTCACCAGTGACACGACCGGTAGCGCCCCCAACAGCGCCTTCTACACGCACGGGACGCCGTCGGAGCGCTGGGAGCGGGCGCAGCTGCTCTTCGACGCCAGGGACTACGCGGCCGCGGCACCAGTGCTCGGCGGGCTGGTCAAGGAGGTGCCCGAGCAGCCGGGGCCGAAGCTGCTGCCGGCGCGCCTACTACCACTCGGACCAACTGCTGTGCGCGGAGGCTGAGTTACGGATCATCGTGGAGCGCGACCCGGTCGAGCGATACGCCCGGCTAATGCTGGGCCGCACCCGGGAGCGCCATGGGCGCACCGAGGAGGCCCAGTCCCATGTGCACTGCGGCAAATGGTGGCCGTGCCGGGAAGGATCTGACACCCGAGTCTCGGATGTGGCGGCCCGCCCGGTCGACGTGCGAAGGGCTCCCGGACGGGCTCCACCTCCACGCTGCCCTGGCTGCCCGCGCCAGAGCCGCTGACAGGGCCGGTACTTGAGCTGAACGGGTAAGCCGCGGCCAGCTACTGGGCGCACGTCCCTGCGCGTCAGAGCCCGTGGCCAGTGAGGCGCTCGTGGGGATCGGCCGGCACATGGGCAGTCCGGCCTCGTCGCAGACGGCGTGCAACTCCCACCCGCTCCATGGTGGGAACCACGCCAGGACGAACGTGTTGAGGAACGAAACCAGTCACCCGTTGGTATCGATCACGGACGTCCCCACCTTGCTCTGAACGCCCGAGCTGTCGATACAGCCCGGTGGGCTTGCTCCCGGCAGGAGGCCCGTGATCGCGGACCACGACTACGCAAACGCCATCGAAGCTCGGGCAGTGTTCAAGCCCACCCGTGCTGGGTGTACCCCTCGCGCAGCGGGCCGCCGAGCAGGTTGAGCACCTGCTCGGCAGCAACCGTCAACGGCGCTGGGTTGCTGTGTTCGGCCACGGTCCGATGGCCATCCAGTAGGGCCTTGCCCAGTGCCGGGTCTGCGCTGAGCAGTCTGCGGGGCAGCCACTTGCCAATGCCGGTCCAGGCCTGGTGGTACGCGGTGAGGAGGTGCGCCGCCTCACGGAGAGTGAAATCGGCAAGAGAGAGCTGCTCGTACCGGTCGGCCGGCCGGATGTCGATCAGATCGTCCATGAAGCAGGTGAGGAGATAGCGGCCTCGCTCCCACTCGGTGGGGGTGAGGGCCGGAGGGCCGGCCGCGAGTACCGCTCGGGCCTGTGCTTGGGTACGGGACACGTGGCCGTGCGGGTCCATCAGGGACACGCCCTGGTCATAGATGAAGAGGACTGTGCCTCGGCGGCGGGTCCTGTCCCGCTCGAAGGCCGTCGGGACGTCCGCGAGGGTGTGCAGGAACAGCTCGGCCAAGCGGCCGTCTTGGCGTATCACTTCGCGGCGGCTGGTATCCGAGTCCGGAAGGAGGACAGCCACATCCAGATCGCTGTTCGGAGTTGCGCGGCCTTGGGCGGCTGAGCCTCCGAGGATGGCCCCCAGGGCGTGCGGGTAGCGGTTCGTGATCAGGCGGAGAGCTTGGGCTACCGGGGCAGCTTGATCATTCATCCCGAACTCCTTGCGTGGATACCCCGTGCTTTGGCTCGGGGAGGAAACGCATCCTTGGCCCGGAGCTGCGAAGCGGCGGAGTCCAGGTGCGTATCCGTTCCGATCTCACGAACAGAGCTGATAGTTTGTGAGATGTGAAGACCGAGCTGGTGAAGCGGGCGTTCAAGTACCGCTTCCACCCGACGAACGAGCAGGCAGCGGAGCTGTCGCGCACGTTCGGGTGTGTGCGCAAGGTCTACAACCTGGCGTTGGAAGCCCGCACGGTGGCGTGGTTCCAGCGTCAGGAACGGGTGAACTACAACGCTACGTCGGCGATGCTGACGCAGTGGAAGAAGACTGAGGAGCTGGCCTTTCTCTGTGAGGTGTCGTCGGTGCCGCTGCAGCAGACGCTGCGGCATCTGCAAGGGGCGTTCTCGAACTTCTTCGAGGGCCGGGCGAAGTACCCCCGGTTCAAGTCGAAGAAGAGGAACCGCCGCTGTGCGGAGTACACCAGGTCGGCGTTCACCTATCGAGACGGTGCGCTGACGCTCGCGAAGATGAAGAGTCCACTGGCGATCGTGTGGTCCCGGCCTCTCCCCGAGGGTACGGAGCCGTCCATGGTGACCGTGTCCCAGGACAGTGCGGGCCGCTGGTTCGTGTCCATGCTGTGCGAGGATGCATCCGTCAGACCCTTTCCGGCCCTGGACACCGCTGTGGGTATCGACGCGGGGATCACTACTCTGGTGGCGCTGTCCACTGGCGAGAAGATCACCAACCCCCGGCACGAGCGCCGGGACCGCACGCGTCTGGCCAAGGCCCAGCGGGTCCTGGCGAAGAAGGAGACGGGCTCCCGCAACCGGGACAAGGCCCGCATCAAGGTCGCCAAGGTGCACGCCCGGATCGCTGACCGGCGCCGGGACTTCCTGCATCAGCTCACCACTCGGCTCGTTCGTGAGAACCAAACGATCGTGATCGAGGACCTGACCGTCCGCAACATGGTCAAGAACAGGAGTCTGGCCCGCGCCATCTCGGACGCGGCCTGGACGGACATGCGGTCCATGCTGGAGTACAAGTGCGCGTGGTACGGCAGAAACCTGGTCGCCATCGACCGCTGGTTCCCCTCCACCAAACTGTGCTCCGCATGCGGCACTGTCCAGGACAAGCTGCCGTTGAACGTCCGCGAGTGGACGTGCGGCTGCGGTGCGGCGCATGACCGCGACGTGAACGCGGCATGCAACATTTTGGCCGCCGGACTGGCGGTTACAGCCTGTGGAGCGGGTGTAAGACCTCAACGGGAGTCCTCCCGGACGGGGCAACCTGCTGTGAAGCAGGAACCCCTCACTGCGAAGTGAGGAATCCCCCTCGTTCACGAGGGGGAGGATGTCAAGGGTCGTCATCGTGCCCAGTGTTCCCAGTGAGTGAGTGAGGGGACTCTCTCTTTCACCACAGCCGACGCACTCTCAGGTTCACCGTCTCAGTGGCACCCCGGCAGAACGCAACCGGATGTTTGGGTTCCGCCCCGGTCATGGTCGTGCCTGCGGATCTGCGGGACGGATGCGTGGACGAGCAGCGCGGACATGTGGCACGTCGACGGGGAGCATCTCCGGTTCGGCTCAACGTGGCGCCCCGACATGTCCCGTTCTATGGTCGAAGCTGACGGCCGGAGCGGGGCGTGAGCAGCGTCTGTGACGGTAGTTGCGATCGGCGCTGCTCCAGGAACAAGCAGGCCTTCATGGCCGAGCTGCTGGACTTCCTCAAGGGCTGGCCACCACCCACCCCAGGCCTGGCGACGCATTCGTGCCTTATGGACGACTGTCCGCCACCGGCCGGAACGACATACCAGGGGAGTCTTGGCATGAACGACCCCGGCTACACCAGCGAGAGCACCGCACTGCTTGTGGTTGACCCGTACAACGACTTCTTGTCCGAGGGCGGGAAGCTGTGGCCGCGAACAAAGGCGGTTGCCGAGCAAGTCGGTCTCCTCGACCACATGCGCCAAGTCTTGGCAGCCGCCCGTGCCTCCCGACTGCGCATCATGTTCGTGCCACACCGGCGGACTTCCCCGGGCGACTACGACACGTGGGCGTACCTGTCCCCCTCCCAGGAGGCAACGCACAAGGGGCAGGTCTTTGCCGCGGGTACGTGGGGCGGGGAGTTCCACCCGGACTTCCAGCCGCGCGAGGGAGAACTTCGCGTGCACGAACACTGGTCCGCCAGCGGCTTCGCCAACACTGACCTGGACTTCCTGCTGAAACAGCATCATGTCTCAAGGATCGTGCTGATCGGCATGCGGGCGAACACCTGCATCGAAACCACCGCGCGTTTCGCCCAGGAGCTCGGCTATCACGTCACGCTGATCAAGGACGCCATCGCCGCCTTCCGCCCTGAGGAGATGCAAGCGACGTTCGAACTCAACGCTCCCACCTATGCCCACGCCATCCTCACAGCGGAGGAATTCATTTCAGGGCTGCCCCATGGTGCAACCAGTCCCTGAGAGCATGACCGGGAATGCCGTCACCATGGATACCTGGCTGCTCTCATGTCTGGGCCACGGGGAGACCGCCCCGACCGGGAACCCCTGCGCCACCGCCGGACGAAGCACTCGGTACGACAGCGGCTTCCGACACCAGGCTCTGTCGGCCGCGGACCGATGTGGGAAGGAACTCAGTGCACGGCATTGAGTCTCGTGTCCTGACTCACCATCGAAAGTCGGCGTATTAGCGTGGCATCGGTGGGGATGGTCCGCTCGACCAGGGAGATGCACCGATGGCCACGCTCATCGCGGTGAATGTCGGGATGCCCCGGGATGTTCCCTGGAAGGGCCGAGTGACGCATACGGGTGTGTGGAAGCAGCCGGTCACGGGCCCGCGGATGGTCAGGAAACTGAACATCGACGGAGACGGCCAGGGCGACCTTGCCGGTCACGGCGGGCCGTACCGGGCAGTGCTGGTGTACCAGGTGGACTCCTATAGGCACTGGCAGAAGTACCTGCACCGCAACGATTTCACTCATGGCCAGTTCGGTGAGAACTTCACCGTGGACGGCCTGCCCGACGACGAAGTGTGCATCGGCGACCAGTACCGCATCGGCGATGCGCTGTTCGAAGTAACGCAGCCCCGGGTGACTTGCTACCGCGTAGGCCTTCGCATGGACGAAGCGCAGATGCCCGCCCTGCTGGTCGCCCATGGACGCCCCGGCTTCTACTTCAAGGTGCTGGCCGAGGGTTCCGTCCAGGCCGGAGACGAGATCGTCAAAGTCTCCACGGGGCCGGAAGCCATGACCGTCGCGGAGATCGACGCGGTCCTCTACAAACCCGGGCGCGCGCGTTCCCAGGTGGAGCGGGCCCTCCGCATTCCCGCGCTCAGCCCCGGCTGGAAGTCATCCATGCAGTCGCTTCTGGACGACTATGACTCGAAGGGCTGGTCAACAGGCAACACGGGAGGCAATACGGGCCTGACGTCCGCCGCGACCAGCCCGCCGCCGGCCTGGCCGGGCTTCCGTCCCCTGGTGGTCACGCGCATCGCCCCGGAGAGCAGGAGCATCTTCTCCGTCTCCCTCGCTGCCACCGACGGCAGTCCACTTCCCGCAGCGCTGCCCGGCCAGTTCGTCACAGTCCGGATGCGCCCCGATCCACAGGGCGCGCCGGTTATTCGCAGCTATTCCCTGTCCGGTCGCCCCGGAGACGCGCAATACCGGATCAGCGTCAAACAGGAACCCCATGGTGTGGGCAGCAGTTACTTGCATCAACACGTCGCGGTCGACGACGTCCTGGATGTGGCTGCCCCGCGAGGCACATTCACCCTTGCCAGAGACGAGGCAGCCATCGTGCTGGTCTCCGCCGGCGTCGGGGCCACTCCGGTGCTCGCGATGCTCCATGCGCTGGCCGACACCCTTGATGCTCGCCCGGTGTGGTGGGTCCACGGAGCTCGGGACGGCGCGGAGCATCCTTTCGCCCACGAAGCAAGCACCCTGCTGTCGCGCCTTCCGTCCGGCCGACGGCATGTCTCCTACAGTCGCCCGCGCGACGACGACAGTCTCGGCGACGACTACACCTCCACCGGCCGGCTCACCGCTCAGTTGCTCGAGGGCCTTGAATTCCCGTCGGACGCAAACGCCTACATCTGCGGTCCGGTGGGGTTCATGGACGACATGACAAAAGCACTCGTGGACTGCGGCCTGGACCCTGCACGGATCCACACAGAGACCTTCGGATCCGTTACCGCGATTACGCCCGGAGTGGTCCCGACCGATGTGCCGTCCCCCCATCCGCCCGCTCATCCACCCGGACCAGGCACCGGCCCCTCCGTCTCTTTCGCCCGCAGCGGTCTGACCGTTCCCTGGGACCCCGGCTACGGCACACTCCTGGAACTCGCCGAGGCATGCGACGTCCCAGTGCAGTGGTCGTGCCGCACCGGTGTCTGTCACACCTGCGAGACCGCAGTCGTGTCCGGCCGTGTCGACTACTCTCCCGACCCCATCGACCTACCGGCCGAGGGCAACGCGCTCATCTGCTGCTCACAGCCACCCGCGGATCTCATCCTCGATCTGTGACTCTCTCTGCTGCCGCCGGGCTTGCGTCACCTTGCGGGCCACCTGCATCCGTCGACAACCGATGAGTGCAAGGCGGCGCGCCGGAGTGGGTGCGGCACGAAATTGTCGCGGCCAGGTACTTCTGCATGCGGGGCATCCAGAACGCGTCCTGGATGCCCTGAGACACCGTGGCCCCTGGGCGATCGACTCCGCGCCTTCGGGTCGTCGTCAGCCGTCCGTCAGGTATTGCGTCGTCCCGGTCCGCCATCAGGGGAGCCGGCGTCGCAGTCGTCGGCCGAGGAGGATGGCACCTGTGCCGACGACCAGGGACGCCCCGGCGATGCCGGCCTCGGCGCGCGCGTCATACACGGACCCGGTGGTCGCCAGGGACGATCGGGCGGGGGAGGAAGCCGCGGCTGCCTGCAGGATCAGGTCGGCGACCGCCTCGGGGTGGGCGATCAAGGACACATGGGAGGAGTTGATCTCCACCGTGTGCGCACCGGCGCGCTTCGCCTGGAAGCGTTCCTGATCCGGGTTGATGGTCTTGTCCTGCCGGCCGACGAGTGCCCAGGACGGGATGTGCTTCCAGGCCGCGACCTTGGCCTTCTCGGAGAACGCGGTCGTAGCGACGGGCCGCTGGGTGACCCCCAGCAGATTGGCCTCGCTCTTCGGCAGGTCGGCGGCGAAGACCTGGTGGACCTTGTCGCGCTTGAGATACAGGTCGGTCCCGCTGCGGCCGCTTTCTCGATACGGGACAGACCTGGTGGCGGTGCTCAGTTCGCTGGGGAACCGTGCGGCCAGGGACATGCCGCTCTCGCCCACGTCGGGCATCAGAGCCGACACGTACACCAGCGACTTCACCCGGGGGTTGTCGGCCGCGGCCGAGCTGATCACAGCGCCGCCGTAGGAGTGGCCCACCAGCACGACCGGGCCCTTGATGCTGTCCAGTACGGACGCGATGTAGGTGGAGTCGTTGTACAGGCCGCGCAGCGGGTTGGCGGGCGCGATGACGGTGTATCCGCTGCGCTCGAGCCGTGAGATGACCCCGTCCCAGCTGGATCCATCCGCGAACGCCCCATGCACCAGGACCACGGTGGGTTTCGCACCGGAAGTGGCGCCGTCCGCGGTGGTTGGGGCTGCTGCGTACACGCACAGGGCCAGGGCACATCCAGCCACGGTGACGTGTGCACGCAGTATTCGATGCCGTCCGCCGGAGATCGCCAATGCGGTCATGCCGTTCTCGCTTCCCTTGAGGCCTGGACCACCTCAGCGTTCACGCCTTGTCGCTGTTGAGCCCGGCCGCGCCGTCCAGCTGGGTGAAAATGGCGGGGCAGCAGAGTGGAGTGGGTGGGTCGGAGCCGGCTCCCGTGACCGCACATGGCTACGGGAGCCGGCCAGGCCCAGGCGCAAGCCCCGGGCTGCGGAGAGCCCGGGAGTGAGCAGCGGCAAGGGGCGGGTGCCGCGGAAGGTGAGGTGCGGGGCAAGCGCTCAGCTCGGGATGAGTGCGTCCCACTGATCTCGGGTCGGTCCGTCGTGCTTTGGCGAGAAGTCTGGGTGGGCAGCCAGCCAGGCGGTGACGTGTCGGTCCACTTCGTCGGTGCCGTAGGCGTCGTCGGCTGGTCGCAGGAGATGGCGTACCTGGGCTCGGGCTCTCATGACGACGGGATCGTCAAAGGCGCAAGCGGTCAGGGCGGCAGCCCGCCGATCTGCGGGTGGTGAGCCATCGGCGAGGCGTTGCTCGTCGGCGCGGTCGGCCGTCACCTGCGCATCGAACCAGGGGCGGAGGGCCTTTGCTGTCCAGGTGTGGTAGCCGATGAGGTCCGCGGCGATCTGGTCGACATGAGTGGCGAGGTGCTGGGCGGTACGCAGGCCGAGGGCCGCGCCATGACCAAAGGTGGGATTGGTGTGGATGAGGCTGTCCCCGGCGTTGACCAGGCCGGTGACGACAGGTCCGTCATCGTCGGCGAGGGCGGTCCAGCGGTTGTCCAGGCCGGCCATCGCCAGGACGGCTGACTGCGGTTCGGGGGCCAGGTCGAGCCAGGCGGCGGTTGCGGGGAAGCGGCGAGCGACGGCCTCGAACACGGCAGGGTCGGTGAGCGCGCCGCGGGTCGGATCACCCGTGGAGAGCACCAGGCTCACCGCGAAGGTGTCGTTGTCGGAAGGGAAGACGCCGGCGAGCGCGAACGGTGCGGCCGAGCCGGTCTTCACTCGCCCGGGGGCACGCGGGCCGTCGGTACGCAGGCGGTACCAGCGGCACAGATAAGCGATCCCGGTGCGGTGGCTGTCGACCACGGGCGGGCGGCAGCCGGCCGCGATCAGCCAGGCGGGAACCGGCGAGCGACGACCGGACGCATCGACGACGAGGTCCGCCTGGTGCATCTCCGTGCCCACCTGCACGCCGGTGACCCGGGCAGGACGGCCCTCCCCGATGGTGAGGGCGCGCACCCGGCAGCCTCGCCGCACCTCAACGGAGCGTTCCCGCCGCACGGCCGCGGTCAAGGCGGCCTCCAGCACGATGCGGCGGGTACGCAGGGTCACCAAGTCCTCATCGCCGGCCCGATGCGGCGGATGCTCACCGAACCAGTCGAACTCGTGGTACTCCCAGGCTCCACGTGCCAGCAGGTCCGCGTAGACATCAGGGGTCTCGGTGCGCAATACAGTGCGCACAGGCGCGAGGAGAGAGTGGGGCTGGATGGCCTGCGGGACTCGGGGCCTGTCCCAGTGGAAGAAGTCCCGGTTCAGGTCCTCTCCGGTCTCCCGTGCGTCCTGCTCGAACAACGTGACCATGTGGCCCCGCCGGCCAAGCATGAGCGCCGTCCCCAGCCCGCAGATACCCCCACCGATCACCGCAACCCGCGCCACTGAGCTTCCCTTCGCGTCGTGTTGCGGAATGAGCCTACTGCTCGGCGATCTCCGGTCGGGAACCGGCGCCGTGCGTCGCGGGGCGGGGGCGGGGCAAGGCAGCGACCGGCGCCAAGTCGAGCTGCTTGCAAGACGTACGCACGTCCCCGTCCGCGTTGCGGATCGCGAGGTACGTGCGGCGCTTCACCATGCTGGTCGACGGCCGTCACTGGTTCGCCGCTCTGCTGGACCATGCCCCCGTGCCAGCAGCGTCGCCGGACGGTGACGGCCCTGACGTCATCGGTGTGGTGTCACCCCCTCATGCGCCATGGATCTGTCGGGCGCGCATCGGAGGCCGGCCGGGGCTGCACTGTCGGGCCGGGTTGGTGAGTGTCTCGTCGTCAGGGTGGGCCGAGGCGGTGCCGACGGCTCCGTCTTGGTGTGCGAGGAGGGCGCGATCGGGCCGCTGCGGCGGCCGGGGCGGCGGGGGTGAGCGTCGGTGACGCTCGTTCAGGGACATGAGGAGCGGCTTTGGGCACTGGGATCCGGCGGCATGCTGCCGAGAGGGTGAGCGGTGCCACGAAGTCACCCAGAAGGCCTAGTCGTATGTCATATAGGCCTACTTATAAGCGTTTTGACGATGTATCAGATCTCGCCGATACGCCCGATCGGCCCCCTGGAGTCACGCTTTACGCATATCCGACATGACAGGTAAAGGTCCCATAAGTACGTTCATTTCAGGCCGGTTGCCCGGCCGACCCTCAGAGACAAGGGAGAATGACATGACGACGCGTACCGTCGCCGTGACCGCCGCCGCAGTGGGCGCCGCGGTCCTCGCCACTACCGGTATCACCTATGCCTCGGCCGCTGGTTCCCCGCAGGCCGCTCCGTCCGTCCAGCAGGCCGCGCCGGCCGTCCAGCAGGGTGCCCCTGCGGCGGCTCCGCTCGGTGGCGAAGGCGGGAACGCAGGCGGGAACGGGGGTGGGAAGGGTAATGAAGGAGGCGGCTACGGGGGTGGCGGTGGCTACGGTGGTGGCCACGGCTACAAGTACGAAGGCCGGATCTTCATCAACGAGCGGTCGTACTCCGCGCGCTCGGAGGAGGGCTGCATCACTGTGGTCAGCGGGCTGGGCTCGCGGAGCTTCAACGTTCGCAACGACAGCCACAGGAGTGTAGAGCTCTTCCGCGGGGCGACCTGCGACAACGGCTCCCCGGTCGCCACCATCGGCCCCTGGAGCACCAGCAACGGAGTCTTCACCCGCAAGGTCCGCGGTGGCGTGAAGGTTCGCAATGGTGTCGTGGGCAGCTTCCGAGTGGTCCGGGACCACTACGGCAACAAGTGGTAACAGTTCCATCCGCATCACATGGAAACCCCGGCCCGTCGGAATCGGGCCGGGGTTTCCGGCGCGGGGTGAACCCCTCGCCGGATGTACGGATGCACAGATGCACAGATGCCAGGCGGTCGCACGCGTGTCCGGCCTGCGCCCGGTGACCCCATACACCCTCTACGCGATAATAAGCGTTCACCGGCTTCCCCGCGTGTCGCGGCAGCCGGCCCCGCTCGGCTGCAGCCCTGCGAACCCCATTCCTGGGCCTGTGCTCGACCGTCGGCACCGCTCATTCGGACGCGGTGTTCGAGCCGGCCGGCTGCGGCGGGCACTGGTCGGGGTGCCACTTCGAAGTCGTAGAGTTTGCGTCTCATGGCCGCAGGAGCGGGAAGTCGGCTTGGTGCCACAGCTCGCGGATTGCAGCGGCCTGCGGCTGGGAGGGGCTGTCTGACGTGCCCCAGGTCCGGACGCTGCTGGTGGAGTCGTTGATCGGCTGCCAGCCGGGGTCACCATTAGTAGCGAAGCCGACCCATGCGTTCAGCATGCGCCGGGACAGCTGATGGTCTTCAGCTCTTGGCGGACCGCTGATGAGGAACTCGACGCTCTTGGCAGTGAGGTTGCCGAACGCGAAGGGGATGTCCGCGCAGTGCCAGGCGAACACCGCTCCTTCTGGACCGTTGCGCTGACGGGCGAAGCGGGACATGAAGGTTCGGCCGCCGGATTGAGCGTGCCGCTCAGCGAGCCGAGCGCTGTACTCGCTGAACTGCATGTCACCAAAGATCGCGAGGTAGATGTCGAGGGTGGGGGCGAGGGGCATAAGCGCGCGGTAGCCCGGCACCAGGGTGTCGGGGAGGTGGAAGTCCTTCGCGAAAAGCGCGAGTTGGTCGTCGGTGGTGACCTTCGCGCTGCTGCCGACGGCATCGAGCAGCCAGTACTCCTGCGTCGTGTGGCAGACCAGCAGGTCCACCTCGCCGGCGGATCCGGCGGCTGTCGCGGACAGCGGATCGTTGGGCAGGATGCCGTCTCCGGCGACAGGACCGTATATCACGGGGTCGTAGTGGCGGTGCCCGGACAAGGAGTCCTGCCGGTAGTCATCGACGACCCGATCGGAGGCAGCGACCAGCGCGTGCGGAGCGGCGGACACCAAGGCATCGGCCGTGAAGGGGATGCCGGCGCCCTCAGCAACCTTCCGGGTGGTCTCAGCAGCGAGTTCGATCGAATAGCAAGGGCCAGCAACGCTATGGGCTATGACACGCCGGAACAGACCGCGGGCCTGTTCCATCACCATCAGGCAGGCGGCTGATGCGGCCCCGGAAGACTGCCCGGCCAGCGTGACGTTTGCCGGATCGCCGCCGAAAGCGGCGATGTTGTCACGCACCCACCGCAGCGCGGCGATCTGGTCGAGCAGGCCCCGATTTTCCGGGTAAGGCGGCTCGGTGCCGGGCGGAAGGTGACCGAAGCCTTCAAAACCGAGTCGGTAGTTGAAGGTCACCACGATCACACCGGCACGGGCCAGTGCGGTGCCGTCGAAATCGGGCTGCGCGGAGGACCCGAAGGTGTACGCACCGCCGTGGATCCATACCAGGACTGGCAAGGAACCACCGTCGGATGACGGAGCCCAGATGTTGAGCGTGAGGATGTCCTCGTCGCCGGGCGACCAGACAGGTGACCCGGGCAGTCTTGCCGACTGCGGGGCAATGGGGCCGAAATCCTTGCATTCACGGACCCCCTCCCATGCGCGGACCGGACGCGGTTCCCTGAACCGGTTGCCCCCGAACGGTGCAGCAGCGTAAGGAATACCGAGAAAGGCGACGACATCCGGAACCGGCCGATGGCCTTGTACCGAACCGTCTTTTGTCTTGCGCCTATCCACAGGGCTCCTTCACGCAGCATGGTGCCGACCGATCCAGCGACGGCCGCTCGGGTGGGAGATCGGCCACTGCCCTCAGCTTGTCAGCGGGGCCGGCCTCGGCGCCAACACCTGGATCGGTTCGATTGACGCACTTGCGATGTCAATCATCACCTTGTTCGGTAGCCTCTGCGGCTGACCATCTGCTGCGTGCCGCTCGCCTGACATCCCGCCATGTCACAGCATCAGCGACCGGTCCTGTTCAAGGAACTCCTTCCCGCCTGACGGTGACTCTGGCCGAGGTTCGGCATCGGACCGCGAACGATCGGATCCACGGACTCCCCACCCGTTGGTCCGCTCGACATGTGCGTGTCGCGCCCCTGCCACACGCTGTAAACATGACCAACGATGCTGAAGAGGTGTTCCACCCCACCCCCGTCGTCGTCCTCGGCGTCGTGCCGGACGACCCGCCGTACCGCATGGTGGAGATCAACGGGGAAATGGCCGGGGCTGCCTACGACATGCTGGATGTGATCAGGCTGGCGCACCGGGCAGGGGTGACCGATGTCGACCTCGACGATCCCGCGGTGGTGAGATGGGTCGGCGGAGCCAAGTACAAGTGGGTCCCCTGACAGGGCGGGTTCCTGACGTATCCGGCACACCGGCTCTTCGCCCCTGGCGTCAGCACGCGGTCCAGGACGTGCAGCCGAGCTCGTGCATGGCGACGAAGGAAGAGGGCCGGCCCGGGATGAACGGTGATGCGCTCTTCGGGTGGCCATAGCGACGGTGAGGGCTCCATGGCCCCCAACGGCGCGCCGCCTGATGCGGGCGCACCCGGCCGAACCTAGACTGACGAGCGCCCGAAAAGTCCTGAATCTGGAAGGTGTGGACCATGGCCAAGCGAGGGAACAAGCGACGTGCCCGCAAGAAGAAGAAGGCCAATCACGGCAAGCGTCCCAACGCCTGAGCCCGCCCAACAAATAGGCTTGTGAACCCCTTCCGGGCCCTTTGGAAGCCCTCGGTGCCGGGGCGGTCGAGTAGTCAGGCGGCGAAGGACTCCGGCGTGCGGTCTGGCAGGACGTCAACTTCCTGGCCGGCTTCGAATCCGACGAAGAGGGTTGTGTAGGTGCGGCCCCTGCGGGAGGCGGACTCGTCGACGCCGAGCACCCGCGGGGCCCGTGCCTGCGTCGGCAGTGACCTCACTGGTCCAGCAGTCGTCTGCGGCCTGTCATGAGGTGGATCTTCCGGCACGACCGTTGACGCCGGGACGGCCGCCGAGTTCCACCGTGACTGCGTGGAGCGACCTCTTCAAACCGAGGCTCAGCGTCCCCTGGTCGGTCTGGACCATGCCGACACGCTCTGACCTCTACGGCGGCGGGGTTTCGGCTGGTTCGCCAACGTATTTGCCGCCACGGCGGCAACGCCCCCTGCCGCAGTCGGGCCGGCCCCGACGGGAGGCGCAGGGCTGCGTGGCCGGTTCGAAACGATCTACGCCGATTCCGCAGTGAAGTCCGCGGACATGACCTGATCCGCTTGCCTTCGTGCGATGGCAAGCCCACCGAGCTGCTGGTCATGAGGAGATCACTCCCGTGATTCGCCGACCTCAGTCGCTCACGCCGGTCCGGCCACTCGGTGGGCGGCGGATCGCTTCTCACAGGGCCCGGCCGAGGAGCACTGGTGTCTCAAGGTCTGGCTGAGCGACTGGTCCTGGGAGAGGTGTCTGTTTGCGCGCCGTCGGGTGTCCAGCCGGATTCAAGGCGGTCGAGCAGGGTGTGGAAGGCAGCCGCCGCCCGGTCCCAGTCGCCGTCGGCGAGCGACCCGTAGAGCAGTCCGAGGATGGCGTCGACCACCAGGGTGGCCTCGTTCCTGGCGCGTTCGTCGGACATGCCGAGGCGGACGAAAAGGGGGGTGAGCAGATCCGTCCACTCGGTGATCAGGTCGCGCATGAGGGGCCCGTACCGGTCGGGGTGGAGCACGCTGGCCGTCATCAATTCGAACTGGAGTGGCATCACGGCCTGGCGGTCCGGACTGTGGAACTCCTCCCACAGCTCTTCCAGGAGGCGCCGCAGGCCCGCCGCGTCCTCGGGGGCGTCGGCGGAGTCGCTTACATCGCGAAAGCGCAGGAGCGGGCGTCGGTCATCCAGGGACAGTGCCTCCGCGACCATGCGCTCCTTGGTGCCGAAGTAATAGAGGAGCATGCGGTCGCTGGTGCCCAGCTCCCGGGCCAGCGGGCGCAGGGACAGGCTCGCCAGTCCGTTGCGGAGCACGTACGAGCGAACACGGCGCAGCAGGTCCGCTCGTTTGGCTGGGTCGGCCGGCCGCGGCATGAAGCCTCCTCGCCCCTGTCCGATTCATACCGAGCTTTACCGTAACACCCGCTACGTGTATATTTGAATGTAACGATCGCTACGCAAACCGCCGGGCGTGCAGGGAAGGGACTGATCGGCATGGCTGCCCAGGACGCCGCTCTCGGTAAGGCGGGTGTCTCCGAGGGCGCCCCGCCTTCGTGGTTCGCCCGCCAGCTGGCCCTGTGGTCGCTTGTCACGGAGCCCCTGCGGCCCCTGGGCGCTCCCCGCGCCCGGGCCACCGCCCGGGACGCGTCCTGGCCTCTGGCGCCGGAGCTGATCTCCGTCAGCCGTGCCCGCCGACTGGTGGTCGCACAAGTCGGCGAGTGGAGACTGAACGAGCTGGCCGACACTGTTGAGCTGCTGGTCAGCGAAATGGTCACCAACGCCCTGTGTCACGCACGCGGCCCCGTGCGGCTCAATCTCCAGGTCCGCGGCCCGCATCTGCGGTGCGAGGTCGAGGACACCAACTCCGACGGGCCGGTACGCCGCACCGTCTGCGCCGACGCGGAGGGCGGGCGCGGCATGGAACTCCTCGACCTGCTCGCCGAAGCCTGGGGCAGTTCCCGCACCGCCACCGGCAAGACCTTGTGGTTCGAACTGCCGCTCCCCGTACCCGCGCAGACCTGCCGGCCTGGCGGCCTCTGAGGCCCCGGTGGCGTCCTTGAGGGCTGGCCAGGAGGACGGCGATGGCGATCAGCATGCCGGCAAGGGCACGCGGCTTGCCGACCGGGCGAGGCGCTCTACCGGGAGCAGCCCCTGAAGGAGGGTGCGCCATTCGCCCTGGAGGAGACGGTCCCACTGGAGGGCGTGGTGCCCGAGCAGGGGCGGGCGACGGTGGTAGTCAGAGGGCGCGGTCCAGGAGCGCCAACAGTGCGGTCCAGTGGCGCTCGTCCGCAGTGCTGTCGTAGGCGGCGGTGTCGGCCTGGGTGAAACCGTGGTGCGCCCCGGGATAGATCTCGCTGTGGTGGCGTACGCCTGCTGCGGTGAGGGCCTCGTCGAGGCGGTTGATCTGCTCGGGAGGCAGCGAGGGGTCCTGGTCGGCGTGGCCGAAGTACAGCTCTGCGGTGATCCGGTCGGCGAGCAGGTGCGGGCTGTCGGGTGAGTCGGTGGCCAGACGGCCACCGTGGAAGCCGGCCACGGCGGCGACCCGCTCCGGGTAGGTGCCGGCGGTGCGCAGGGCCAGGCGGGCGCCCATGCAGTAGCCCGTGATGCCGACCGGCCCGTCGGTCGTCAGGGGGCAGGCGGTCAGCCAGCGCAGATAGGCGTCTGCGTCGCGCATCGCCAGATCGGGTGTCAGTGAGTTCATGATCGGGCCGATACGCTCGAAGATCTCCGGGCGGCGGACCGGGTCGATGACGTCGGGCAGTTCGACCACCGGGGCCCGCCCATGGCGGTAGAAGACGTTGGGGGCCAGGACGGTGTAGCCGGCCCGGGCGAGACGGTCGGCCATTTTCTTCAGGTGAGGGCGGAGCCCGAAGGCGTCCATGTAGAGCAGGACCGCGGGGTGGGGACTGCTGTCGTCGGGGTGGGTCAGGTAGGCATCGGCGACGCCCTCCTGGGTGGGGATGTCCACCGATGTTCCGCGTACGGCAGTCATGGGCGGTCTCCTCTCTCTTCCTGTTTCCCTCCGCGCGCGGGGCAACGAGGGGGTTTCGGGTGGTGGGCCAGTGGGGCGAGTGTCGCCAGTGGGACGGGTGTCAGGACAAAGGGGTATCGGCGATGCGTCGGAAGGCGCGGGCGAGCTCTGTTCGTCGACGGACCGACCCCGTTCGTCAACCGACCCCTTGGCCGGACTGATCCCTCGGATGTACTCGGGCGCTCAGTGCTTCTCGCCGGTTGAGCTATTAGCCCTGCTCTGCACGGTCCGCTCGACGTCCTTGCGGTCCAGGCGCTCGTCCCTCTCGTATGACGTGATCGCATCCTGAAAATCGCGTGCGAGATCGGGCCACGCGCACCAAGCCGTCTTCCGTGGTGTGTGCCACGACAACAAATGCTAGGTCGCCGTGGCAGGTCGTTCAGGTGTGCCTTCCCACGGATGACGCGAATGCTGCGGTGCGTGTACGCCAGTAGAGCTCCTGATCTCCAGGTCCCAGGATCACGTCACGTCCCGACGTAGCAGGGCCACAGTTGCCGTGTTCGAGGGCAGGTCGGGTCGGCGGGCCCTGAATTACGTCGAACTGCACACGGGGTTCGACGCCACGGACGACCGCGTCGAGCAGACCAGGAAGTGCCGACGGAAGGGCCCGCTCGCGGGCCTGGCGCGACGCGGTGCCGCTGAAGGCGGTGTCCTCGGAGAGACGTACAACCCAGCAGGCCGGCACCTGCGATCACCCTCGACGTGATCGCACCGACCGCGCCCACCCGCACACCGGACACACGGGCAGTGGCGGTGCAAGGGGAGACCCACTCCGAGCAATGCGCACCCTCACGCCCGCGGCCGGTGCGGGCGTGAGGGCATCCACCGCACCGGGTTGGGGGACTCCTCTCAAGGGACCGATCCGGTGGGTCGCAGGTAGCCGGGTCAGCGCTGCAGCGGCATCGTCCAGCAGTTGGAGGTGGCTGCCTTGCCCGAGAGGCGGTCGGTCAGCCAGGACACCGCATCGCCCTGGTCGGTGATGAGAGGCACGAGATGGTTGGTGAGGAGCTTGTCGCCGAGGTTCGGCAGGGCAATGGCCTCGTAGGTGATGTTGCCGCCCTTGCGGCACCAGTCCACGGCCAGTTGGCGGGCCTGCTTGTGGGGAACGATGTCGTCCTGAATGCCGGTTGCCAGGCGTACCGGGCCGGCGGGTTTGAGTGTGCCGATGCGCTGCTCGTCGAGAGCGGCCTGCGCCCGGGAGTCGGCTGCGATGATGTCGCCGATGGACTTGCCGCTGGTGGTCCATTTGGTGCTCTTGGTGAATCCGTAGCCGAAGATTGCATCGCCGACACACATGGTCGATGCGTCCTTCAGCGCGGCCCTGCCAGTGGTGTTGATGTTGGCCTCGACGATGTTCCGCAGGTCAGGGTCGGCCTGGGCGAAGCCGTTGATCGACCAGGCCAGCGCGCCGGCCAGGGCGCTGCCGTCGATGCCCTTCATGACCGAGGTCAGGTCGGCGGGTGGCGCGCCGGCGTAGGTACCGGCCAGTTTGACCTCAGGCGCGTACGAGGGCTGCAGCTCGGCGGCCGCGGCGCTGGCCCCTCCGCCTTGGCTGTAGCCGTACAGGGCGACGCGTGAATCGGGGGTGATCGACGCTCCTGGCACGGCGCGCGCAGCGCGCGCTGCGTCCAGCAGGGCCTGCCCCTGGTCGAGGCGGTTGACGTAGGTGTGGAGCCGGTCGGTGACGCCGAGGCCGACGTAGTCGGTGACGACTACCGCGGCACCGGTGGAGAGGAGGCGGTAGATGGCCAAGTCCTCGTAGCCGACCGACACCGTCTCGCCGCTCAGGGTGAGCGGGTACTGCAGTGCCAGCGAGGGTGCGCACTGATCGCCCTGGCCCATGGTGCCCGAGGCCACCGCCACCAGCGGCCTGGGCCCGTCACCCTTCCACGCCGCAGAGGGTTCGATGTACGAGCCGGTCACCGCGACGGGTCGCCCGTTGGAGTCGGTGGACTTGTACATGATTCGGGTCGCCGTGCCCGGCATCGGGCGGCCGTCCAGGCCCGGAAGACTCAGACCGAGTGGCAGGGGTTCGGTGCGGATCAGCCCGCCGTTTGCGGAGGGCAGTTCGGCGGGCGGGTTGTAGAAGGCGGGGATGGTCACTCCCCGGGACACCACGGGCGCCGACTCCTGGGTGGCGGAGGCGGGTACGGCGTACGTGCCCGTACAGGCCGCCGCGGCCACCAGGATGGCCAACACTCGCATGCTTCCTGGCCTTTGCCGGGGGTTGGGGGAACCCACCGGGTGCATGGTGCTGAAAGTGGAACGCGAACGGGTGCTCTTGCGGCTCACAGCTCACTCCTCGCTCTGCTCCGATGCAGGTGAGCGCAAGCTAGCAGCGCGCATTTACCGCAAGTAACTCCTCAGTAAGTTACGCTACGGTAACTATTGCTTCAGGCAACCACATCCGCCTGTCCACCTTTGTGTCGACGCGGTCCTCGCCGGTGTCGCGCCTGGTTCGACCCGGTCCCAAAGGAGGCTATCGAGGAGTCCGAACCGGTGCCGCAGCGCGTGTGTGTGACAACAACCATCCGTGTGTCTCACCGGCACGACGGCCTGGGCCTTGCAGCACCACGGCAGCTCATGGCGGGCGTTGTTCGGCACCTGGTGCCGCGGCGCTTCGGCATCGGTGACCACCTCGATGACCTGTCCGGCATCCCGGCGGCGCGTAGGGCTCCGACAGATCTCCCACGAGATCGCTGACCGCGACCAGGGCCTGCTCCAGGGCATCGGCCGGCTGCCGCAGCCGAGGAAGCGGGGCGACATCCGGGGGAGTGGCGGTGAAACGGCGCGGAACCCGGCTCGTGCCGCCGACCTGGTCAGCACGTGAATTCGGGGCGCAGGACGGGTTCGCGGCCGAGCAGGTCCTGGACCGCGCTGGTGGTGACCGCGGAGTAGTCCATGCGGCCCTCGTAGGTCTGCGTTCCGCGGTTCCGGCACTCCAGCCGGAACTGATGATCTGAAGCAGCCTCAGATGCCTGAGCCCCCGCAACCGTCCGGGTGGGGGCACGAAGTCGCCGCTCGGCAGGCCGTGCAGCTGGAGCAGCGCCGGCACCTCGCTGATCTTCCCGGACTCGCGGCACCAGGGCAGCAGGATCGCCGAGGAGAACCGCCTGCGTTCATTGCCGGGAGGGAGGATTTGGCGAGGTGGCGGGGCGGTGGAGCAGCCCAGTGACCAGTAGGTCGAGGTGTCGGCCGAGCATGGTGGCGAAGTCGATGCGGGATCCGGCCAGGCGTGGGTCCTCGGTCGCCGCCAGGACAGTGGGGGAGGGGTTGGCGAAGGGCCATAGGCCTGCGACAGCGACGGTGCACAAGGCCGCCAGTTCCCGGGCGGCGTCATCTCCCAGTTCGGGAATCCGGTCACTCACCAGGCCGGCGAAGCGTACCTGCGCTTCCAGATTGGACAGCTTGAAGTCACGGACGGATTCGAGGGAGACGTTGCGTTCCAGGACCGTGGCCAGTGCGCTCCACAGCTCGCACAGCAGCGGCCGCTGCGCCAGGGAAGCTGCGAGCGCGCTGCAGACGACACGATGCGGCGCAGACTGGGCTGGCGGCAGGTCGCGCTCGACGGTGTCCAGCCACTCCTGCTGGGAGCGGCGCAGGAGTTCGAGGAAGACCGCCTCGCGGGTCTCGAAGTAGCGCACGACGTTCGTCTTCGACAGCCCGACCCGGCGACTGAGTTCCCGCAGGCTGATCTCTGCGATCGGCATCTCACCGAGCAGGGCCTCGGCCGCGTCGAGAATCGTCTGCTTGCGAATCTCGATCTGCTCCGGTCGCCGGGCCCGCTGAAATGCGGCGCTCTCGGTCTGGCTCACGGCCGTCCTCCTCGGTATGGCTCGCGTTCAAAGTAGCAGACCCGTTGGCCTCTTGTTAAAGGTCCAGTGGGTTGTTACCTTGAATGACGTAGAGGGCCATTGGTCTCTTATTCGGTGGCCCTGCCGTCTCACGAAAGCGACACACCCCCCATGACCTCTTACGACAAGCTCTTCATCGGCGGACGCTGGACCGCACCCGCGGGCTCCGAGACGATCGAGGTGCGCTCCCCGCACGATCAGTCACTGGTGGGCCGGGTCCCAGGCGCATCCGAGGCGGACGTCGACCGGGCGGTCGAGGCCGCGCGGCAGGCCTTCGACCACGGGCCCTGGCCACGGACGACGCCGAGCGAGCGGCGCGCCGTCCTCGCTCGGTTCAACGAGCTGCACACGGCCCGCGGGCAGGAACTCGCGGCCCTGGTCACCTCCGAGAACGGCACCCCGCTGTGGTTCACCGGATTGCTGCACAACGGTGGGATCGCCGAGCAGACCGCCTCCTACCTGCGGGCCTCGGAATCCTTCGGCTGGGAGGAGCGCCTGGAATCCGGCACGACGATCCGCCGTGAGCCGGTCGGGGTGATCGCCGCGGTCATCCCATGGAATGCACCCCATCAGTCGGCTCTGGCGAAGATCGTCCCCGCCCTCCTCGCGGGCTGCACCGTCATCCTCAAGGCCGCGCCGGAGACCGCGCTCGATGCCCTGGTGCTCGGCGACATCTTTGCCGAGGCCGGTCTGCCGGAGGGCGTCCTCAGCATCCTGCCCGCCGGCCGGGAGGTCAGCGAGTACCTGGTCTCGCACCCGAGCGTGGACAAGATCGCCTTCACCGGTTCAACGACGGCGGGCCGCCGTATCGCGGCGATAGCGGGCGAGCAGCTCAAGCGGGTGAGCTTGGAGCTGGGCGGCAAGTCCGCCGCGATCATCCTCGAGGACGCCGACCTCGCTGCCGTGACCGAGGGGCTGAAGACTGCGTCTCTGGCGAACAACGGCGAGAGCTGCGTCGCCCACACCCGCATCCTCGCGCCCCGCAGCCGCTACGAGGAGATCGTTGCTGCGCTGGCAACGATGATCGAGGGCCTCACGGTGGGGGACCCCTCCGACCCTGCCACCTTCATCGGTCCCATGGTCCGCGCCGACCAGCAGCAGCGCGTGCGGAACTACATCGACCTGGGGATCAAGGAGGGTGCGCGTCTCGTCGTAGGCGGATCCGACGTGCCCCAGGGGCTGGAGGGTGGCTTCTACGTGCGCCCCACGCTGTTCGCCGATGTCGACAACAGCATGCGCATCGCCCAGGAGGAGATCTTCGGCCCCGTTCTCGTCGTCATCCCGTTCGAGGACGAGGAGGACGCCGTGCGGATCGCCAACGACTCCCCGTACGGCCTCGGCGGCGGCGTGTGGAGCGCCGACACCGAGAACGGAATGGAGGTCGCCCGCCGTATCCGCACCGGAACGTTCTCCGTCAACGGCGCCCACGCGGCGTTCGACGGGCCGTTCGGCGGCTACAAGGCCAGCGGTATCGGCCGTGAATTCGGGCTCGTCGGACTGGGCCAGTACGTCGAGTTCAAGACGATCAGCAGCTGACACGGCCGAGCGGAACAGCCGGGCAACCGGCCGGATGTGACCCGCTCACCGGAATGGCCCGAAGAGGAACCGGCCCTGGCCACTTCGTCGCACGGGCCGGCCCCGAACCACCTCGTTTCGGGTCCACGGCTCCACCTGTGAACAACATCGCTTGCGAGGCGCCGTCCCTCTGTGCGGCGCCACGCGAATCGGAAAGAAGAGAGCGAACCAAGATGATCGTGTACGACAAGCTCTACATCGGCGGCGCCTGGACCGCCCCCAGTTCCACTGACCTGCTGGAGATCCTTTCTCCGCACGACCAGTCCGTTCTGGGCCGTGTCGCACAGGCCGCTCCGCAGGACATCGACCGGGCCGTGGCCGCGGCCCGTGCGGCGTTCGACAACGGACCGTGGCCGCGGACGGATCCCAAGGAGCGGCAGGAGATCATCCGTCGTCTCAACGCGCTGCGTGAGGCGCGAGCTGACGAGATCGCCGCGATGATCTCCGCGGAGAACGGCTCGGCCGGCTGGTTCACCAAGATGGGCCAGCCGTTCCTGACCCGGCAGATCAACTCCTATCTCAAGGCCGCCGAGGAGTTCGGCTGGGAGGAGATCGTCGATCCTTCCGACCCTGCAGCTCCGTACGACACCATCGTGCGCCGCGAGGCGATCGGCGTGGTCGCCGCGGTGATCCCGTGGAACTCGCCCTTCTCGGCGGCGATGGCGAAACTGACCCCGGCGCTGCTGGCCGGCAACACCGTCGTACTGAAGACCTCGCCGGAGAACTCGCTGAGCATGATGATGCTTGCCGAGCTGTTTGCCGAGGCCGGCCTTCCCGAAGGGGTGCTCAGCATCCTGCCCGCCGACCGCGAGACCAGTGAGTACCTGGTGTCGCACCGTGATGTGGACAAGATCGCGTTCACCGGTTCCACCCGGGCCGGCCGCCGGATCGCCTCGATCGCCGGCGAGCAGCTGAAGCGGGTCAGTCTCGAACTCGGCGGCAAGTCCGCCGCGATCATCCTGGAGGACGCCGACCTCGGCAAGGTCGTCCAGGGGCTGAAGTTCGGCTCGCTGGGCAACAACGGCGAGGCGTGCATCCTCCAGACACGCATCCTCGCGCCGCGCAGCCGCTACGAGGAGGTCGTCGCCGCGCTCAAGGAACTCGTGGAGTCGCTGAAGGTCGGCAACCCGGCCGACCCCGACACCTTCGTCGGCCCCATGATCCGCCCGGATCAGCAGGAGCGGGTGATCTCCTACATCCAGGTGGGCATCGAGGAGGGCGCCCGACTGGTCACCGGCGGCACGCAGATCCCCGCGGGGCTTGAAAGCGGCAACTACGTCACCCCGACCCTGTTCGCCGACGTCGACAACAGGATGCGCATAGCCCAGGAGGAGATCTTCGGCCCGGTGCTCGCCGTCATCGCCTACGACGACGAGGACGACGCGGTCCGGATAGCCAACGACTCCGAGTACGGCCTGTCCGGCGGCGTGTGGTCCGCCGACCCCGACCGAGCGCTGGAGATCGCTCGGCGAGTGCGTACCGGCACCCTCACCATCAACGGTTCCCCGATGAGCTTTGACGGACCGTTCGGCGGCTACAAGGCCAGCGGCATCGGCCGCGAGTACGGCAAGGTCGGCCTGACCGGATACGTCGAGCACAAGACCATCACCCGCGTCCGCTGAGGAGGCGGAGGCGCCGAGCCGGGCAAAGAGCCGGCCCGTTCCGCCCTTTCCCGGCTCGGCGTTCGCGCCCCGCACGAAAGCGGGGCCTCCATGGTTTCCGCGCCTGCTCGTCCGATCTTCGCCGTGGTCGCGGTCGGTGCAGGCGCGTCCGCCCTGCAGCCCTCAGGAGCGCTCGGCTGTCCGATAGCCGGCCGGGCATGGTCGACCAGCTGACCAGGAGCCGAGGCCACTCGGTGTGACAAGCGCCGATACGTCCACTCGGCACCGCAACCGCCCCGCGCCTCATCCGGTGTCGATCGTGATCGAAGAGACCTCCCCTAGCGGGCCTGGCCCGCCGGTACCGTCTGCTTGACGCCGGCAGCATCCAGCAACGCCGCTGCCGTGATCACGCCGATGCCGGCGAGCGCCTGGGACTGTACGACCACCCGGGCGCTCGCGCCGTCGAAGACGATCGTCAACTGCACGGCCAGGCTCTCCGGATCCTCAGCCTCGGCGGCGACGAGCTCGGCCCGGAAGAAGTCGGTCAGGTGCTGCTTGAAATGGCGCGCGACCACACTGCCCGGATGCCCGGGGTCCTTCAGCTCCACCGCTGCACTCACGAACGGGCAGCCAAGGAAGTTGCCCTCGGTAGTCATCTGATCCTGCCGTTCGAACACGGTCAGAATGCGCTCGCGCGGCGACCGCCCGTCGTCCGGGCCCGGGAGCAGGGCGGCCTCGTACGTCGGGCCGCGGCTGGCGAGGCTCTCCGCGATCACCTCGTCCTTGGACCGGAACAACTGGTACATCGACTTCTTCGAGACGCCGGCGGCCTTGCACAGCGCGTCCACGCCGATGTTCATGCCGTCGCGGTAGAAGAGTTCGCCCGCCGCTTCGAGCAGTCGCTCGCGGGGCGTCGCCGAGGTCGTCATGTCATTGAGGGTACCGGCTGGGCTTGCAGTCGGAAACAGATCGGTTTACCTTAGTGGAAACAGATCGGTTTCCATCTTTGTCTGGAGTCAAAGTGACCACTCTCGAAGGCGCCGTCGTACTCGTCACCGGCGGCAACCGCGGTATCGGCAAGGCCATCGTGGACGAGCTGCTCGCCCGCGGTGCGAAGAAGGTCTACGCCACCGCGCGGAACCCGCAGCCGAGCACCGACACCCGCGTCGTTCCGCTGGCTCTGGAGGTCACCGACCGGGCCTCGATCGAGGCGCTGGTGGCGGCCGCGCCCGATGTCACCGTGCTGATCAACAACGCCGGCGGCAGCTCACCGGACACCTACCTGGACGCACCGATCGAGGACATCAGGAACGTCTTCGAGACCAACTTCTTCGGCCCGCTGAATGTGACCCGGGCCTTCGTCCCGGTGATCGAGCGCAACGGCGGCGGTCACATCCTGAACGCGCACTCGGCACTCTCCTGGGTCGCTTTGCATGGCGCGTACTCCGCCACCAAGGCCGCGTTCTGGCTGCAGACCAACGCCATCCGGCTTGAACTGCTGGACCGCGGCATCGGCGTGACGGGCCTGCACATGGGATACGTCGACACCGACATGACCGCGGCGGTGACCCAGCCCAAGTCGAAGCCGGCGGACATCGCCAAGGAGGCGCTGGACGGGATCGAGAAGGGCGCGTTCGAGGTGCTCGCCGACGAGACCTCCCGTCAGGCCAAGGCCGCCCTGTCCGGCGACATCACCGACCTCTACCCGCAGCTCAGGGCCTGACCGGCGGCCGTCCAGCGCGCTGTCGCAGCACGTAGGCAGCCACCGGGACGCACGACATCGATCACTGCGTTCTCACAGCGTGACCACCCGGATCACACGAGATACTCAAGATCGAGTCGACGAGCAGGCCACGGCCACGCTGAAGGGCTGGTGGCTCCTGCGGAAGCTCCGCCGTAGCAGCCGCATCGCCGCATTCGTCAGTCGTCAATTCCACCTCGATCCGTGGAACTGACGACTGACGGCTCAGTTGCGTGCGAAGTCGAGCAGGTCGTTGTTGAACTGTTCGGCGAATACGGGGACCATCGCGAGGCCCGTGAGGGGCGCCGGGTAGACGTACGTCCCGGGCCAACGTGCTGCGCCCGCCGACCGGATCGGCCGTCAGCCCGAGGAAGTGGTGCGGCGCGGCGGCTGTGGGCCGCCGCGCCACAGGTGCGGTGTCCTCGGGTGTTGGTGGGTCAGCTGGCGCTGCAGGTGACTGTTGGCCAGGTCCAGGTGCCGTTGGTCTGGATCGTGGTGCCCCAGTTGTTGCCGCTGCCGTTGGGCTTGGCGACGAGTGTTTGGCTGTCGGGGTAGCTGGCGCTGATGTTCCAGGTCGAGAGGACCTTTTCCGGGGAGGGGACCTTCATGGTCACGGTCCAGTTGCTGGAACCGGAGACTGCGACGTTCAGATTGTAGCGGTCGCCGTATTTGTCGCCTGCGGAGAGCGTCGCGGTGCAGCCCCCGCCGGACCCGCCGCCGGACCCGCCGCCGGATCCACCTCCGGAGGAACCACTGTCACCCACCGTGATGTTGGAGTTGCCGCTGCTCTGGTAGCCCTCGGTGGCCAGGATCATGTAGTTGAAACTGCCCAGGCTCATACCCTTGCCGGCCCACGCGTCGAAGTGATTGCCGGTGGTGATGGTTCCACCGGTCTTCTTGGACTGCCGGACACTCCAGTACTGCTTGAATGTTCTGGTGCCCTCGATCGAGGGGGCGTTGGTGCGCGTCGTCTCGTAGATGTCGTACGTGCCGCCGTCGCTGGTGACGGTGCCCTTGTACGTGCCCTCGGGTCTGTAGGTGCCCCAGTTGTCGACGATGTAGTACTCCACGAGCGGGTTCGTCGTCCACCCGTAGAGTGCCAAGTAGGCGTTGCCGGACGGGTTGAAGCTTCCCGAGTAGTTCACTGCCCTGCGTCCGCCGGTGCTCCAGCCCTTGCCGGCGACGAAGTTCCCGCTGTTGCTCCACGAGGTGCTGTAGTTGCCGCCGGAACCCAGGTTCATGTTGACCGACCCACCGCCGTCGGTCCAGAACGAGTAGTAGTACCCGTTGTTGGTGCCGGTCTCGTTCGAGGATATGGCGCTGGCGGTGCTGGGCATGGCCAGCGCGGCCACGAACAGCAGGAAGGTGCTGAGGCCGCCGATGAGCAGTCTGATGCGGCCGCGCGTATGGCTCTTCGGATGGGCGGGAGCGTTCATGTCCGTGATTCCTCCTGGTGAGGGTGGGCGGGAACGCCGGGCAGCGTGATGCGACCCGGTGCGGTGAAGGTGGCTGCAGTGAGCGAGCCACAGTGGGGGAGCCGACGTGATGGCGACCGCATGTTCGTCGTCGGGCCACGCAGCAGTGGATGGGTCGGTGACCCGGATCGGAGCTGCTTCAGACCCGTCGATGCGACAGCACCCCGGCCTTGCCGACGGCGAGGGAGGTGCGGATGTGCGCGGTTTTCACCATCACTGCAACCTCTGCTTTCCGGTCCTCGAGCATGCCCGGCGGGACCGTAAGGACGTTGTCTGCGTTACGGGAAAGTTTCCGATCGCTGGAGAGTATGGGCGGGTGTCGGTGGACAGTCAATGACTCTTGTTTCCGAAAGTTCACCGAAACATACGAGCCGCGACCTGGACTGTATGGCGAAACATTTCGAATGTTGCCTATGGAGTTTCCAATGGCGGTTCCATGAGTCCGGAGGGGTGCCTAGAAGCGACCGGTGCAGCCGTACGGTTTCGTAAGATTGCTCGGACGATTTTCGAAACTTTCGGAACATCATCCGCGGTCAGTGGCAGGGGGCAGCCCGCGCAGCTCCGGCCTCCACTGGTGCAAGCCAGGATGGTCATGCGGAATGTGTACTCGAGGTCGAGACGGCCGGTTCAGCCTGCTTGGTCGGGCGAGAGGATGAGCCCGTCGCGGCTCGCCGGACTGGGGCCTGACGGTCTGTCGCAGGCCTCAAATCGCCTTTCGCGTGGGGCCGCCGGGGGCTACTGTTCAGGCGGCGAGTGACCCCCACGAGGAGCTGAGACATGCCCGGTCGTCCGAGCGCGCGTTGACGTCGTAGGCCGTGATCGGCCAGTCATCGCGTGCTGCCCTTGATACGCGGCACGGCGAGCCTCCCCCGCCTGAACCGTCGGTGCACCTGTCGTGCGCCGGGTGGCGGGGTCCCGTCTTCGGCAACCCAAGGGGTCTCTGTGCCGTCCGCGTCCTCCGCTGTATCTGATTTCGGTCGAACCGATTTGCCAAGCCTGTGGCGGGACGGTGACTTCCGCAAGCTCTGGGTGGGCCAGACGGCCTCCCAACTCGGCGAGCACGGGAGCCTGGTGGTCCTGCCGCTGATCGCCGTGCTGACGCTCGACGCCGACGCCGACCAACTGGGCTTCCTCCGCGCGGCGGGGCAGGCACCGATTCTGTTGCTCTCACTCTTCGTCGGCGCATGGGTGGACAGGTGGCAGACCCGTACGGTCATGGTGCTGGCGGACCTCGGCAGGGCCCTGGCGCTGGGCGGAGCTGTCGTGGCCGGTCTCCTCGGTGGGCTCGGCCTGCCGGCACTGCTTCTGGCGGCCTTCGCCGTCGGGTCCCTGTCCGTTTTCTTCGATGTGGCCTACCAGGCGTCTCTCGTACGGCTGGTGAGACGCGATCAGCTGGTGCAGGGCAACAGCGCGCTCGAAGGCAGTCGGTCAGCGGCCCAGATCGGCGGCCCCGCCCTCGGCGGCGCGTTGGTGTCCCTGCTGTCGGCGCCGATCGCCGCCGCCTCCAGCGCGCTGTTCTTCGCGCTGTCGTTCCTGTCGATCCGGCGGATCCGTCGCCGCGAATCGATCCCGGAGCGCTCGAAACGTCCCCTTCGGGTCTGGCGACGGATCCATGAGGGCCTCCGTTTTGTCGTCGGCCACACCTTGCTGCGGACCGTGGGCCTCGCCTCGGCCGCCTTCCAGTTCTCCTTCGCTGCCATGATGACCGTCTATCTGCTTTTTCTGCCGCGGGAACTGCACCTGACGGGCACCGCCGTCGGGTTGGCGCTCGCGGCGACGGGGCCGGGCGCACTTCTGGGCTCGCTGCTTGCTGCCCGTCTCCCCAGCCGGTTCGGTTACGGCGTGGTACTCGTGTCCGCGGCGGCACTCGGCGACGGCGTGCTGCTCTGCGTACCCGCGCTTCACGGCCCTTCTGCGCTGATGATCCCCGCGCTCGTGGCGGTCAACTTCGTGTTCGGGACCTTCGGTCAATTGGTGAACGTCACGGTCATGGCCGTCCGGCAGGCCGTCACCCCGGACCGGATGCAAGGCCGCGTCGCCGCGACGATCACGTTTGTCGGCATGGGCCTGACCCCGCTCGGCTCGCTGCTCGGAGGCCTTCTCGCGGGGGAGTGGGGGTTGCGTACCAGCCTCCTGGTGACGGCCGGCGGCATGATGCTGTCCCCCGTGCTGATGGCTTTGTCCCCGCTCGCACGCCTGGGGCGGACGCTTCCGGATATCGGCCAGGCACGGCCTGCTGGTCTCAAATGCCCCTTCAGCGAAGGCTAAGCACTTTTCAGAGGTCCAGCGCCGCCGCCAGCCGCCGCCACTCCTCCCGGGGCAGACCGGCCCGGTCCTCACCCGTGGCCAGCAGTTGTACGGCGACGTGGTCGGCGCCTGCGTCAAGGAAGGCGTCGATCCGCTCGCGCACCCGTTGCTCGTCGCCCCAGCCGAACAGCGCGTCGACCAGTCGGTCGCTGCCACCGTCGGCCAGGTCGTCCTCGGCGAAGCCGAGCCGGAGCCAGCTGTTGGTGTAGTTGGGTAGCTCCAGGTAGAAGGCCAGCAACTCACGGGCGGCAGCCCGCGCGCGGTCCGGGTCGGCTTCCAGGATCACGGTGAACTCGGGGGCCAGCAAGGGCCCCTCACCGAGCGTCTCTCGGGCCTGCGCCGTGTGCTCGGGGGTGACCAGGTACGGGTGGGCGCCCGCGGCGCGGTCGCGGGAGAGCTCCAGCATTCTCGGGCCGAGCGCGGCGAGCACCCGGCGGTCGGCCGGGACTCCGGCGGCGTCCAGCGCGTCGAGGTAGCCGGTCATGGCCGCGTACGGGCGCTTGTACTGTTCGGTGAGCTTCGCGTGGCTGACGCCCAGCCCCAGCAGGAAGCGGCCCGGGTGGGCGTCCTCGAGGGCGGCCCATCGTTCGGCGGTGTCCTGCGCTTCGTGCTGCCAGATGCTGAGGATGCCGGTTGCAACGGTGATCGACCGGGTGGCTGCGATCAGCGGGGCCGCGTGCTCCACACCGCTGCTGCCGCCGAGCCAGAGGGCGCCGTAGCCGAGCTCCTCCAATTCCGCCGCAGTTTCGGCGCGTTCGGCCGCGCCGGAGGGATCAGGGTCGCGCAACCCGGTGTTCCACAGGCCGTACCGGCCGATTGCCTGCGCCTGCGTGCTGTTGCCGCTGAACCCCATGGGCCCATCTCCCGCCATAAGGCCGACTGAAGCGTGACGCCCGTCGACTGAACTTAAGTTTGATGTCCGTCGTACCAAACCACGCGAAGTGATCTCCGTATTCCGCCTGGCGGCGGCGTGTCTCTCCCATGGGAATATGGATCCGGCCAGGCCATGTGAGTACCGCCGCATGCGCGTCGGCTGGGGAGCGGCCTGTCAGACTTCCGAAAGCTGCTGTGTTGTCGCCGCCGACGATGCACTGATTCCTGATGCGGTCTGTCAAGCCGCGAGAGCGGTGGATGGCACGAGTTCTTAGGTCCGTCCGTCGCGGACGAGGGCCCAGAGACGTTGACGCGGCGGCGGGCCAGAGCGAGGACGGCCTGGATGTGGCGCTTGCCTTCGGCTCGCTTGCGTTCGTAAAACCGGCGGGACTCATCGCAATGGCGGATGCTGAACAACACGGAGATGTAGAAGACTCGTTGGAGGCGGCGGTTGTAGCGCCTGGCCGGCGGAGATTGCCGTTGATCTTGCCGGAGTCGCGGGGCACGGGTGCGACGCCGCCGAAGCCGGCGAGGCGGTCTGCGGTGCCGAAGGCGGTCATGTCACCGCCGGTCGCGGCCAGGAACTCGGCGCCGAGGATGACGCCCAGGCCCGGCATGCTCCGCCGCTGGGCTCCGGGCCCGGCGATCTGCTCACACTGGCCCCCGGCCCCACACACCGGGGCATGCACCGCGCTGCAAAGGATCTGACGTCATTTCAGCGTCGAGATATCGCCCGTAACGCCCACACCGCACACCACCCGAACCTGCAGGTCAGGCGCTCCTTGCGGCCGGTTCAGGGACCGCCACGCGCTCCACCTGGTGCGTCATCGGGAACAGCTTCAGGCTCAACTGTTCCTGGGCAGTGAGCAGGAGTGAGTCCTGGATCACTGGCGTGCCCCGAACGGTTTTGGGCGCACTGGTCCTCCGCTTTCGCATCCTGGTCGGCGACGCATATCCCGTATGCGGTCCGTCCCAAGTGGGCGGCATCCCTACGATCTGGCCATATGGGTGTGGCCAGAGGCGACGGGGAGGCCCCGAACCATCTCGCTGGTGACACGGGGGCCCCGACCGCTGACGCCACACCCGGCGTCCCAGATCGCACCGAGAACATTACGCACACCCCGCCAGGCATACCCATCGATCGTTACACCGTTCACTCAATCGTGCCCATGTTCGCCAAAATGAGGTGCTGGCGCAGCAGTTGCGAACCCCGCCTCCCTCTGCGGTCCGGAGACCAATAGCGCCGGGCGGGTCGGCGGTCAGCGCTGGTCGAGGAAGGCGAAGAGCTCCTCCCACCTGCGAACCACTCGGTCGGTGCTGAAGCGACGGACGTTTTCGCGTGCCGCGTCGCCCATCCGGTCGCGCAGGGCCGAGTCGGAGATCAGGGTGCGCAGGTGCGCGGCCAGTTCCCTCGTGCTGCCGAGGGGGGCCAGAAGGCCGTCCCGGCCGTCACTGACGATCTCCCGTACCCCGGGCGCGCAGTCGAAGGCGACGCTGGGGAGGCCAGCTGCCATGGCCTCCATCAACGCCAGCGGGAACCCCTCACCACGGGAGGACTGGACGAAAATCGAACCGCCGTTGAGGGCGCCCTGCACGTCGGCCGTGCGGCCGCACCACTGCACGCTGCCGTCGAGGCCGGCCTCACAGGACTGGGTCTTGAGGGCCTCCTCGTCCTCGCCGTCCCCGTGGATTTCGAGGGTCCATTCCGGGTGGTGCGGGGCGACCTCGGCCCAGGCGTCCAGAAGCATGTCGATTCCCTTCTGGTCCGTGAGTCGCCCCACCGACAGCACGACCGGCCGGGTGCGGGGAGAGGGGGCCGACGGCAGGAACGGCAGCGGGTTGGGCATGAAGCCGACGTTGTTCATCCCCTCCCGGATCCACAGGTCGGCGTCCTCGCGGGTCAGGACGAGCATCCGGTCGACGTCCGCGTAGTGCCGTTTGACGCGGGCGAAACGCGAGGTGGAGCGGGAGTAGAGGTAGGACTCGTGGCTCATCCCGATGACGGTCAGCCCGCGGGTGCGGGCGAGCGCGACCCACGCCATCGCCCACACCTGGGTGACGATGACGACGGCCCCGGGCCGGGCCGAGGCGAAGAGCCTGGTGAGTTCGGCCGCCCGCTCGCGCATGCCCGCCGTCCGCAGGCGGTTGCGGCGCCGTGCCACGGGGTCGAGCCGGCCGCGCAGGCCACGGCTCGGGGCGGGCTCGGGCGGCGGGGTGTCATAGAGGGTCGTGGTGGGGTAGGGGAGTGTCCCGCCCAGGTCCTGCGGTACGTCGGAGGCGGTGATGCCGACCATGTGGACACGGTGGCCGCGGGCCAGCAGGAGCCGCGCCATCTGGTGGGACCAGGTGGTCACCCCACCGAGCTCGTCGATGCTGTTGGACACGAAGAAGACGTCCCGGGTGGTGGCGGGGCCGGGGCCGCGGAGGTCCTGTGCGGCGTCGCCGGTGGTCGTGGTCACTGGATGCCTCCCGGGGCGAAGAAGGTGTCGACGACGGTGCGCGCGGCGTTGCCCTGGTCCCCCTCGCCGTAGGCCTCGACGAAGGCGGTCCGGGCGGCGGCGAAGTCGTGGGCGTTCGCCTTCAGGTCGTCGACGGCGTCGAAGAGTGCTTCCCGCGTGGTGACCACCGGGCCCGGTGCCTGCGCGCGCAGGTCGAAGTAGGTGCCGCGACCGGGGCCCACGTAGTGGTCGTAGTCGGGCGTGTAGAAGAGCATGGGCCGGTCCAGCAGCGCGTAGTCGAACATGACGGAGGAGAAGTCCGTGATCAGGGCGTCGGCCGCCAGCAGCAGCGGGGTGATGTCGTGGTGATCGGTGACGTCGACGACCGCGCCCTGGACGGACGGTGGCAGAACGACCTGGTTCAGGTAGTGGGAGCGGATCAGCAGGGTGACGCGGTCACCGAAGCGCGCGGCGAACTCCTCCACGTCGAAGAGGAGTTCCAGGGGCTGGACCCGGCCCGCTTCGTCCGCGCGGAACGTCGGTGCGTAGAGGATGACGGTCCGGTCACCCGGGAGGCCGAGTTCCGTCGCGAGCGCACCCCGCTCACCGGAGCCGGTCTCCTGTTCGCGCCGGCGAGCGGTGACGAGGGCGTCGTTGCGGGGGTACCCACTGCGCAGCAGCACCTCGTCGCGGAGCCGGAAGGCCTTGGCGAGAGTCCGCACATCGTGCTCGGAGCGGACGAGAAAGTGGTCGAAGCGGTCCAGCGCCTTCTGGTACGCCGCCCGCTCCGCCCGGCCACGGGCCTTGTGCGCGGGCTCGTCGAAGCCCATGCGCTTGAGGGCGGAACCGTGCCAGGTCTGGATGTAGGTGGTGCCGGGACGCTTGGTGAGCTTGAGCGGCATGCCCTGGTTGTCGATCCAGAACTCCGCCTGGGCCAGCGCCCGCAAGTGCCGCCAACTCCATCGACGCACCAGCGTGGCGTCCTGCGGGAACCCCGTCGGCTGTGGAGCGGCGTGTGACCAGACGGCGTGGAACACAAGGCCTCGCCGGCGCATCTCCTCGTAGAGGGCCCTGGGGCTGTCGCTGTACTGCTTCCCGAGATGGCTCTCGAAGACCACCAGGCCCTTGCGGATCGGAAGCCTGCTGAAGACCTGCTGGTACACCCGGATTTTGGTGGGCTCGGAGTTTGCCCGCTTCTTGATCCTTCGCGCGCGGCGGACGGCGCTCTTGGCGAGGGTTCCCCCGCGACTGGCCAGCCCCGCTTCCAGCAGCCCCGTCACACGCCGTGCAGATGGCCCGTGGGCGCGCAGGACGAAGCTCAGGTGCCCGCGGCTGGACACCTCTGGAGTGAGGCGATCGGCCACCAGCCTTGTCAGCCGCGGCCTGACCCGCAGCGCGCGGGCGCTCTCGAGGTCCTGGCCGGTGACCGAGAGTCGGGTGCGCACGGTGGTCCCGTCGATGTCCAGGACGACCAGGGCGTCCCATACGGCGTCGATGACGCCGAGCGGACGCAGTGTGCCGGACAGTCCTGCCGTCACCTCCCATTCGACCCCGTCCTCGCGGTGCCGCACTGTGTCCAGGGGGACGCGGAAGGTCTGCAGGCTCCGCCGCCGGGCTCGCAGTTCGAGGTGACCGCTGATCCGGCTGCCGGGTGCGAAGCGTCCGAGGGGATTGATCACGGTGCCCGCCAGGCTGACGGTGCCGTGGCCGTCGTCCGTGTAGCGGGTGAGCCGGTTGCGCAGGATGAGGTTGCCGAGTGGGCGGGTGTGCCAGCCCGCGTCCGTGACGTCGAGGATCTTCCGGCCCAGGGGGTCGTCCAGGTGGTCGGAGCACCAGTAGATGCGTCCCTGGTGCTCGGCGAGGGGGGAGGAGAGCTTCTTGCGGTTGGTGAGGGTGTCCGCCGCCGGCAGGAGGTTCGTCCAGTCACCCCGGGCCAACAGGTAGGCACAGATGGCCTGGATCGGCTCTGCCTCCTCGTAGGCACGGGGTTGCAGCCCGGCGAGGTATCCCCCACTCAGCCGCTCGAACTCCCGGCGGTAGGTGTCGTCCAGCAGCGGAAGGTCCCGCAGGTGGAGGGCGAGGTCGTGTTTGAGGAACTTGATGTCCTTGTGCAACCGCACCTCGTCCAGGCCCTGCTCGTACAGGAGCCGGTCGACCCGCTGGTGGATCTCCATACGGTGGGCGAAGTTGGCGATCTCGTGGCGCCGGTTGCTGATCGACCTCACCGGGGCGTTGTCGTGGACGTTCCAGAAGTAAACGCGGTTGGGGATGAGCGTGATGCGGCGCGCTGCCGTGTACGCCTGGGCGGAGAACAGCAGGTCCTCGTAGTGGATCCCGACGGGGAACGTCAGGTCCGCCTCGGCCAGGAACGCGCGGCGATAGCACTTGTTGGTCGACAGGGTGTCGAAGGCCAGCAGATCCGGGACCTCACGTATCGACTCGAAGGTCCGAGTGGAGCGGTAGAGCCACGGGTACCACTCGTCCTCCTTGCGGTTGCGTGAGCCGACGTGGACACGCACGCACAGTCCGGAGACAAGGTCGGCCTTGGTCGTGTCTGCGGCTTCGACCATGTTCCGGCAGGCGTCGCGCTGCAGTGCGTCATCGCTGTCGAGGAACATCACGTAGCGTCCGCGGGCCTTTTCGATGCCCTTGTTCCGGGGAGCGCCACAGCCGCCGCTGTTGCACGGGAGACGGTGAGCCGTCACCCGCCGGGGGTTCTTCGCGGCCAACAGGCGAGCGGCCTGGAAGGATCCGTCGTCGCTGTGGTCGTCGACGATCACGACTTCGACGTTGCGGTGCGACTGTCTCAGCACCGAGGCGACAGCCGTCGGCAGACGTGCGGCGTCGTTGTAGACGATGACGATGACGGAGACGTCCGGTACGCCTTCTTCCATGACCGTTTCCCCTGATGACCTCGTAAATGGATGGGAGGGGCGGGCGGCAGCGGCTGCGGCGGCGCGCACGCGGGGGCGGGGGCGGCAGGCCACGGCGTGGCGTGGCACAGGGCTCGCTATCGCGAACACCCCCTATGTCTACATGCTGCGGCACAGGGCTCGCTCTCGCGAACGCCCTATGTCTACATGCTGTAGACGGACTACACGACTGTAGACGCAAGTGCTGTGGCCCAGCCCGCAGCGGTCGCGGCACGGCGGAGCTGCACTCAGCCGGCGACGTCGCCCTGCGTGACGCCTCCCGCCGGTCGGCCTGAGATATGCGGAAGGCCCACCCCGCCGTTTGGCCGCAAGAGTGAGTGGGGCCTCGGTGTCAGGACTTGACGATCCGCGTCTCGACTTGGATGCCGGATGGCTTTCGTGAAGTGGGCAGTGGGATGTACTGCCGTGCCTCAGTAGTCCTCTCCCGTCGAGGGTCTGGATCGCCTGCCAGGTCCCACCACATCCCGCAGAACAAGGTAGGGAGCCCTTTTTCCAGGGCGCTACGAGGGTCGTGCTGACTCCGGGATCATCTAGGAACAGAACTGTCCTAGTTGATCCCTAGTGTCGTCACGTCACGAAGAACCACAGGAGGGGACGACACCGATGAGTCAGACTGCACCCGAGGGCTACACCAGCGTTGCACCGTGGGTGGTCACCGATGACACCGGCGCACTGCTCGACTTCATCACTGTCGCGTTCGACGGCGAAGAGATTGCGCGGGTGCCGGTCGAGGACGGCACCATCGGTCATGGTGAGATCCGAGTCGGCGACACGGTCGTGCTGGCGTTCGACCGACGGCCCGACTGGCCGGTGATGCCCTCGCTGTTGCGGGTCTATGTCCCGGACGCGGACGCCGCCATGGCTGCTGCTGTTGCGCACGGGGCTCAGGTGATCACAGAGGCTGCCGACAGTGCGTGGGGGGATCGCGGCGGCAGGGTGCGGGACCCGTTCGGCAACATTTGGTGGGTGATGAGCCGGGTCGAGCACATCGCGCCGGACCTTGCCTGGCAGCGAATGTCCGAGCCGAAGTACGCCGAGGCGATGCGTACGGCCCAGGAGACGCTGGACGCCGCGCTCAGCGGCCGGGAGGCCGGGGTGGCCAGCACTCCGCAGCGCCCAACCCACTGAGATCAACCTCCGACCTGACTGCAGACGACGGCGAAGTTTGGTGCTGTCACACCTGCGTCCGCCCAGCTGCTGCACGACCGCGGCCTGGACGTGATGGCGTCCGGCGGTGACGCCCAGGCGCAGTTCACAGCCGTGGGGCGGCGGGCGAGCTGTAACGGGACGCAGCTCATCGCCGGTTACACCGTGGATGCTGCCGCCTTGATGAACTCATGGAGCCTTCGCCATCTTCGAACGTGCTGGTCGGAGGGGTTGGTGTGACGCTGCATGGGCGTGTTCGTGCAGGTTGCGGGCGGGAGTCTGCGGTCTTGATTGTCTGACGGGGCGGGCCGGGGCGGTTTTGCCGGTTCCTCCGTGGCAGTGGTGGAATGCACCCTGCGCCCCTATCGGTCGACGGGGGGAGGCTGATAGGCCAGCTGGACCTGCAGGGGCTTGATACGTCGGCCGGTGAGCGTTGCGCGGCCGGGTGGCTGGCGAGACGGAATCACCGAGCCGATCAGCGCGCCCTCGGACTTGTCGCCCGAGAGCGTGAGCCCGTGCGCGCCCTGCTCCCGCAGGTACTGCATGACCGGTTCATACATCGACCGCGCCGCCCCCGCCGAATTGCGGCACAGCACCATGCGCAGCCCGATGTCCCGCGCGAACGGCAGGTAGTCCAGGAGCGGGCGGAGGGGGTTGCCCGAGGCGGTCGCAACGAGGTCGTAGTCGTCCACGAGGAGGAAGACGTCGGGCCCCTTGTACCAGCTCCGGTGGCGCAGCTGCTCCGCAGTGACGTCCGATGGAGGCATTCGCTTCTCCAGGAAATCGACCAGGCCCTCGATGTGGGACTGCAGGTCCAGGCCGTTGCGGACATACTTCGTCACGTACTCCGAGGGCAGCTCGCCCACCAGCGAACGCCGGTAGTCGACAACGACCAGCTGCGCTTCCTGAGGCGTGTACCGCTTACTGATCCGCTGGGCGAGCAGCCGCAGCAGCGACGTCTTTCCGGACTCGCTCTCCCCGAAGACGACCAGATAGGGGTCGGTGTCGAAGTCGACGCCGAAGGCGAGCAGGTTCTTCTCGTCGAGGCCCAGGGCGAGTTCCCCTTTGGAGTTGCCGAAGTCCGACGGGAGTGCGTCCACGGGAAGTTGCGTGGGCAGGATACGCACAGGCGGGGCGCCTGCCCCCGCCCACTGCGAACGGATGGCACCGACGAGGTCCGTCGTGGCCTCTGCCAGTCCGGTGGTAGTGCTCGGACCGCCGCCGACCCGCGGTACGGCCGCCAAGAAGTGGAACTTGTCGTGGGTCAGACCACGGCCCGGGGCGCCGACCGGGACATCCGCTGCCACCCTTCGTGCGAACTGCGAGTCCATCGGGTCGGTGAGACGCAGCTCGACCTGGGTGCCGAAGTGGTCGCGCAGCGCTGGGCGGACGTCGGCATAGCGGGTGGCTGCGAGCAGCAGGTGGACGCCGTATCCGAGGCCGCGTGCCCCGAGGTCGGCAACGGCTTCTTCCAGCTGCTCGTACTCGTGCTCGTGCTTGAAGCTCGACCAGCCGTCGATGACCAGGAAGACATCTCCCCACTGTTGGTCCGGCCACTTTCCGGCCGAGCGCCCCCTTCGGTACGCGGCCATGGAGTCGATCCCGTGGGTCCGGAAGAACTCCTCCCGGGTGGTGAGCAGGCCGGAGACCTCCGCGACTGTCCGTCGTACATGTTCCGGGTCGAGTCGCGAGCTCACACCTCCCACGTGCGGCAGGTTCTGAAGCTGCTGCATGCTCCCGCCGCCGAAGTCCAGGCAGTAGCACTGCACTTCGGACGGCGTGTGGGTGAGGGCGAGCGCGCAGACGACGGTACGCAGCAGCGTCGACTTGCCCGTCTGGGGTGCGCCGACGACCAGGCCGTGCCCGGCCGCGCCCGAGAAATCGAGGTACATCAGATCGCGGCGTTGCTGGTCGGGGCGGTCTACGAGCCCGGCCGGTACCCGGAGTCCGCCGAGCCCCTCGTACGCCGGAGGGTGCAGCCCACGCTCCGGCGTGGTCGCCAGTTCCGGCAGCAGCTCGTCGAGGGTGGCTGGGACGTCCAGCGGAGGCAGCCAGACCTGGTGCGCGGGTGGCCCTTGGCCGCTGATTCGTCCGACCAGCACGTCCAGCAGACTGTCGGCGAAGATGTCGTCGTCCTCGGTGGACGAAGCTTCCTCCGGCGCATAGGGGGCCGAGACGTATGCGGCCCGGAAGCGGGTCATCTCGGCGGTGTCGTACGTGAGATAGCCGGAGCCCGGAACCGGGGGCAGGTGGTAGGCATCCGGGACGCCGATGGCCCTCCGGGACTCGCTGGCGGAAAAGGTCCGCAGGCCGATCCGGTACGAGAGGTATGTGTCCAGGCCGCGCAGCTTGCCCTCCTCCAGGCGCTGTGAGGCCAGCAGCAGGTGGACGCCGAGCGAACGGCCGATACGGCCGATCTGGACCAGCATCTCAATGAAATCCGGTCGGGCGGTGAGGAGTTCGGAGAACTCGTCGATCACGATGAGCAGAGAGGGGAGGGGGTCGATCGGGGCCCCCGCTGTGCGCGCCTTCTCGTACTGGGAGACGTTGGGGTAGTTGCCCGCCATGCGCAGCAGTTCCTGGCGGCGCAGGAGTTCGCCGCCGATCGCTTCTCTCATGCGGTCCAGAAGGGTCAGATCGTCGGCGAGATTGGTGATGATTGCCGAGACGTGCGGCAGCTCCGACATGCCGGCGAAGGTGGCACCGCCCTTGAAGTCGGCCAGGACGAAATTGAGCGTCTCCGACGAGTGTGTGACAGCGAGGCCGAGGACCAGCGTGCGCAGCAGTTCCGACTTGCCGGAGCCGGTGGCGCCGATGCACAGGCCGTGCGGCCCCATCCCGCCATGTGCTGCCTCCTTGAGGTCGAGCACAACGGGTCGGCCGTCCTCGCCGACCCCGATCGGCACCCGCAGCCGCTCCTGCTGTGGGTGCTGCCGCCATGTGCGGGCCGCGTCGAACTGCTCGACGTCGCCGATGGCGAGTAGTTTCGTGAACGGAACGTCGGTGCGGGGTGGGGGCGTCGTATCCGGCTGCACGCCGAGCCAGCGTTCCCGCATCCGCTGGGTCGTCTCGGCCAGGGCCCGCCGGGCCTCCACGGAACTGCTGGCCTCCTCCAGGTGGGGCACGGCCGCGCGGAAGCGCTGACGGCGCGACAGTGCCCAGCCGATCCCGAGCCTCGCGGAGAGAGTCGCGTCGATCTGGGACTCCGACGGGTCGTCCAGGGCGAGTTCCACACGGGTCCCGAGCAGGCCGAGCAGACTCGTGCCGAAGTCGCTCCACCGTCGGGCGGAGACGAGGAGGTGAACTCCGTAGTTCAGGCCGGTGTTGGCGAGCCGGTGGACCTCTTTGGCGAACTCGGGTATCTCCCAGTCGAAGTCGAGCCAGCCGTCGATCACGAGGAAGACGTCGCTGCCGTGGTCGTGCGGCAGCCGTCCCGCCGCCCGCAGCTCGCGAAACTCCTCGATGGAGTCGATGTCCAGGTCCCGGAACAGAGCCCGTCGGGCGGCGACGGCGTCCTTCAACGCTGTGAGGACCTCCGCGACGGCCTCGTGCTCGTGTGCGGCAGCGACCTTCTTCACATGCGGCATGGCCCGCAGCACGCCGAGCCGGTTGACGGCTCCCTCCAGGAGATAGAACTCCGCCTCATGCGGTGTGTGGCTCAGCGCCAGCGACATCGTGAGGACACGCAGCAGCGTGGTCTTGCCACTGCCCAGCCTGCCGACGACCGCTGCGTTTCCGTCCCGGCTGGAGAGGTCCAGGCACATGAGTTCGCCACCGGAGCCCGCTGTCGTCCGGCCGATTGGCACCAGGAGCCGGGACGCGCCCTCCCACGAGTCGCAGATGAAGCCCCGATCCGGGGTGTCGACCGGGGGCGGGAGCAGTGTCCCCAGTACCAGCTCGTCCGACCCTGTCCCCTGCAAGGACAAGCCGGTGGACGGATCGGTGCGGACGGCGTACGCGAGGGCGACATGTCCCTCGCACTGGCCGGACTTGGTGGGCGTCTGTTCCGGGCCGCTCTGGTTGATGACGGCGTCGTGCACATACGTGTACAGCTCATCCGGTGTGATGACACCGTCACGGTCGAGATCCGCCAGTCCGGTGCTGAGTCCCTCGTTGACCGCGGCGGTGAAGCGTGACACAGGCCGGGCGTTGTCCTGGATGAGCTGGCCGCTCTCGTAGGCGTACTCGAGCGCGGTGGACGCGGTGATCACGAAGGTACCGCGGCCGACCAGTGCCGCCTCCACGTCGACCGGTGCGGAAGACATGGGGGCGCCCCGGTGGAACAGGCCGCTGTAGCAGCAGTCGAGGAGCACGATCTTGGTGCGGGCGTCGCACGCGTCCAGGAGCTGGTGGATGAGGTCCGCACGGATGGCGGTGGTGTGCGGGCGGCTCAGGTCCGTGCCCATGGTGGCGAAGAACAGCAGATCGGCGTCGTTCCTGACGCCGTGACAGGCGAAATACAGCAGGATCAGGTCGTCGGGCGCGCGATTGCTGAGGAGCGCCTCGATCTCGCCCTCGATCTCCTCCTTGGGGCGATTGGTGAGCGTACGGACGAAGTCGAAGCGGCCCACCGCCTCGTCCCTCAACAGGGCCTCCAGCTCGCCGGCGCCGCGCGCCGGTGCCCGGAGCTGGTTGAGGCCAGGGTCGACGTATCCGTCAGTCGCGATCAGCAGCGCGATCCGGCGCCCCGCCATCACTGCCTCCCGGCTCCCCGCTACCGCCGTCCGTGCCGACCCCTGCGGCGATCCGCGCGGCCACGACATCGACCAACTTGTTCTGGTCCTTCGCGGACAGCGCCTGGAACGTGCCCTTGTTGCCGTCGAACTCCCACTCCACGGAACGGCCCTTCGAGCGCTGGATGTAGGCCACCAGCACGTTGCTCATGGCCTTTAGCGCCGCCGCTGAGAAGGCGCCGCTGACGACGAGGGCGCCGATCTCGTACCCCGCGGAGGCCATTGCGCCGGCCGGTGCAGGAGCCTCCTTGCGCTCCACGCGGAACAGGCCAAGCGTTCGCAAGTCCCGGTACAGACTGCGCACTTGGCGCTCCACCTGCTCATCGGACGCCGTGGCCCCGGCATCTACTCGGAGCACCAGCTCGTACACCCGCGCCTCCCCGGCATCGCACTTCACCGTCGACAGTTGATCGTATAGCGAGTCGGGCGCGCCGCGTGAGCCAATCGCTGTCGCCACTGATCCCCAACGCAGTTGTGGAGCACGCCTTGTGACTGGCCGTCGTCGGCTCGCGCCAGGGCTGCAAGCACGGGTTGGTGGACGGCTCTCGAAGAGCGGACCGTCGCGCAGGAGTGCCCTCCAGACTTTCAGGCGGCGGTGCGCGAGACCGATTGCGGCCTGCTGTTCGCGAGGGCCCGCCCGCTCATTCTGCTCGGCTCTACTCCGGCCCGCAGCCGTGCAAGATGAATGCGATCACGTCGTCCAGGCCGTGCTCGGTCACCCCGGCACCGTCCGGCGGTCCCCACCGCGACCCGATCCGAGATGGCGGGGGCCGGGCCGCGGTGGGGGAGCGCCCGTCAGGCGGCTCGCAACTCGAACCAGTCGAAGGCCGCACTGCCGTGTGTGGCGTACATGCCGATGACGCGGCCGGTGAAGCCCCCGGCGACCTCGGTGGTGAGGTAGCGGCCGTCGAGTTCGGCGAGGATCTCGAAGTCGCCGCCGGCCGTCTCGTACCCCAGACGGAGAGTATCGGGGCCGCCGACGCGGAGGCCCGGCGGGACGGCGGCCTCCGGGCTCGTGTCGCGGAACGTGACGGTGGGTGGCAGCACATCCGTCGTGGTGACGTCGATCCGCAGGGTCAAGGGGCCGGACGGCACCGTCTGTTCGGCGATGGTGTGGCGCAGCGGGCCGATTCTGGCGACCGCGCGGACCGTGCCGTTGCCCGTCTCCACCTGGTAGTGGTGTGCTTCGTCCAGCCGTACCGCGAGCCCACCCCGGCCGCCTTCGCCAACGTCGACCATCGTGCGCGCGCTGCAGTCGGGGTCGCGCTGGCGCCGCCCCACGAACAGCGCGCCGGGCTTGTCGAGGCTGTCCGCGCGGGCGTGCAGCACCAGGTGGCCCGGCCGCTCGTCGAGGCGGACGGCGGTCGGTTCGTGCCGTCTGAGCGACACCCAGCAGGGTGCGAGCGTGGTGGAGTCGAAGTCGTCCCGGTGGGGTTCCTGCGGCCAGGGGTGCGGCGGCAGTGCCGGAGCCGGCGCGCGCAGCTCCAGCGGTCCGGGCAGCGGCCATTCGTCCTCCCACCGCACCGGTACCAGGAACGTCTCCCTGCCCAGACCGTGGTACATCGGTGTGTCACCGCGGGGCCGGGTGCCCAGCAGCACCATCCACCATGTGCCGTCGTGCGCCTGCACCAGATCGCCGTGGCCGGTGTTCTGTACCGGGTGGTTGGTACTGCGGTGGGACAGCACGGGATTGGCCGGGTGCGGTTCGAAGGGCCCCGGCAGTGTGCGGGCCCGGGCCACCGACAGGGCGTGTCCGCGTTCCGTGCCGCCTTCCGACAGCAGCAGGTACCACCAGTCGCCGACGCGGTACAGGTGCGGGCCCTCGGGATACTGCAGCCCGCTTCCCGACCACATCGCCACTGGCTCGCCCAGCAGTTCGCCGGTCTTCGGCTCGATGCGCACCCCGCGGATGCCGTCCGACGAGAACACGCACCAGCAGTTTCCCTCGTCGTCCCAGGCGAGGTCGGGGTCGATGCCCGGTACGTCGACCGGCACCGGATCCGTCCACGGCCCCGCGGGGTCTTCCGCGGTCACCAGGACGTTGCCCGCCCCGGCGACCACGGTCGTGATCAGCCAGAACCGGCCGTCGTGGTGCCGCAGCGTGGGTGCGTACACCCCGGTCGAGGACGGGGCCGTGTCGGGCAGCTCCAGCTGCGAGGGCCGGTCCAGCGCGTGCCCGATCAGCCGCCAGTGCACCAGGTCACGGCTGTGCCACAGCGGTACCCCGGGTACGTACTCGAAGCTGGACGTCGCCACGTAGTAGTCATCGCCGGCCCGGCACACGCTGGGGTCCGGACTGAAGCCGGGTATCACGGGATTGTCGAAGAACGCCATGTCCGTCCTGAGGTGTGTGGTCGGGCCGCGGGGAACTTCCCGCGCGGGGTCCTGCAGTGCGGCCGATGGCCGTCAGGCCGTGAAGCTGAAGGCAGCGAGCCGGAGTTCGCCGGTGAGCACCAGGTGCGGCTGGTGGACGCCTGGTGGGTGGGTCGCCGGGTCGGCAGGCACGGAGGCGGAACTCACAGCGGGAAACCCCCTACGCGTGCGGCGGTCGGCGACGGCTGGTGGCGACCAGGCGTGGCAGAGCCGAAGTGGGCCGCACGACCAGGATCGTTGAAGCGCTTCGAAATTGACATATGGGCCAGCGGGATGTCAACAGACCATCAGAGTCGCATGAATTAGACCTACTTAAGATCGGGATTCTTCGTCCGATCCCTTGTCAATGCGGTAGCCCGTCGCTAGCCTCGCACGACATCATCGAAGCGCTTCGATGACGAGCTCGCCCACCGTGACCAGGTAACTGAAAGCTTCGTGATCTTTGAGGCGTTCGCACTCCATCCGACCGATGAGTGGACGGGATGAAGGTGAGGAGCTCGGATTGGCGTCGGCTGTCGTACCCGCCCTGCACGTGTTCCGTGATCCGGTCTCGGCGCAGGCGCCGCAGCAGTTCGAGACCGATGTGCTGGCCGGGTTCGTCCTCGCGCGGACCTCGGCTGGTCTGGCGGACGGCGCAATCCGAAGGGACGGTGGCCATCTTGATCGGTCAGGTGGGGGCCTGATTCGGTCGACCACTCTGGGACGTGGAGCCGGCCGACGCCGACGCCTACTTCGGGGAGCTGCGCCGAGGCTCGCCGCGCGGCATCCGGTCGACCCGCGCGCAGGCGCTGCCCGGATCGACCTCGACCCTGCCCCCGGCCATGGGAAACGAGGGAACTGCCGTTGGCGGTAGAGGATGGGCCTGCACAGCGGTGGAACCCGGCAGGTGCCGGATTGCGTCGTCCCTGACCTCCCCTATGCGGAGCTCCCGAGAATCTCTCGGATGACGTGCCGGGCGTTGGCTGAAATGATCGGATTGGTCGCCCGGTAGTACGGAAGCTGGATGACCGCCATGGACAGCGCCCACCCCCGGCTGCGGGCCCAGGTCGCGTCGTCCACATCCACCGCCTCGCGGTACACCTGCCGCGCCGAGGCGGGCAGCAGGTTCCAGGCCGGGATGAGGTCGGTGGCCGGTTCGCCCATTCCCACGGTGCCGAAGTCGATGATCGCCGATACGTGGTCGCCGGCAAGCAGCAAATTGCTCGGCATGAGGTCGGAGTGCGTCCAGCAGGCCGGGCCCGTCCACAGCGGTGCAGCGAGCGCCTCCTCCCAGGCCGCGGTGATCTCGTTGGCGTCGAAGGGCTCCTCGGTGCGGCGCAGCGACTCGATCGCCGCCCGCATCGCCTGATCTTCGGCGATCAGCGGCTCGCCCCGGTGCGCGGCCGGACCGCCGGGGAGATCGATCTTGCGGATGGCGACCGCGAACTCCGCTAGGTCACGGGCCGCGCGCTCGGGCTCTGCGAGATCCCCCTCGACCGGGTTGCGGCCTTCGATCCACCGGTGCACCGCCCAGACCAGGGGGTAACCCTCGCCCGGGGCACCGGTCGCCACCACGTCCGGGATCGGCAGCGGCAGCAGCGGCGCCAGCCGGGGGAGGAGCCGTGCCTCCATCGCGATGGCCTCGGCGCCGCCGGGGCGCAGCGGCAGCCGGACGGTCAGGTCCTCGCCGAGCCGGTAGATCGCGTTTACCGTGCCTCCGGATGCGAGCCGGGTGATCGGCAGGTCCGCCCACTGGGGGAACTGAGCGCGCAGCAGCCGCCGGACCAGGTCGGCGTCGGTGTCCGCTTCGTCCGCGTGCATCTTGCCCATGTACCCCCCAGATCTCTCGGTTCCTGCCGTGATCGTCGCATAGTCGGACCGTGCCCCAGAGTCCATATCCGGGGCCCGCGTTGCCGGAGCAGCGCCAGTCGTGGAAGCCGGTCCACGTCGTCGAGGTGGAAGAACCCCTCCAGCTCTTGGACTTGGACAGCACCCATGCCCCTCGTCGTACAGAGCGCTACCACTCTCGGCGCTGAGCAACAGGCGCTCTCGTTACTCACAAACAAAGCCACCGGTAGACGGGTTCCGGATAGAGGGACGCCCTCGGGCCCGTCGTGCATGGTCGGTGTGAGGACGTGTTCGGTGCAGTGCAGCGATCCGGGCAGTACGGCTCGCCCCTGGCCTTCCGCCTGTGGTCACGTCCATGAGAACGGGCTCCGGCTCAACTTCTGTGGTCGGTCACCGATTGTCACGTGACGCACCGTCGGAGCGGCGATCTCCCACAGCCCGTCCGGAACGGTCCAGCCCGACCCGACGCTGCCCATGTGTTTCTCAATGACCAACCACCATGTGGGACACGGTCCTACTGTTCGGTCTGGTAGCGCCGCTCGAGTTCGGTGTGCTCGCCAAGACCGATCAGCGCGGTGAACTCCTCGAACTGGATCAGGTTCCCGAGTGCGCCCCGCGTGTCGCCTGCCGTCGCGAGAACCTTGAGGTAGTCCCGCATTCCCTTGGCGGCCGCGAATGCCGTCCCCACTGGGAAAAGCGCGAGGGCGTATCCCATGTCCTGGAGGACGCCGACACCGGGAGTCGGCGTCCGGCCGCCTTCGACCTGGTTGCTGAGAAGGGGGACGGCGCCGCGGAACGCCTCGCAGATCCGCCGCATCTCCTCCTCGCTCTCGGGGGATTCGATGAACAGCATGTCGGCGCCGGCCTCGTGGTACGCGGCGCCCCGGTCGATCGCCTCGTCGAGCCCGTGTGCCGTCCGCGCGTCGGTGCGGGCAATGATGACGAAGTCGGGGTCCTGCCGCGCGTCGACCGCTGCCTTGATCTTCTGAACCATCTCGTGGACGGGGACGACCTCGCGACCCAGCATGTGCCCGCAGCGCTTCGGGAAGGTCTGGTCTTCGATGTGCATCGCTGCGGCGCCGGCGCGTTCGTAGGCGATGACCGCGCGGCGGACGTTGAGCGGGTTGCCGAAGCCGGTGTCGGCATCGGCGATCAGCGGCAGGTCGACCACATCGGCCATGGCCGTGACTCGTTCCACCATCTGTGTGTGCGACAGATAACCCACGTCGGGCTGCCCCAGGATGCTGGCAGCCGTCTCGAATCCGCTGAGGTAGAACGCCTGAAAGCCGAGCCGCTCCACCAGCCGGGCCCCGGTTCCGTCATAGGCCCCCGGAGCCACCAGGATTCTCGGGTCGTTGAGCAGTTGCCGCAGGCGGGTCGTGTGCCTGACCATGGCCGTCCTCCTGCGCTGAAGGGGGCGCCGACCGCGGTCGCCGCGGCCGGGCACCGTATGGGCCCGTATGCCGCTCGTGCCCCTCGGCACGACCACGGACGTCCGGCTGCCGGCGGACGGTATCCGCTGGTGCTCCGGACTCTGGGATCCGCCACCACCGACTCTACCCGGATGATAGGGCACAAATGCGGCCGAAGTGCCCTAGCGGATGCGGCGAGGTATCCGCCGGTTCCCGGGGGCCGACAACCCGGGCGGGCGTACTCCATGTTCATTCGCGCTCGACCGACTTGAGGATGGAACATGAGCGGAGTGCCGATGCGCGAGGCAGCAGACGTGCGACAGGCGTGGAGTCGGGTGACCGCGTGACTTGGGCAGCACGCTTCTGGCGTTTCGCCGCCCTCGGCGGCCCGGGGGAATTCAACGGCCATCAGTGAAGCCGAAACGCGCATGGGCCTCAAACTGCCAAGGGAGACGCGGCAGTGGCTAATGCGCCCCGTACGCAGCAGTGGGTCCAAGACTCACTTACGCACACTGGTCAGGAACGGTGTGCGGAGGGCGAGGATGGCCATGTCGTCGTGGCCGTCGCTGGGATGGTGGTCGACAAGGGCCTGGCAGAGGTCGTTCAGGGACAGGTCGCTGTGGGTGGCCGCGGTTTGGGCGAGGGCGTCGAGGCTGGTGTCGATGGGGTGCTGGGGGTGCTCGATCAGTCCGTCGGTGAAGAAGACCACGGTGGAGCCGGCGGAGAGTGGGTGGGTGTGGTCGGAGCGGGGTTGGTCGGCGTCCACTCCGAGGGGGACCCCGGGATCGGCATGCAAGTACTTCGGCCGCTGACCGGGGGTGATGACCAGGGGCGGGAGATGGCCTGCGTTGCTCCAGCGCAGGGTCCAGGCGGAGCCTTCGGGTTCGATGCGGGCCAGGCAGGCGGTGGTGAGGGGGTTGTCGGTGATGGCGTGCAGAGTGCGGTCGAGCTGCGTGAGGACTGCGCTGGGCGGGGTACGGCGGTCGTAGACAAGGGCGCGCAGCATGTTCCGGGTCTGGGCCATGGCTGCCGCAGCTTTCAGGTCATGTCCGCAGACATCGCCGATGACGGCTGCGCATGCCCGGTCCGGGAGCAGAAAGGCGTCGTACCAGTCACCGCCGACCCGTGCCGGGGTTGTCGCCGGCCGGTATACGGCGGCGCCCTCATACGGCCGCAGGTCGGACAGCGTCGGCAGCAGCAGACGCTGGAACAGCTCACTGCCTGCCCGGGCGTGCTCGAACAGGCGCGCGTTTTCGATGGCCACTCCGGCGGCCCCGGCAAGTGCAACGACGATGTCCTCGTCGTACGCGTCGAAGGGCTCGCCGTCACGCCGGTCGGCCAAGTAAAGGTCCCCGTAGACCTCGCCCCGGACGCTGATCGCTACCCCGAGAAAGCTGCGCATCGGCGGGTGACCGGGCGGGAACCCTGCGGAATGCGGATGGGAGGAAATCTCGTGGACCCGGAGCGGTTCGGGACGGCGGATCAGGGTCCCGAGCAGACCCCGCCCGCGCGGAAACTCGACATCGCCCAGGTCGGCCCGTTCCTGCGGGCTCAGTCCCACGGGGATGAAGTGCGCCAGGCCGGTGCCCTGCTCATCCAGGACGCCCAGCGCACCATAGCGGGCCTGGACCAGGTCCATGGCAGCCTTGACGATCCGCTCCAGCACCACTGGCAGCTCCAACTCCCGACTGACTGCCATGACCGCGTCCAGCAGCGCCTGCAACCGGTCCCTGGTCCGGGCCAGCCCCTGGAGCTGTGCTGAGATCTGGTCGAGCTGGTGGTCCAGGAAGTCATGCAGGCCAGCGATGTTCGAAGGTTGCGGTTGATTACGTTCCATGGGCTCTCCCGATGCCGCCGCGCAAGCCGTCCTACCTGGCGGGCGTGCATAACTCACCTTCACCCACCGGTATGGGGGTCCCACACAGGTCACACCGCTCGGGCTGAGCCTGTCCCGGGCCGCCAATAGTCGGCTCGCTGTCGGTCGTCCCTCCTGTCTATCGCCCCGAGTCGGCCACCGCCCCCCGACGCTCCGGGTTCAGAAAGAGCTTCTGACGGAGGAGCCCGCAGTGTCCGCGTACCCGCCTGCCGAACCGAAGCAGCCCCACGAGATGCCGCGAGATGTCGGTGAGAACCGAGAGCATCGTGTCGGCGTGTTGGTGATCAGCGGCATAGTCCGAGCCGTGGGTATGAGAGCGGAGTTGGTGCTGTGACGGAAGTGGCGAAGGATCTGCAGGATGTCGGGTCGGAGACCGATGGTCCGAGCCTGTGGCGGCAGCGGGATTTCATGCTGCTGTGGAGCGGTCAGACGGTCAGCGAGATGGGCTCGGCGGTCACCCAGATCGCACTGCCGCTCGTTGCGGTCGTCGCGCTCAAGGCGAGCACGTTTGAGGTAGGGCTGCTGACCGCCGCCACCACAGCGGCGTTCGCGGTGATCGCGCTGCCCGCAGGCGCGCTCGTGGACCGGGGCTCCAAACGCTCCATCATGATCATCTGCAACATTCTCCGCCTGCTGATCGTCGGCTCGGTCCCGGTGGTGGCTGCCCTCGGCAACCTGACGATGACGCAGCTCTACACCGTCGCCGTGACAGCCGGCGTGTGCACGGTGTTCTTCGACGTCTCGTACCAGAGTTATGTGCCGTCGCTGATCCGCGCCGATCTCCGGATGGACGCCAACGGCAAACTGGGGACCACCCAGGCGTTCGCGCAACTCGGGGGACCCAGCCTGGGCGGGGGACTGGTCGCGGCGTTCGGCGCCGCGGGGGCGATGACGGCCGACGCGATCTCGTACGCGATCTCGGTCTGCTCGATATCCGGAATCAGGACGCGCGAGGAGCCGCCGCCCGCGCGGCGCGAGGGCGAGACGTTGCGGAGCCAGATCGCAGAGGGATTGAGGTTCGTCGTCGGGCACAAGATATTGCGGAGGGTCGTGGCGTGCACGGGCACCGCGAACCTGTTCAGCGGCATGAGTTCGGCGCTGGCGATGATTTTCCTCGTCCGGGTACTGCATGTGCGTCCCGGGCTGATCGGGCTGGTCGTGGCGGGCTCGGCTGTCGGCGGGATCGCCGGGGGAGTGTTCGCAGGCCGGCTCGCCAAGAGGATCGGCTCGGCGCGGATCATCTGGGTGTCGATGCTGGTGTTCAGCGCGCCGCAGGTCATTGCGGCGGCCGCCTGGCGAGGCTGGGGGGTGCTGCTGTTCCCGCTGGGCTGGGGCATCGCGTACTTCTCCGGGATGGTGTACAACGTCGCGCAACTCAGCTATCGGCAGTCGGTGACACCGCCGGAGCTGATGGGCCGGATGAACGCGGCCGTGCGCTGGGTCGTGTGGGGCACACTGCCGCTCGGCGGCATCCTTGGCGGGGCACTCGGCACGCTGATCGGGGTGCGGCCCACACTCTGGCTGGCGTTCATCGGTTCCTGGGCAGCCGGCTGGTTCGTGTTCTTCTCCCCGCTCCGCCACATGCGCGATGTTCCTGGACCCGCGCCTGCCCCCGGTGTTACGCGTTGATGGTGAGCGCAGGGTCGTCGCTGAGGCCTACGCATACGGCATAGGCGAGGAGAGCCGGCCGGACGATCCCGGCGAGCTGCGCAAGTCGAATCCAGCCGCGTCGCGCTGGGCGCCGGCTCTTGCGGGGATCCGGCCGAGCGGACTGCAAGGGCTTTGGTACCCGCGTCTCAGCGGCTGCGGTCGCCGGGCGCGAGCAAGCTGGTCACCTCGGCGAGCCTGTGGCGCGCGGTCGCTCGGTGCGGGCACCGGAGACTTCGCCCAGCCGCAGCCGCTCGTGCCGGCCCTGGTCTCGTACGGCTACGGCCAGGTGGCGTATTGCGCGCTGCAACTGCTCCGGTCGTCGTTTCCACCCCCGAGGCATCTCGTTGAGCTGCAGGAAGGTTCTTACGATCAAGGAGATCAGAAAGTGCGAGGAAGTCTTGTTGCCGCCGGCGTCGTGGCTATCGGCGGCGCTCTTCTGACAGCAGCCGCGGGTCCGGTCGGTGCCGCTGATGTTCAAGCAGTGTCCGCCGCCCCGACCGGGACGGTGTCCACGGACGGAACTGTCACCCTCTCCGGCACCTATCGCTGTTCGCCGTTGTCGGGTCCCGGGCCGGTCTTCGTGTCTTCCACGGTACGGGCCGGCGAAGTGCGGCACGGTATCGGCGGTACGGCAGCAACGTGCGACGGCGTCGAACACACGTGGGTGAACCAGGACAAGCCCGTGCACGGAGCCCCAGTGGCACCGGGGCCGGCCGAGGTGGAAGCGACCCTTGTGCACCTGGACACGAGAAGTGGCCTGCCCATGCCGCGCATCATCGTGACCTACCGACACGAGATCGAGCTGCGTCCCGCGAAGGGCTGACGGGCCCGGCCGATCGTGCGCTACGGACGAGAGCCTCGGGGGGACGCACAGATCGCAGCCGGTGCAGAGGCCGAAGGGCCACCCGCACTCAGTCATCGGGTGACCCGGGGCGGCGCGGCAGGAACCTTGGGGCAGGGTCGGCCGGAACCTTGGGGCGGGCTGCCTCACGCTGAGAGCCTTCGCCGCGAAAATCGCTGTCCGGCTGTCGGAGCACGGTGATGGACAGTCAGCGTGGCAAAGACTCTGGAGTTCCCCGTTCTGCTGCGGCTGATCGACGAACGGTCGGTCGCGTTCCGGGCCGCGGTCGCCCCCGCGCCCAGCCTCGAGGTGCAGGTGCCGACCTGCCCCGAGTGGACGCTGCTGGATCTGGTGCAGCACCTGGGCAGGGGGCACCGCCGCTGGGCGGCCACCGTCGCCGCAGGGCCTGCCGAGGCTCGTCCGGCCGAGACCGCTTCGGAGGGTGCCCCGGCTGCGCCCCGGGAGCGCGAGGCTCTTCTTGCCTGGTCGGCCGAGTCCACGGAGCAGTTGCTGAGCGCACTGCGGGAGTCCGGCCCGGATCGCGCGGCTGCTGGACGTGGTGGGGCGGGTCACAGTCGCCTCAGACCTGCGGTGCCGTCGCCCGGCACCAGCTCCAGGAGGTCGCGGTTCACACTTACGACGCCCAGATCACCCTGGGCGTCCCACAGCCGCTGCCGGACGAGGCGGCACTCGACGGTGTCGACGGGTTTCTGTCCACCTGCTGCGCAACGACGGACGCCTGGCCGCATGAGCCCGCTGCCGTCGAGTACCAGGCCACCGAGGGCCGTTCCTGGCGCCTCTCGCTCTCCGCCGACGGTGCACGGGCCACTCGTCTCCCCGCGCCTGCCACGACGCCCGCCACAGCTGCCGGCGAGGACCCGGACACGGCCGATGCCTCCCTCCGGGGCGCGGCCAGTGAGCTGGTCCTGGCCCTGTACGGCCGTATTCCGGTGGACTCCCTGAAGCTCGACGGCGACCGACGTCTCTTCGACCTGCTCCTGGCCTGGGACCCGGATGAGTAGGACCTGACGATGCGCCACATCGTGCGCCCCGAGGGCATGCCTCCCACCAACGGTTACACCCACGCCGTCGTCGCGTCCGGGCCGCTGATCGCGATCTCCGGCCAGGTTCCCTTCGATGACTCGGGCCAGGCCGGCTCGCTGGGCCAGGTCAGCGTGCTGGTGCACCCGGGTTCCGTGCGGAGGCCAGCTGGCACAACCGGTCAGTTGTCCAGGCGCCGCTTGCCGAGTCGGCCGACAACGGCGGGGTCGCGGTGGTCGAAGAACAGCGAGCCGCCGGTGTCCAAGGTGGCGATGGACGCCATCTGGTCGTCGGTGAGTGCGAAGTCGAAGACGTCGATGTTCTCCGCCATGCGCTCAGTGCGCACCGACTTGGGGATCGCGACGACGCCGCGCTGGACCAGCCAGCGCAGCGCGACCTGAGCCACGGACTTTCCGTGTTTCTCGGCGATCCCGCTCAGGACCGGGTGAGTGAACAGATTGTTGCGGCCTTCGGCGAACCCGCCCCACGACTGGATCTGGACCCCGTGCTCGCGCATGAGTTCCTGGTCGGCGGTGCGCTGGAAAAAGGGGTGGGTCTCGATCTGGTTGATCGCGGGCGTGACGTCGTTGTTGACGATGAGGTCGACGAGCCGGTCGGGGTAGAAGTTGGCAACGCCGATCGCCTTGATATGGCCCTCGCGGTAGAGGTCCTGCATGGCGCGCCACTGGCCGTACACGTCGCCGTAGGGCTGGTGCATCAGGTACAGGTCGAGGTAGTCGAGACCGAGCTTGTTCAGCGATGTCTCGAAGGCGCGCTTGGTGTTCCCCTGCGCTGGCGCGTCCTGGATCCACAACTTGGTGGTGACGAACAGCTCTTCGCGCGGGACGCCGCTGTTCTTGATCGCGCGGCCGACGGCCTCTTCGTTCTGGTATGCGGCGGCGGTGTCGAGCAGCCGGTAGCCGGCCGCGAGGGCGTCGGTGACGGCCTGCTCGGTCTCCTCCGGCGGGATCTGGAACACGCCGAAGCCGAGGATCGGCATTTCGACGCGGTTGTTCAAGGTGACGGTCTGCATCGGATTTTCCATTTCGAATGGGTACGGGCGGGGGTCTGCCGGTCAGTGGTCGCCCGGGACCGGCACCGCGCGGGTGGCGGTACCGGTCAGAGGGTGATGAGGGCCTTGAGGACGCGGCGGTCGGCCATGGACCGGTAGGCGTCCGGAACCTGGTCGAGGGAGAAGTTCTTGTCGAAGACGCGGCCGGGGTCGATGCTGCCGTCCAGGACGTCCGGCAGTAGCTCGTCGATGTAGGCGCGGGCCGGGCTGGCACCGCCTGTGAGGGTGATGTTCCGCATGATCATGGACGGGCCTACGGGCCCTTCCTCGTACTGCGGGACGCCCAGGCGGCTGATGGTGCCGCCGTCGATGACCGCGCCGAGAGCGGTCTCCAGCGCCTGGCGGGTGCCGACGGCCTCGATCACCTTCTCGACGCCGTTGCCGCCGGTCAGGTCCCGTACACGGGCGACGCCTTCTTCGCCGCGCTCGGCAACGACGTCGGAAGCGCCGAACTCGCGGCCCAGGTCGGTGCGGTCGGTGTGCCGCCCCATGAGGATGATCTGCTCGGCACCGAGCCGCCTGGCGGCGATGACCGCGCAGAGGCCGACCGCGCCGTCTCCGATGACCAGCACGGAGTCGCCGTGGCTGACGCCGGCCGTGACGGCGCCGTGGTGACCGGTGCCCATCACGTCCGACAGGGTCAGCAGCGAGGGCAGCATTGCAGAGTCGGTGCCGACGGGCAGTTTGACCAGGGTGCCGTCGGCCTGCGGGACGCGCACCGCCTCGCCCTGACCGCCGTCCACGCCGGCAAAGCCGTACCGGCCTCCATGACGGCACGAGGTGTGCAGGCCCCTGGCGCAGAAGTCGCAGGTGTTGTCGCAGTACTTGAACGGGGTGACGACCAGGTCTCCCGGCTTGACGGAGGTGACCTGTGCACCGGTCTCCTCCACCACGCCGAGGAACTCGTGTCCCATGGGGCGGCCGGTGTCGGCGGCGGGCATCGACTTGTAGGGCCACAGGTCGCTGCCGCACACGCACGACAGGACGGTGCGCACGACGGCGTCGGTGGGCTGCTGGATCTTCGGGTCGGGACGGTCCTCGATCCGGACGTTTCCGGCTCCGTACATCACTGCTGCACGCATGGTTGGTGCTCCTGTTCTGGAGGTTCCCGCCGTTCGCGGCGGAGAGGGCGTTTCTGGGAGGTTCGGCCTGGTACTGCACGATCGGGGCACGTCCTGGCACCGGGCCGGTGCCATCAGGTCGAAGGACGAAGACGTGCGGGGTGGGGGCCGGGTCAGCGTTCGAGCAACTGCCGCCCGGCTTGCGTGTGGGTCGCGCCGACGACCGGGGGCAGGCTGCCGAGCTTGTCGATCTGCTCGGTGGCCGGCTCGGTGCCGCCGGCGGCGTGGCTTGTCGGTTCACGAGCGGGTGGTGGGCCGAGCAGGAAGCTTGCCGCGGTGGTGAGCAGGAGTGCTGCGGCGGCGATGAGCAGGCTGGTCTCAAGCCCCGCTGCCAGGTGGTCATGGTCGGCGATGAGCGCGCCGAAGACTGCAACGGCGAGCGCTCCGCCGATCTGGCGGGAGGTGTTCAGCACGCCGCTGGCCGTGCCGGCCCGCCCGGCTGCCACCTGGTCGAGCAGCAGGGAAGTCAAGGCGGGGACAGCCAGCGAACCACCTGCACCGACCGGGACCATCGCGGCGATCAGCAGCCACGTCGGCGCGGAGGCAGGCACGAGCGCCAACAGGATCAGGCCGGCCATCATGGCCACCTGCCCGGTGATCACCGGCATGCGGGGGCCGAACCGTGCGGCGAACCAGGCCGCGGTGGGGCTGATGAACGCGGTCAGCAGGGTCATGGGTACGAACGCCAGCCCGGTGGCCGGCGCGGACATTCCCTTGGCCTGCTGCAGGTACAGACTGAGCAGGAAGATCATGCCGTAGAAGCCGACATTCAGCGCAAAGCCGATCGCGGCCGAGACCACCATGGTGCGCTCGCGCAGCAGCGTCGATCCGATCATGGAATGTGGACCGCGGGCCTGCGCCACAACGAACACCACGGCCGCGACCACGGCCAGTGCGAACGAGACGAGCGCCTGCACCGCGGTGAAGCCGTCGGCACCGGTCTTGATTGCCCCGAACGTCAACGCGCCCATCGCGACGATCGCCGAGAGCTGTCCCGTCCAGTCGAACGGCGCCTGCTCCGAGCGCGGCGAGCGGTGGGTGCGTGTCAGGAGGAACAGCGCGATCAAGCCGGCGGGCAGGTTGACGAAGAAGATCAGCCGCCAATCGACCTGACTGAGGAAACCACCCGCGACCGGACCCGCCGCCGAGCCGACGGAGCCGCCCAGCGCCCACACGGAGATTGCCTTCGCCCGCTTGCCCGCATCCGGGAACGCCTCCCGAATCAGCGCCAGAGAGGACGGCACGATCACCGCGGCGCCGGCGCCCTGCACCAGCCGCGCGGCGACAAGCACCCCCAGATTCGGCGCCAGTCCGCAGACGGCGGAGGCAGCCACGAACACGGCCAGGCCGACAGCGAAGGTGCGGCGGGCCCCGAGCCGGTCGGTCAGCGAGCCTGCCGACAGCAGCAGAGCGGCGAACATCAGCGTGTAGCCATCGATCACCCACTGCAGCCCTGTGATGCCGCCGCCCAGACTGTTCCGGATCGACGGCAGTGCCACGTTGACGACCAAGGCGTCCAGTGTGATGACAAAGAACCCCAGCAGCGCGGCCCCCAGTGCCACAGCAGAGCCCGGACGCCGCGTTGCTGTGGCCTGTCCCGCCTCTGGGAGGGACGTTGTGCAGGTGGTGTACACGAGGGGGGCGCTCCAACTGGAGAGGGGTGAAGTGGCGACGTCATCCACCGTGCCGCCCCGCGCGCCGGACAGGCAGGCCGGGTTATGCAGGGGAATGGCGTTCAGGGGTAATGACAGGGCCCCCCAGCACGCCTGCCATACAGGTCAGAGGGTGTGAGACTGAAGTACATGGCATCCCAGGACAGCAGCAGCGGCAGCGACGGCGGCTCCGAGCTGGGCCGGTTTCTGCGTGCCCGCCGCACCCAGACCACGCCCGACCAGGTCGGCCTCACCGTCGGCGCGGGCCTGCGCCGTACCCCGGGTCTGCGCCGCGAGGAGCTGGCCACCCTGGCCGGCATCAGCATCGACTACTACGTCCGCCTCGAGCGTGGCAAGGAGACCCGCCCCAGCCCCTCCGTGCTCGACGCCCTCGCCCGCGCCCTGCAGCTGGACGACCAGCAGCACCACCATCTGCGGGAGCTGGCCGCCCGCGCCGCCCGCTACGCGCCCGAGCCGCCGCCCGCACCGAGTCGCACCGTGCGCCCTCACCTGAAGCTGCTGCTGGAGACGCTGCGCCCGAGTCCGGCGTACGTCATCAGCCGCAGCATGGACCTGCTCGCCTGGAACCCCGGAGGGCTGGCCCTGTATGCGGGGCTGGACGACTGGCCCGCCAAGCAGCGGAACCTCGCCCGCTACTTCTTCCTGCACCCCGCGGCCCGCGGCCTGTTCCCCGACTGGGACAAGCAGGTCCGCGCCTGCGTCGCCCGCCTGCGCGCCCTGGCCGGAACCGCGCCCGACGCCCCCGACCTGACCGCCCTCGTCGGTGAACTGCTGGTCAAGAGCCCTGACTTCGCCAAGCTGTGGGAGCGTTACGACGTCACCGGCCGCAAGTCGGCACACAAGACGTTCCACCACCCGCACGTCGGCACGATCACGCTCGCCGCCCAGTCCATGCAGCTGGAGGGCACTCCGGGCCAGCGCCTCGGTGTCTACCTCGCCGAGCCCGGCACTCCCGACCACGACGCCATGCTGCTGCTGGACATGACCGCGCCCCAACCCGCAGCGCGCCCGTCCGCGACCGACGAGGCGAACCCGCACACACCGTCCTGACACCGTGCGCCGATGCACGGTGAGCCTTCTGCCGCTGCAGCCGCCGCGGCCACTGTCAGATTCGGCCTGCTCCGACCGTCCCGCACCAAGTGAGCGGTCGCCCGCCGTTTCCGCGGCTCTGCCGCCAGGTACTTCCTGCCAAGCAGTCGTCCGAGGTTGGGAGCGACGACTTCAAGCGCGTGGACCGGACGGCGTAGAGCCAACACGTTCGCCGAGGCCACACCCCAACTGCGCCCGGATCGATTGGAACTGACTTCACCTCAGGTTCAGGACGGGACACGACGGCCCGGCATCTGCGCAGGCCCGGACACATGGCCTGTACGTGCCGGCGGCGAGGACCGGCAAGACACTGGTCACGATCCGCCTGGTCGACCTGCTGGATCTGCGGCTGGCGCAGGTCGTGGTATAGCGGTGGCGGGCGAAGTTGCGGGCCAGGTTATGGCCTATCACGCCGAGTCCGCTGACGCCGATGTGTGTGGTTGCCTGCATGGAGGACGGTGGGACGGCGGTGGGCGAGTGTGCCCGGCATTGGGCCGCGGCATGCGCAGATTGATCCGAGATGGCGTGTGTACGGCCTGCGCGAGCCGACCGATGGTGGTCCTGGGCTGCGAGGCGGCGAAGTCATGGTCCAGTGGAACCAGTTGACGCCGGTGGTCCGTCTCCCGCCGTAGGTCGGGGCGGCGTGGAGACGGACTGTGCGTGGCTGCCGGGGCAGGTGCCGGTCAGCCGAACTGGCCGGGCTGGTAGTCCCCGGCAGGCTGCTGGTTGATGACGTTGATGCGGTTGTAGGCGTTGATGACGGCGATGAGGGAAATCAGGGCGACCAGCTCCTCCTCGTCGAAGTGCTTGGCAGCATTTGCCCAGACCGCATCCGTGACTCCACCGGCTGCGTCGGCGATGCGGGTGCCCTGCTCGGTCAGTTCCAGTGCAGCACGCTCGGCTTCGGTGAAGACCGTGGCCTCACGCCAGGCCGCGACCAGGTTGAGGCGCTGCGGGGTTTCTCCCGCCAGGGCGGCGTCCTTGGTGTGCATGTCGGTGCAGAAGCCGCAGCCGTTGATCTGGCTTGCGCGAATCTTCACCAATTCCTGTGTCACGGCCGGAAGCGCTGAGTCCGAAACTGCCTTGCCGGCCGAGTTGATGTGCTTCAGCACCTTCGCGGCGAGGGGGTGGCCGAAGTAGTTGAGACGCGATTCCACGATGATCTCCTAGCTGTGTTGCGGTTACACACTAATGACCGGGATGGCCCGGCGAGGTGTGACAGAAAGTCGGATGTGATGCACGTCCCACCCGTCCTGCCGTCGGCGGTTTGGTGGAAGTGAGATCCGGCATGGTCGAGGGCAAAGAACCAGGTGGAGGCCTGTTTCCACGTCGTGTTGGCCCGCTGCGGGAGATCGTTGGTACACGCATCCCATCGCTGCGAACATCGCCGTCCACCGCGCGCCGGCCGGGCCGCCTCGCGGGACTGGGAAGTGGAGCCCGGTCGATGAGGCGCCGAAACAACCACATTGATGCTTCAAGAGCCCGACGGCGTTCGTAAGGCGAACAGCGACAATCTGGCTCCCTGCCGGCCGCCTCGTCAGTACTCTCCCGGAGCGAGATCTCCTTGCCGCGCCTGCTCGGCGCACTCGGAGGCCCGACGCGGCTCGGCACCGTCCGAGTGGTCTCCGGCAGCGCTCAACGCAGGTGGGGATGGTTGCGCGCGCCTGTCGCCAAGTCCACCTTGAGCCACCACCTCGAAGTGCTGCGCGAGGCGGTGTCACGCAGACTCGCCCGGATGGGCGCTCTGCGCCCATCCGGTAGCTCTCGATCTTGGTGAGCTCCACGGTGCCGTTCGCGGATCCACCGAGCGTCTCGCATCTCCGTATCTCCCTGCTCAACGTGACCACCTTCGTTGCACGGGTTGTCGTATTACTCACGACAGTATCATTCAATACCATCTTGTGCTTGACTATCGCCGAGTGCAGAGATGCCCACCAGCTGAGGCGTGACGCCTGGCCGGCGGTGCCATGGATCGGGTGGCCGCCCGGTCTTGCTTGCGAAACCAATCCGATTCGATGCCGTGGTGAGAAAGGTGGATCATGAGGATTACTTGTCGCCGGAGGTCAGCTTCACTGGTGCGCCGTGGCTTCGGTGGGGGCGACTCGGCGAGTGATCGTGGCCATGAGAGGCGTCGAACCATGACGGGCGACAAGGGGGCGCGTCCGCTGCTGTCGAGCCACCCGCCCGGGGGTCTGACGTCAGCGGGCTTGCGCGCCCTTCCCCGTCCCGTGGCCGCGGTGGTGGGCGCCGGTGGCGTGCTCGGAGCGGCGCATGTCGGTGTCGGGTACGCGCTGGAGGAGTGCGGATTCGTCCCCGACCTGATCATCGGAACCTCGGTGGGTGCCCTCAACGGGGCAATCGCGGCCGCCCACCCCGACAGGGCGGCGCCGTGGCTGGACCACGTGTGGACGCAGTTGCGTCGCCGCGAGGTGTATCCGCTCGGCTCCCTGTCCTCACGGGCCAGCGTCTTCACCGATCGCGGTCTGCGTCGATTGATTGCCCGGGCTGGGCTGCCGTCGCGGATCGAGCAGTTGGCGGTCCCGTTCACCGCGGTGGCCATGGACCTGGTCACGGGCGCTCCGGCGCTGCTCGACCACGGAGACCTCGAGTCCGCGCTGCTGGCCAGCACAGCCATTCCCGGGATGCTGCCCCCGGTGGATCGTGAGGGCCGGACGCTCGTCGACGGCGGGGTGATCGCCTACGTCCCGGTACTGGCGGCCCTGCAGGCCGGAGCGGCCAGCGTGGTGGTGCTGTCGACCGGGCCGGAGAGCTCGCCGTTGAGCTCAACCCTCCCGCGCCGACGTGCCAGTGCGATCGCCGCCAGGGCCGGACTGTTGCTGATGCACCATCAGATCGAGCGTGACCTGCACGAGGTGTCCAAGCACATCCCGACCGTCGTGCTGCCGACCGGCGTCGAGACCTGGCCCGCCCCGTGGGACTTCGGTCATTCCCAGCGGCTGATCAGCACCGCGTCCCTCACGGCGGGGCGCTTTCTCGACAGGCTGCGCATCAGTGGGCCGGGCCTGTATCGGGCCGACGATCTTCTGGCGCCATTGGCCAGTCCGGGCGAGGCATCCATTTCCTCCGTATTGGGGGTCGGCCTGTGAGTACCTTCGCGTTCCTCAACATCCCCATGCACGGGCGCGTCAACCCGACGCTGCCGGTCGTGGCCGAGCTTGTTCGGCGCGGCCACTCCGTCACGTACCACACCTCGCCCGCGTTCCGTGAGGCGATCGAGGCAACCGGCGCGACTGTCTGTCTCTACCCCGGGGGCGACCAGCCGCTTCCCGATCCGCCGACGCCCGTCACTCTGATGGAGGGGCTTGCGGGCACCGCCGTCCGCTTGCTGCCCGCCGTGCTCGCCGACCTGCGCCGCGTCCGGCCCGACGTGATCGTCCACGACAACGCGTGTTTGTGGGGCGCGGTCGCCGCCCGCGAACTCGGCGTGCCGGCGGCGTCGTCGTTCACCACATTTGCGTTCAACCGGCATGTGCCCAGCCCCACCCGCGGCTCGTGGGACCTGCTGGCCGCGGCGACGGCTCGGCCCGGAAGCCTCCAGGGCTTCCTGCGGTCGCGCTGGGCGCTGCGCCGCCGCTTCGACACGCGTGGGTTGCCACTGCTCGACTTGGGAAACATCCGCCAGCCGCTCAATCTGGTCTACACCTCGCGGGCGTTCCAGCCTGCCGTCGAGGGCTTCGACCGGTCCTACCGGTTCGTCGGCCCAAGCATCGGCGCCCGGCCGGTCGACCCGTCGTTCCCGGCCGATCGGCTGAAGGACCCGGTGCTGTATGCCTCGCTGGGCACCGTGTTCAACGCCGATCCACAGCTGCTGCGTAGTTTTGCAACCGCGCTCGCCCCGCGGGGCGGCACCGTGATCGTTTCCACCGGGCAGACCGACCCCGCCGCGTTGGGTCCGTTGCCTGCCAACGTGTTCGCCCGGCGCTTCGTGCCGCAACCGGAGGTGCTGGCCCGTGCGGCGCTGTTCGTCACCCATGGCGGGATGAACAGCGTCAACGAGGCCATGTACGCCGGGGTTCCGATGCTGGTGGTTCCGCAGGGCGCTGACCAGCCGATGGTGGCCCGTCGCGTCGTCGAGCTCGGCGCCGGCCTGTCGGTCCGTACTCAGGACGTCGCCGGGGGCTCCGTGCGGGTCCTCGCCCGGCGTCTGCTCGGCGACCAAAGGTTCCGGGCGGCCGTGACCACCTTGCAGGTCGCCCAGCACGAGGCGGGTGGATTTCGGCGTGCCGCCGACGAACTCGAGCGGTACCTGCATACGGCCGGCTCGGTCAGTCAGTCGGCTCCGGTCGATCCGTCACAGCGAGGCTGAGTGATGTCACCTGCCGTTGTTGTCCTGCTGCTGTTCGCCGGGCTGTCGGAGGCCGCCGGGCGCATCCTGCCTCTGGTGGCGCGCCGACCCGGCATGTCGCGGACCGTCGTGGCCGGGTTGCTGCTGCCCGGTGGCCTCGTCGAGGGTGCTGTGTTCGCGCTGTGGCCGCTGACCGCGTGGACCCTGGCTGAGCTGGTGCTGTCCTCTCCACCGTCAGATGCGGGTTTGGTGTGGACACCGAGCCTGGTCGCCCCGCTGGTGCTTTCTGCCGTCCTTGCATTCCCCTTGCTCGGGCCGCTGCTCCACCTGCTGCTCTTCGTGGGGGTCGGGGCCGGTCTGGCCGGCCCACTCGCCACGGCGACCGGGCTGGGCTGGTGGGGCGCCGCCGGTTGCGTGGCCGTCGCCGGGGCCGGGCTTGGCGCCGCCGTAGAGGCGGTGCGGCGTCTGGTCGTGAGGATCAGCGCGACCGAGGCACCGGAGGCGATCGCATGAACGACTTTCTCTGGGTCTGCGCAATTGGGCCCGCTCTGCTCGCCGAAGCTCTGCTGGCCCGCTACGAGGTGTTGGCCTACAGCGCCGGCTGGCGGGCCCCTGCCACCGAGCTTCCGGAGGGTGTGCCCTATGCCCGGGGCGCGGCCCCTGACAGCCCCCCGGATGCCTACCTGGTCTACCTGGACGGGATCGGGAAACGCCGCGTCCGCGACACCCGGGACGGCGGCCAGCTGGTCAAGGCGCTGATCGCCGGAGCGCCGGAGCTGCGGGTGCTGGGTCAGGTGCAGCCCTACTCGCCGCTGGCCGAACCGCTCGCTGACAGGCCGGTGTGGGCGTGGCTGCGCCGCCGCATCGGGCTCCTGCTGTTCCTGCACAATGTCATGCAGATCTTCGTCGCCGCCGACCACCGGTACCGCCCGCTGTACAACCAGGCCGTCGGCCGCCAGATCGCCACTCAGCTCCGGCTCGCCGGCTACCGGCCGGACAGTGGTATCCCCGTGGTGCTGCTCAGTTACAGCGGTGGCGCCCAGGTCGCCACCGGCGCGGTCGACGAACTGCACACCCAGCTACGCTCCCCACTCCTGCTGATCACGCTCGGTGGCTTCCACAACGGCGCCAACGACCTCACCCATGCCGAGCACGTGCATCAGCTCACCAGCGCGACCGACTGGATCGAGCGGGTCGGCACCTGGATCTTCCCTCAGCGTTGGCGGCTGTTCCGCCGCAGCGGATGGAATCGCGCCCGCCGCGCCGGGAAGATCACCGTGCATCGGCTCGACCCGGCCACCCACCTCGGGCCGCGGAGCTACATCAGCCCGCGGGCCCAGCTGCCCGATGGACGCAGCCACCTGGACTGCACCACCGACACCGTGATCGCGCTCATCCGCGCCCGCCACAGCGCGACTGTGGCGACAGGGAACCCGTTGCCATGAGGGACTCGACCAGAGCGCGCAGCGCAGGGTCCGGCACGCATGGTGCGAAAACGACCTCGTCGGGTGCCTCCGCCGCGACCAGTCGGCTGAATTGCTCACGGAGAGGGCAATGAGCAAAGGAGCCGAAAGCCCAGGCCCGAACAACGCCGCCGCTCGCCCCGTTGCCGCGGCCCGCGGGAGGCGGCCCTCACGGGGCAGCGGCCGTCGTCCGGGACAGAGCAGCACCAGAACCCAGATCCTCACGGCCGCGCTCGAACTCTTCGCCACCAAGGGCTATTCGGGCACCACGATGCGCGGGATTGCCCAGCAGGCGCAGGTGGACCCGGCGCTGATCCACCACTTCTTCAACAACAAGGACGGCCTCTTCCAGGACGCCGTTTCCTCCCGGATCGACCTGTCCACCCTCTTCGACTCCCTCATGGACGAGGAGGCGGAAGCCGGGCTGAATAACCGCGGGGAGCGGATCGCCCGGACGTTCCTCTCCTTCTGGGAGGACGAGTCGACCCGCCCCGCGCTGGTCGCCGTCTACCGAACCATCCTGTTGGACGAGGCGGCCGCCAAGGCGTTCCGCGACCAGATCGAGGCGGCCTTCGCGTCGTGCCTGGGCCGGACCGCCCCTGAGGAGACCGAGCGGACACCGGCGTTCACATCGCTGGTGTCCGCGCAACTGGCCGGCCTTGTCATGCTGCGCTACGTCCTCGCGGTGGAGCCGCTGGCCTCACTCGACTTCGAGGATCTGATGGAGTGGCTCGTCCCCGCCATCGAGGTCCACTTCGACCGGCTGCCCCCGGAGTAGGCGGCCGGGGCGTCCTTGGGGGGTTCCCCTATCTCTTTGGTCAAGGTGATGGGGCCTGCGGCAGACGGCAGATCGCCTGGCACCCTTGAGGTCATGAGCGACGAGCAGACTTTTGAGGAGTCGGCCGACGAGAGCCTGCGGCCTTGCGACTTTTGCGGTCACCCGGTCGTCGTGGACTCCGTGGACGAGCGTGACTGTCCCGTGTGTGGAGCCTGATGATGTGGATCAGTGAGAACTCGCTGGTTCAGCCCGATCTGGCTGGCTGGGGTTCGTAGAAGGTTCCGTCGCGGAGCATGGCGAAGAGGACGTCGGCTCGGCGTCTGGCGAGGCAGAGCAGGGCTTGGGTGTGGTGTTTGCCCTGGCTGATCTTCTTGTCGTAGTAGGCCCGCCATGCCGGGTCGGCCAGGGCTGCGAACGAGGAGAGGAAGAAGGCCCGTTTGAGCTGCTTGTTTCCTCTCCGGGAGGGTTGTTCGCCGCGGATCGACGACCCTGAACTGCGGGTCGTGGGGGCGAGGCCTGCGTAGGCGGCGAGGTGGCCGGCGGTCGGGAAGGTGCTGCCGTCGCCGACCTCGATCAGGATGCGGGCTCCGGTCCTGACGCCGACTGGCCACGTCCGTCCACGACGCCGGATGGTCGGCGTTCGTAAGGATGCTGGAGTACAAGGCCGCCCGGTACGGGCGCACCTTCGTACGCATCGGCCGGTTCGAGCCGACCTCTCAGGTCTGCTCGCAGTGCGGCGTCAAGGACGGCCCCAAGCCCCTGCACATCCGCGTCTGGGAGTGCGGCGCATGCGGAGCTGTCCTGGACCGGGACATCAACGCGGCGGTCAACGTCGCCAAGGCCGCCGGACTGGCGGTGTCAGCCTGTCGAGCGCAGGTAAGACCGGGACTCGTCCCGGCGCAGCGCGGTGAAGCAGGAACCCACCGAGACGGTCACACGACCGTGGTAGGAATCCCCGCCCTTTAGGGCGGGGAGCGGAAGTCAATCATGTCCCGTCGTGCTGATTCCAGTTGCCCGGTCCGAGCGCCGGGGCGTTGAGCGCGCCGAGCATGCGACGGAGGTGGGTGCGCACCTGTTCCTGTTCCTCGGGCAGGAACGGTTCCAGGGTCTCCTGCTCGCACGGTTCGAGCGCGGTCTCGCCCTGTAGTGCCAGGGCCTTGCCCGCGGCCGTGACGCACATTTCGATGATCTTTCCGTGCGTGGGGTGGGGGCGACGCTCGACCAGTCCACGCTCGACCAGACCCCGCAGCGCGGTGCCCATGGACTGTGCGGTGACGCCGCATCGGCGGGCGAGTTCGGCACTGGACAGAGGCCCGTCCAGGCTCAATCGGACAAGCGTGCTGAATTGCGCCTGGGTCAGTCCGAGGGGGCGCAATGCCCGTTCGAAGCGCTGCGTGTATGCCTGCGAGATCTGCCAAATCAGGTAGCCGATGCGCTCGCTGGGATCCTTCACCGCCACCGATGCCTCTCCATGCGTAAGGTAACTTATATAAGTCACCTTACACGATGAAGACCGAGGAACCATGCTCAGCACTGCGTCCACAAGTCAAGGTCCTTTCCCTGAAGTCGACCCGGGGCCGGGGCGACACCGCCACCAGCCAGGTCCGCAGAGTGACGCCCCACCCGAGCGGCCGGGGCTGACCGGTCCACGGGCGGTGCTCAAGCCCGTGATCTCTGTGCTGACCATCGGCCTGGTCTTCGTCAGCGTCTTCCTCGCCGCCTTCCATACGCCCCAGGCACACCGGCTGCCGGTCGCCGTCGCCGCATCTGACAAGACCGCGGCACATTTCGACGTTCGGCTGCAGCGTGTCTCGCCAGACGGCTTCCAGGTCGACCGGTACCCGGACAATGCCTCGGCCCGTCGGGCGGTTGAGCACCGCCAGGCGTATGCCGCGTTGTTGGCCGACGGCGGCGAGCCCAGGATCGTGTACGCGGGTGCGAACGGTCCTGCGGTGTCCGCGCTGGTGGCGCCGCTCGCCAGTCTGTGCACCCAGAGCTGTCGGCCGGCAGAGGAGAAATGGCCCGTGATCGACATCCTTCCGCTGTCGAGTGGAGACAGCCGGGGTCTATCGGTCTTCTATGCGTCATTCGGGCTGGTGCTGGCAGGGTTTCTCTTCGGTCAGATGACCTACCAAGTGGCACCGCGCCTCTCTTTCGGGCAGCGCGTGAGCAGTTTGGCGCTGTTCGCGGTCGTTGGCGGGCTCGCGACAGCACTCATTGCGAGTACGGCCTTCGGAGCCATACCCGGTCCCTTTCTGGGCATCGCGGGGCTTGTGGCGCTGATGGCGGGGGCTGTAGCGGCGGCCACCGTACTTTTGATCCGGATCTTCGGCCCGATCGGAGTTCTGCTGGCGTCGATCTTCATGATCGTGATGGGTAACGCCAGCAGCGGTGGGGTGCTGCCGCCCGAATTTCTTCCTGGTTGGCTGAAACCACTCGCCTCGGTGATGCCTCCGGGCGTCGGCGTCCGCGCACTGGACGGGATCGCCTACTTCCACCACGACGGGCTGGTCAGCGGTGTTGTGGTTCTTTCGGCCTGGATCGCTCTGTGTATCGCGGCGCTTTTCTTCCTCGACAAGATCGCCGCATCGGCCGCGATCCTGCACGCCGCGAGGCCGTGAGGGCACCGGTGGGTACCGAAGCCGGCCCGGCGCCCCGCAACCCGGCCGGGTGCCGCGCCGCGCGGCCGCCGCTGTCACCTCCCGGCGGCCGCTGTGGAAGATGGCAAGTTCCGGCAGTGTGCCGCCCTCCGGGCTGTCGGGCGCGACGCGTGCGCGGTGCCGACGGCCGCCAACCCGCGCTTGGTGGTCTCGCTCGTCAATCGGTCGATGGATCCACATGCCCGATGCATTCCGCGCCCGCCGTATCCCGTGTCGTCCTTACTGGATTCGTGGGCACAGGACTTTTTCGAGGGCCTCCCTACTCCGGAATTGGAGGTCGGTCCAGCCTGCGGCGCGCGCTGCGTCGGTGTTGGCATATGACGTCTCCCGCGGTCACCGTACTCACGCCTCCTGCTTGGCGTCGATCTCGGAGATCAGGGCCTCGATGCGGGTCTTGATCTCGTCGCGGATCGGACGTACGGACTCGACGCCCTTGCCCGCCGGGTCCTCCAGTGCCCAGTCGAGGTACTTCTTGCCGGGGAAGATCGGGCAGGCGTCGCCGCAGCCCATCGTGATCACGTAGTCCGACGCCTGCACGGCCTCGGTGGTGAGGATCTTCGGCTTCTGGTCGGAGATGTCGATGCCGAGTTCCTTCATCGCCTCGACCGCGGCCGGGTTGACCTGGTCACCCGGGATGGAACCGGCGGAGCGGACCTCGATCCGGTCGCCGGCGAAATGGTTGAGGAATCCGGCGGCCATCTGCGAGCGACCGGCGTTGTGGACGCAGACGAAGAGCACGGAGGCGAGCGGGCTGGAGGACATCGGTTCTTCCTTCACTGTGTGGATCAGGTGGTTCGACCGGCGGCGCGGGACGACGGATCAGGTGGTCGAGCAGATCGGTGATGCGGGTGTCGATCTCGTCGCGGATGCGGGGTACGACGGTGATCGGGGCGCCTTCAGGGTCGGCGACGGGCCAGTCGAGGCGGCGACGGCCGGTGGGCTGCTCCGGCCGCGAGACGTTTCGGGCAGAACGGGGGGTAAGCCATGACAATCCCCCTCGCTGGGGTCCGGGTCCAAGGGGTCAGGCCGGGCTGGTGTCAGCTCGGAGTGATGTGAAAGTATCAGCCCATGATGACGTCAGTCGACACTGACCTGATCCGGGTTCTGGCCGACCCGCTCAGGCTCCGGATCGTGACCCTGCTCGCCCGGGAGACGCTCTGCACCACGCACCTGGTCGAGGAGACGGGTGCCAGGCAGACCAACCTCTCCAACCACCTGAAGGTGCTGCGGGAGGCGGGAGTGGTCGAGACGGAGCCGTGTGGCCGGTTCACCTACTACCGGCTCAAGCCTGATGTCATCGCCTCCCTCGCCGGCCAGTTCGCCGACCTCGCGGAAGCCGCGCGCGCCACCGCTGAAAGCAATGTCAAGCGGTCCTGCCCCTGATCCCCGTCGCCCGAGGCGACAGCACCGAGGAGTCTTTGTTGACCGCCACCCACGAGTCCGCCACGGGGTCCCACATAGCGGCCGAACCGCAGCCGGCGCCGGGCGCCACCCCGCCCCGTACCCCGCTGGTCGCCAAGGCAGCCGCCGAACTGTGCGGTACGGCGGCCCTGGTGGCGGTCGTGGTCGGCTCCGGCATCCAGGCCACCGAGCTGACCCACGACGTCGGTCTCCAACTGCTGGCCAACTCCCTGGCCACCGTCTTCGGGCTCGGCGTCCTGATCACGCTGCTCGGCCCGGTCTCCGGCGCGCACTTCAACCCCGCCGTCACGCTGGCCGAGTGGTGGACCACCCGGCGCGGCGGCGCCGGAGTCACCCTTCGGGAGGCGGCCGTGTACGTCCCCGCGCAGATCGTCGGTGCGATCGCAGGCGCCGTTCTGGCCGATGCGATGTTCGGCGAGCCGCTGGTGAAGTGGTCCACCCACGACCGCTCTGCCGGGCACCTACTGCTGGGCGAAGTCGTCGCCACCGCCGGACTGATCCTGCTGATCTTCGGCCTGGCCCGCACCGACCGCCTGCGCTTTGCCCCCGTGGCCGTTGCCTCGTACATCGGCGCCGCCTACTGGTTCACGTCCTCGACGTCCTTCGCCAACCCGGCGGTGACGATCGGCCGCGCTTTCACCGACACCTTCGCGGGCATCGCACCGGGCTCTGTCGCGGGCTTCATCGGCGTGCAGCTCGTCGGCGCGGTGGTGGGGCTGGCGCTGGTGGCGCTCATCTTCATGCCAGGTCGGGACGCCGCCGAGCAGCCCGCCGTATGACGCGGGGACCCAGGTCGTAGCGATCGGCGGCGACCGGACCGGGCTCGCCGCCGCATACCACGCGCGCCGACTCGGCCTGGACTTCGTCATCTCGATGCCGGGTTCCCGCCGGGCAGCAGACCTGGGCTCGCTGCACCTGTTCTCCCCGGCCGCGTTCTACTCGCTGCCGGGATGGCTCATGCCGGCGCAGGCGGGCGAGGAGGATCCGGACACGGCGTACGTGCTGTCGTACCTGCGCGACTACGAGAATCGCTACGATCTTCCCGTCCAGCGGTCGGTGCGCGTCGCGGGCGTACTCCCGGACGGCGAACCGCACCCGTACGGGTGGCGATCGGCGTCCGGCCGCGCATTCGGCATCCGGCTGACCGCCTCGCCCCGCCACAAGGCCGGCTGGCATTGGCGGCCACTGATCGTTCAGCTTGTCAAAGTGCCCTGGTGGAAGTACATGCGCCAGCCCGCTTCCGTCAGCCGCCACACGGAGCTGCGCCATGCTCGTTGCCCGCTGTGGTCGGCGAAGTACGTCAGATGAACGATGCCGGGAGCGAGTACGGCCCCCGACATCTCGCTGACCTTCACCGGAGCTTCGGGGACCACCGAACCGTCACTCGTCACCGTGAGAATCGACGTCGCGTCCCAACGCCGCCCCGACGCTCCGATCTCGAGGAACTCCGGGTCCAGGAGCTCCGAGACCAGGGACCGCGAAGCACGCACGTCAGGGTCAAGAAGCCGCATCTCCGCCGCAACGGCCGCTTGAACGGCACGCTCACTCTCGTCTGCCATCCCTGATCTTCGCAGGGAATCCCGGCCTTCAGGCCGGGCGGGAATGCGATCCTTGGCCCGGAGGCGCGGAGCGCCCTGCGTTGTCAGTGGCGCCAGCTATGTTGACCGTACTGACCGCAAAGGGGGGGTGGGTTGGATGATTCGTGCGTACAAGTTTCTGATGCGGCCCACCGCCCGGCAGGCGGTCGCGCTCGGTGAGATGCTGCGCGATCATTGTTCCCTGTACAACGGGGCGTTAGAGGAACGGCGCGATGCCTACCGTCATCCCTCGAAGACGAGCATCAGGTACGGGGTGCAGTCCGGGCAACTGAAGGACATCCGGGCGTTCGATCCGGAGCGTCAGGGGCGTTGGTCGTTCTCCTCGCAGCAGGCCACTTTGCGCCGGTTGGACAAGGCGTTCGCGGCGTTCTTCCGCCGGGTCGCAGCCGGTCTGGCGCCGGGGTATCCGCGTTTTCGTGGGGTGAGCTGGTTCGACACGGTGGAGTTCCCGAAGGACGGCGACGGGGTCCGGTGGGACTCCACCCCGCACGACCGGGTCACCCGCGTCCGCTTCCAGGGCATCGGGCATGTCAAGGTCAACCAGCACCGGCCCGTGGCCGGCAAGGTCAAGACCGTCTCGGTCAAGCGTGAGGGCCGCAAGTGGTTCGTCGTGCTGACTGCCGAACAGGACCAGCCCGAACGGCTCCCGGCAACGGGCAGCATGGTCGGCATCGACCTGGGCATCGCGAACTTCCTCGCCGACTCGGGCGGCGGGTTCGTGCCCAACCCGAGGCACGCTCGCAAGGCCGCTGTGAAGCTTCAGGCCGCGCAACAGGCCCTGTCCCAGTTCCCGCGGCGCAAGGCGAAGGACCGTACCCGCAACCACCAGCGTGCGGTGGAGAAGGTCGTGTCCCTGCACGGCAAGGTGCGGCGCCAGCGGCTCGACCACGCGCACAAGACCGCCCTCCACCTGGTCCGCGAGCACGACTTCATCGCGCACGAAGACCTCAAGATCCGCAACATGAGCAAGGCGCCCGCACCGAAGCCCGACCCCGAGGTCCCCGGCAGTTTCCTGCCCAACGGGGCCACGGCCAAGGCCGGACTCAACCGTTCCATCACAGATGCTGGTTGGGGGGTGTTCCTCGCGATCCTGAATGCCAAGGCTGAGAGTGCCGGGCGGGAAGTGATGGCCGTGGACCCCCGCAACACCTCCCGGCGGTGTCCCGCATGCGGGCACACCGCGAAGGAGAACCGGCCCACACAGGCGAAGTTCCACTGCACCGCGTGCGGCCACACCGCGCACGCCGACACGGTGGGCGCCCTGAACGTTCTACGGGCCGGGCTGGTCCGTCGCAACGCCGACACGGCTTAGTGAGAAGCCCCGGCGTTCACGCCGGGGAGGAGTCACGCACGGACCCTACGGACGTTCTCCATCACGTCACAGCGAATTAGGTTCGCCCGAAGGACAGGGCTGGTAACTCCGCCGGAGGGCAGCGGACGGCGCCGGGTGCGTAGACCCTGGTGCTGGGTGGACGCGGACGGAGAGGATGGCCGTGATGTCAGCGACGGTGCGCTTGAGCCAGAACCGGAGAACGGGCAGCACCCGGCCTACGGCACCCGCCACGGTGATCACCGGTAGCCATGCCCCTCCCGTACCAACAGGAGCAAGATCTAGGCGAGTTCCGTGAGCAACTCCGCCAGGTGGTCGACGAATTCGGTGAGCCGGTCCAGTCGTGATCCGCTGCGGGCTATACGGAATCCGTGTCGGCGGCCCCAGAACGCAGCCTGGACGGCATGGAACTGGGCCCAGCGTCGGGCACGTTCGCGGTCGAGTTCCGCGGCCTCGGCAAAGACGTACAGCGTGCGGTGGACAGCCTTGCGCAGATCGTCCGACTTGAGGAGTGTCAGCGCGCGCGACTTGAGCAGCGTGCCGCCGTCGTAGGCGGGGTCTCCTGCAAATCCCTTGGGGTCAACGGCCAGCCATGGCTCACGGTCGGCGCGCAGGATGTTTCGGGCGTGGAGATCGCCGTGGATGAGGGTGTCCGGCTGGACGCGGCCCAGCTCGCGAACGGTCGCTACAGCGGCGTCCACCACGTAACGCGACAGTGTGTGCGCCAGCTCCCCGGCATCCTTGCGCAGCTGCGCCTCCCAGACGTCGGCCTGCTCGCCCAGCCGGGGCAGGCCAGGCGGCGCGGGGATGGCCAGCCGGCGACTGATCCGCCCTGCGACAGTCACGACCTCATCGCCGTTGTGAACCTCTGCAAGTGTCGACGTCCGGATCCGCTCCAGCAGCATCGCGAACCGCTCGTCGTCGCGCTCGTACAGCAGGACAGCTCCGCGGCCGCCCCACGCCGAAAACGCGTCCGGTTCGTGCACGTTGCCGGGGTGCGGAAACGACACCTTCAGCACGGCGGTCCCTTCAGCCCGCCGTCGCACCGGGACGATGACCCCGACACCCCCGTGCATCACCCCGCCATCCGGCACGCACCCCCAGCGCTCCAGCAGCTCCTCTACGATCCCGGGCAGTTCGGCGAGCCACGCCGCCCCGCGCTCTCCCTCACGCTCGACGGTGCTCCGCGCGAACACCTCTGGTATCCCGATCATCCAGGCACCCTACGCGCCGGCCGCGAACACCCGGCCCTGTCGAAACTCGGGTCCGGCACAACTTCTGCGGAACCGTCAGGCTGCGTGACCGGCTGCCATGGCGTCGGCGAGCTGGATGACAGGATCTCCGGCCGTCCGGTGTTGGGACTGATCCGTCGGCCAGGTCGAGAACCCGTCATCAGCCCACCGGGGAACCACATGGAAGTGCAAATGAGGGACCGACTGCTCGGAGCCGGGGCCGCTTGCACTGAGGATGTTCACGCCGCCGGCCTCCAATGCAGTCCGCATCGTTCCGGAAAGGCGCTGGACCAGCGCCATGGTCTCGGCCAGTACCTCCGGCGGCGTATCGAAGATGTCCACGTAGTGGGATGTCGGAATCACCAGGGCGTGCCCCGGCGCGAGTGGATCAAGTGGAGCGAAGGCAGCCACCGTGGGGCCGCGGAATATCCAACGAGCCGAGTTTTCGCTGATCAAGCAGCAGAACACACAGGTCATACGGCCTGACGTTGCCAGAACCGGGCGGCGCTCACCAGCCAATTCCTTCGCCCGGACGACACAGGACTTCGGAGTAACCGGGCAGTCGCGCAATGCCACAGGCTCAGTGCTTGGAGACGGTGTTGACGTAATGGGTGCCGCTGTCGTAGAGGCCGTTCACAGACTTCTGTACATCCGCCAGGGACTGGGCCTTGTCGGCGTTGTAGTAGAACCAGTTGACCTGCATGTCCCAGGCGCGCGGACCCGTGAAGGGGAGGTCCACGAACCAGGTATTGAAGTTGATGGACATGTTCTGGCGTGGGAAGTACTTGCCGCCGCTGCTGAACAGCTTGTGGCCGTCCACCGAGTAGGTGGCCACGCCGTGCACGGCCGTGATCACCATGGTGTGCCAGCCCTGAAGGCTGGAGACCAGTTTGTGTGTGACCCGGTCCCCGGTGTCGGCGCTGTACCAGCTCGTGGTGTCGAGTTTGGGACCCGGCGCACCCCAGCCCCCGTTCGGCATGTACTCGTTGTCGAGTTCGCTGTAGCGCGAGTTGTTGGGCGAGATCGTGTAGAAGGACTCGTTGACGTGGTCGCCGTTGCGACCACTCGTGGGCTTGTCGTTGAAGTAGATCCGGGCGGCGTAGGTCCCCGTCAGGAAGTCGGTGCCGCTGCTCTGCACCTCGGCCTGCTTGGTGCTCGCCTTTGTCCCGTCGGTGCTGGCCCGCAGTTGCATGACCTGGCCGCCCGCAGCGGTTTTCTCGACCGGGAAACTGACGCCGGCGGCCGACCATGTGTCGCGGATCCCCGGACCGCCCGGGCTGGTACGCACCAGCCAGCCGTGGGCGTGGAGTGCGGGATCGTCGGGGCCGCTGTAGTGGAAGTCGTCGAACACGATCCCGCGCGGGTGAGCAGGCCTCGGGCGCGGAACGGACGAGCCCGGTGCGGACGCAACAGAGTGGCCGGTGGAGCCGGTGGAGCCGGTGGAGCCGGTAGATCCGGTGTAGTCGGCACGGCCGGTGGGCTCGTCCCCCCAGACATGCGCACCGCGCAGGTACGCGGTCACCGTCCTCGACGCCTGAAAGGTGGTGTCAGCGGCATTGAATGAACGGTCGTTCAGCTGGTTCAGCTTCCTGCCGTCGGGGCGATACAGCTGCAGTCCGATGGCCCCGCTCTTGGCGCCGGGTGCCAGGCTGCCGGCGCCCGTCGTGAAGCTGATCTGGAGGTAGCGGTCGGCGGTGGTGCCGGGATCGGCCGGCGCGACAGTCTCCCCGGCGATGTTCGAGCAGCCGACAGCGGCCTGGACGCAGTTGAACGCGTACGAGGAAGCCCCGTCTCCGGTGAAGTAGTAGCGAATCGTCACGTCTGACAGGAGCACCCTCTTTTTGGAGGTGTTGACAACTTCCAGCCATGGCTGGGCCACCGCGGCCGTGGCAGGGCTCCCCGCCTTGTACCGGATGGTGAGCTGCGGGGGCGCTTGATGCGCGGCACGCCACTCGGGATAGAGCGCGAGGCCACCGGCGGCAACGGCGATCACCAGGAGCAGCGTCTTGAACACGGTCCACGCACGACGTCGAGGCCTGCGGTCATCAGGACGGACAGGGCGGACGGTAGGGCGGGCAGTGCCCACAAAGGCTCCCAGTGCAGATGGAGGGGCGGTACCGGGACCGGCGCGGGTGACGGTGGCCGACGCCGTCCTCCGTGAGCGCGCAGGACTGAACGCTCAGGAAGGAAAGCGGCGGCACTCTCCGTCGCACCGCCGCAACGGGTCGTCGGCTGCGCGGGTACCCGCATGTGCCGGCCTTCGGACGGTCCCGAAGCCGAACGGAGCGGCGCCTACTGGACGACCTGCGTCTGGGGGGCAGGGAAATCGAAGACCGGCCGTGCAACTCCGTCGTCCGGGCTGTACGCGGGTCCGCTCCGTGAGTTCGCGGTGCCGGCCTGGTGGGGGATTGCGAGGGACGGGACCGGAGCACCGCCGCGGCCCTCGGGAGCTTCGATGTCCTCGCCGACCTCGATCTTGGCGCGGGTGCCCCATTTGGTGTGGCGCAGGGTCGCCAGGGACCACAGGCGCAGCGGCAGCAGCAGCGTGATGTTGAGCAGCGCGTACAGCGGAGCGGCCAGGAACGTCAGCACGCGGTCGACGAGCCCGACCATGGCGGCGCCGCGCAGGTAGTGGATGGAGCGCACCCACGACATGACACACATGTAGCCGATGTAGCTGGCGAGCAGGGCCCAACCGGTCGGGTGCAGCGCGATGGCCACGAGGGCGGTGATCATGGCCGCGGTGAAGGCGACCCAGGTGACGAGCTCGATCAGATTGAGCCACCAGTACATACGGCTCAGCCGGAACTTGGCGAAGAGCAGGAACCCTTCGCGGATGAAGGACTTGCCCCAGCGGACCTGCTGGCGGATGTAGTGCCCGAGTCGTTCGGGGACGTCGGTGTAACCGACAGCGCACGGCTGGATGAGGGACTTGCCCTCGGTGAGGCAGTAGTACGTGAGGCGCCGGTCGTCACCGAAGGTCGCGGGGCGACCGAGGAACCGCTGGTCGAGGAAGTCGTCGAGATTCTTGCGTATGACCCATCCCCGGTACATCGCGAGGGAGCCACAGGCGCACAGGACGGAACCGAGACGGGAGTAGGCGACCCGTTCGCCGAGGAAGGCGTTGACGTACCGCATGTCGATCAGGCGCGTGAGGAGGTTGGTGTCGCGGTTGTGGGCGAGGACCAACCCGGTGACGCAATGGACGCGGCGCTCCCCGAAGGGTTCGGCGAGTTCGGCGACGGCGTGCTTGTCGAGCACCGTGTCGGAGTCGATGCACAGATACGCGTCCGCGAGCAGGTCCTGCCGGAAGCCTGCGGCGAGTCCGTGGCGCTTGCCGCGGTTGTCGGGGAACCGGATGAAGTCGAGACGGATTCCGGCCCGGTCGAACTGCGGGCGCATCTCCCCGATGAGGGCAGCGGCCGACTGGTCGGCGGAGCAGTCGTCGATGACCGTCAAAGACTGAGGCGGAAGGGTCTGCGCGAGGATTGATTCCAGGCAGCGCCTCAGCATCGCGGGGGATTCGTTGTACACCGTGACGACCCCGTGAATGTTGAGCCGATGGCTCGTTTTCCTGAATGTGAGCCCGGGGCTGCGGCGTCGGCGGATGGACAGGAGCAACTTGATACCGAGGAGAGAGCCGACGGCCACCCCGTACCAGTGCAATTGGCGCCAGGACGAGTAGATCTGGTCCCAGGCGTGTATGAGGGTCTGCATGACGAGTGAGGACTCCCTGACATCGTCGATTTGCTCGTACCCGGATAAGTATTGAACTCATGTGTCCGAAATGGGGATATTTTGTCTGAGACATGCGACACACGATGCCTCCGCTGCGCCCGCGAGCAGGTTTGAGCACGCCGCATTCCCGGGCGCGGGCGGTTATTCGATCCCTCTGGGAGCAGGATTTTTGTTGTGAATGTATAAGGCCTGTCGCCTTGAGCTCCGCTAGCTTGCGTCCCCGTATCTGAGGGCGGAGTTCCGCGTTCACCGATGTGTGATCGTCTGTTCTGAGCGTCGACATCGAGCGCGACAGGCATGGGAAATCGCGTCCACCTGGCCTGCGCCTGGCCAGACGCAGCGGCGCCGTTGTAGGTGGGGTCCACCTGCAAGGACACTGGCCGCCCTCGACGGCTGCCGGGGCGCGGGACGGTGCGCTGCTCGCGTCCCAGATGCCGGACAGGGGGAAGCTGACCAGGCCGCGCGGGTCGTACTGGGTCAGAACGACGAGGTGGCCGGGGACCGGGTTTCCCGGGTGTGCAGCAGGGCGTCATGGACGGTGCAGCCGGCGGTGCAAGTCCGAGACTGTCAGGTGCTCCCGGTGATCTTCACGACGGAGTCGGTGACTTTGGTGGCCAATCAGAAGCCCCGGCAGGGCGCAACTTGCGGGGCTATATTTTTTTCTGACGCTATCGGCACTTCTTATGGGGGACATCCCACGTCAACACTTAATGTGACCTGGCGGTTACCCCTGCCTAAGGGAACCCCGGAAGGGCGCCCGGATCTTACTTGTGGAATGGCGAGTGAACACGTTGGGCTACGGGCTGGCTCCCCACAGTGTCGCCCTTTCCCATGAACAAACATGAGCCGATTCATCGGTAACCGCTGCCCAAACTCGGTTCTGGCACACCGGAATGTGTGCCAGAACCGAGTTTGGGCAGCGGTTGTTCAGTACGTCGGACAGCACCGTGCCGTGGGGTTGTTCGATTGCCTGGTGGGGCCTTGGGGCTACTCCTTAGGGGCGGAAGGTGCGGCGGTAGGTGTCGGGTGGGACGCCGACGGTGCGGTGGAAATGGCGACGCAGGGTGGTGGCGGTGCCCATGCCTGTGGCCGCGGCGATGGTGTCCACGGTGGCGTTGGTGGTTTCCAGCAGTTCCTGGGCGTGGCGGATGCGCTGGGTGTGGAGCCACTGCAGTGGTGTGGTGCCGGTGAGGTGTTTGAAGTGGCGGCTGAGGTGGCGTGAGCTCATGCGGGCCTGGCGGGCCAGATCCTCTACCGTGAGCGGTTGGTCCAGTCGCTCCAGCGCCCAGGGGAAGAGCTCGTCCAGGGGGTGGCTGCCCGGGGCGGGGACGGGGGTTGCGATGAACTGGGCCTGGCCGCCGTCGCGGTGTGGCGGGATGACCAGACGGCGGGCGATCTTGTTGGCGATGGCCGAGCCGTGATCGAGGCGGACCATGTGCAGGCATAGGTCCATGGCGGCGGCCTTGCCTGCGGAGGTGAGGACGTCGCCGTTATCGACGTAGAGGACGTTTGGATCGACGCTGGCCGCTGGGTGGCGCCGGGCCAGTTCCCGCGTGTGGGCCCAGTGTGTGGTGGCGCGCCTGCCGTCGAGCAGTCCTGCCGCGCCCAGGACGAAGGCGCCCGTGCACAGTGAGGCCACGCGGGCGCCGGCCGCGTGAGCGGCGCGCACCGCCCCGACCAGCTCGGCGGGCGGTTCGCGATCCGTGTCGGCCCAGCCGGGGACGATCACCGTGTCCGCGTGTGCGAGGTGGTCGAGTCCGTGGTCGGGTTCCAGGCGGAAGCGGTCGACGCGCACCGGACCGCTCCCGCAGAGGGAGAAGTCGTACCAGGGGTCCACGATGTGGGTCAGGTCGGCCCCGAAGACCTCGACGGCCACGGACAGTTCGTAGTGGAGCATGCCGTCGGTGACGGCCAGCGCGACAGTGGGCATGTCCGAAACTGTACGTAGCATGTCGTTTCCGACGCTCGTGCGGGGTGCTGCCGCGAGGACAGGATGTGGGTGTCAGGCCGCAGCGGATCGACATCGCAGCGGGCGTTCGAGTGCACGGGAGCAGTCTCATGGGGTCAGGTCAGCTGGTGGCCGTGTTCGGCGCGTACGGTCACACCGGGCGGTTCGTGGTGGCGGAGCTGGTCGCGCGTGGGTTCGTCCCGGTGCCGTCCGGGCGCAACGCGCAGGTTTTGGAGGAGCTGGCCGACAAGCACGGGCTGGAGGCCCGGGTGGCGTCGGTCGAGGAGCCGGCCTCGCTGGACCGGGCCCTGGCGGGAACGGCGGCGGTCATCAACTGCGCCGGCCCCTTCGCCTCGACGGCCGGCCCTGTGATCGAGGCCGCGCTGCGCGCGGGGATCCCGTACCTGGACGTGGCCGCCGAGCTCGAGGCAAACCTCGACACCTTCGCCCACTACCGCGAGCGGGCCCGGGACGCGGGAGCGGTGATCGTCCCGGCTATGGCCTTCTTCGGCGGTCTCGGCGACCTGCTGGCCACCGCGGCGATGGGCGACTGGACCGAAGCCGACGAGGTACACATCGCCTACGCGCTCAGCAGCTGGCACCCCACCGCCGGCACTCGGCTCTCGGGCGCGGTCTCCCGCGAGCGGCGTGGTGCCAACCGCTTGCGCTACAGCGGCGGACAGTGGGAGCACCGCACCGACGACGCGCCCACCCTGGAGTGGAGCTTCCCGGATCCGATGGGACCCCGGCCGGTGATCGGGGAGTTCACGATGGCGGACGTCGTCACTGTCCCCCAGCACCTGTCCATCCCCGACGTGACCACCTACATGACCGCCGAGGCTGCTCGAGACGTCGCCGTCCCCCACGCACCAGCCCCGACCGCCGCCGACGAGAGCGGGCGCTCGGACCAGACCTTCCTCGTCGACGTCGTCGTGCGCTCGGGCGGAGCCGAACGCCGGGCCACGGCCAGCGGCCAGGACATTTACGCCGTCACCGCGCCCCTTGTCACCGAGGCCCTCGAGCGCGTCCTGACCGGCCGCGCCAAGACCATCGGCGTCGCCTCCGCCGGCGAGATCTTCGACGCCCCGGACTTCCTGCACGCGCTCGCCCCGCACATCGCACTCGACCTGAACCCGCAGAAGCAGACTGCTTGACTCAGCCATCCGCCCGGCTGTCGGCCGCGCCCTCAGCGAGCCGTGACGACATAGGCGTCGGCGTCCTCGTTCGATTCCCTCACCTTCACAGGCGCTGTCCGACGTGCTGACCAACCGCTGCCCAAACTCGGGTTCTGGTCCAACTTCTGTGGAGCGCTCACGCTCTGTAACCGGTTGGGGCCTGATGCCCCTTCGTGACTCGTTGACAGACCTGTTTGGGATCATGCCCGCATGGACTTCGACCTCACTCCACCGACCGGCGTTGGCCCCTTGCGGATCGGTATGACTCGCCACGCGGCCAACACGGCGCTGGACTCGCTCCGCGATCTCGCTGCGATCTCGGAGTCTGACCGGCCGGGGCAGCACGTGTTCCGTCCCAGCGGGCTGATGATCAGCATCCATTGCGTGCGCGACATGCTTGAAGCCATCGAGCTGGGAAGGCCGTCGTCCCAGACGGACCGAGTGTTGTTCCAGGGTGTGGACGTGTTCGCGCTTCCGGCCCGCGAGGTTGTCCGGCGCGTCGGTGGGTTCACCTCGATCGAGGAAGATCCTGACGATGATGCTTCATTCATCGCCCCGGACTTGCTGCTGAGCTTCTGGCGTCCGTTCGCAGCTGACGATGAGCCGGATGAAGAACAGGGCTACTGCTTTAGCTCGGTCCTGCTGGCACGGCCTGGCTACTACGACACCCCTGCTCAGGCTGCGGAGCGCCTCCGGCAGAGCTCGTGACGGGCCGGTCAGGAGGCCAGCAGGACTCGCTTCCGCAACAAACCGAAGCCGGCCCGGCCATACATCTGGCGCTTGATCATTTTGATCCGGTTGACGTGGCCTTCGACGACGCCGGAGCTCCAGGGCAGTGTCAGGCCGGCGGTGACGGCGGCGAGATCCCGTTCGAGGCCGTTGACGAAGGCGTGGAGGCTGGGGAGGTCGTCGGCGCGGACCGCTTTGATCCACTGTGGGAGCTGGTTGCCCTGGAGCTGGGTGAGCATCTTGCCGAACGCGCGGACGTGTCCGGTGAGGGCATCCAGTTCGGGGCAGCCGGCGAGGACGGATTTCAGCTTCAGGCGCTCACTCTCAGGCAGGGTGTCGGGGTGAGTGAGGATCCAGCTGGCGACTGTGCGTGGGGACGGTGGCCGGGCTGCTGGTCCGGTTGGGGTTGTGCGAAACGGCTGGAGGTAGGCGCGGACGGCTCCGTAGCCGCCGGTGTAGCCGTGTTTCTTGATCTCTTCCCAGAGGGTCCAGGCGTTCGTGCAGCCCTCGGCCCATCGCTCGTGTAGGTAAGGCCTGAAGTCGTCGAGCTTGGTCCTTCGGTTTTGCCACTGCCCCTGGAACAGGGTTTCTGGGGTCGCGGCGTCTGCCAGCCGCTGGACGGTTCGATAGGTCATGCCGAGCTGACGCTGGATTGAGCGGCGGCTGTGGCCGGCGGCCAGCAGCGCATGGACGGTGGCGTGCTTGGCGCGGGTGCGGTCGGCGAACCGGTGCCCGGTGGGCCATGGCGAATCACTGTCGGCCGATTCTGGTGCCAGGGCCTCCTCTGAGGGCGGCTCGGCGGTGGTCGCGCGAAGGCAAGGGCGGTGGAGGGATACGCACCGCTCGGCCGCTTCGCCGAGGTTGCGCCACAGGTGGAATCGGTCGGCGACCTGGACGGCAGTGGGCGCTCCGATGCTGGCGCCTTCGGCGAAGAACGGGGCGCGGTCTCGGCAGACGACCTCGATCCCCGGGCGTTCGGCCAGCCAGGCCGCGACGGTGCCCGCCTCGCGATCCGGTAGGAGGTCTACCGGCCTGCGGGTCTCGACGTCGACCAGCACAGTCCCGTAAACACGCCCTTTGTGCATCGCGTACTCATCAACGCCGACCACTCGTGGGATCCGCGGTTGCGGCTCTGGGAGAGCGTCCACCAGCCGTAGGACCGTGTTCCGGCTGACCTTTGCCCCGAAGACGTCGGCCAGACGGGCGCCAGCGCGGCCGCCCAGAGCGAGGCCGACCTCGGCCAGCACCGACCGCATGCGTTCGGTTCGTTGGCTGTGCCGACGGGTGAGGCCCGCGACCTGTTCGACAAATGTCTGCCGTTCGCAGGAAGCGTCCACGCAGGTGAAGCGCCGGACACGAAGCTGCAGCATCACCCGGCGCCCTGTCACGGGGAGGTCAGCAGGAAACCGCAGGTAGGAGCCGTGCACTCGCCCTGACCAGCTTCCGCAGCCTGGGCAACGAGCCTGCGTCGTCCGACATCTGACACCGACTCGGATCACCTCGCCGTCGCCCTGCACCGACACCACCGTGATCTCCGGAGTCGCCAGGAAGAGTAGCTCTTCCAGCCGGAGCAGTACCTCGCACACAGTCCAGCAGCATCAGCCCGGACGAGGTCGTCACTGGCACTTTCCAGACGATCTCGCCGGACGAATCAGCAAGATCAACGGTCACAGGGAGTAGGCACACCACAGAAGTTGGACCAGAACCCAAACTCGGCTCTGGCACACATTCCGTGAAGGATCTTCAGAGCTGCCGTCAGCAGGAGGCGCGAGTCACGTGACCTGCGCGGACCACACGTCACCGGGCTTCGGTGAAGCCGGACTCGAGATCGCTCACGGAATGTGTGCCAGAACCCCGAACTCATCGACAAAAGCTGTCACTGCCAGTGAGCGGAGCCAGGTGGCTTCGATTTCGCCAGGAACAGCGTTTGCCGATGGGGTGCGGAAGCAGTTGGTGGTCAACCGCTCGTGAATGTCGAGGAGGCACGGCGGCACGTGTCCGGTCTCAATGAGGGCTGATCGATGTCGTCGAACCTGGTGATCGGTAGGTTGTCCCGCCGAACATTGACTTTCCTGTCCAAAGGGGTGGGGGCCGGGATGGAAGACCTGGACATCGTGATCATTAGCCGCGTGGGCTGCTGATCCGTTCGGGTTGGATCACATAGATCACCCGGACCTGGTCGCGGCCGCCGAACCATGGGTAGGGCCCGCCGAGATACTTCTGCGCTAGGGCCTCGATGTGGTCGACCGCCCCCTCGGTGGTCACACGCACCACACGGCCGCGGATCTGGACGTAGGAGGCCGGTTCCGAGGGGTCGGCGATCGCGACGGCAACCCGCGGGTCGCGTGCGATGTTTCGGGTCTTTTGATGCGACTGAACGCTGTTGATCAGAACGTGCTCGCCGTCGGTGTCGACCCATGTCTGGGTGAGCTGGGGCGAGCCGTCGGGCATCGTGGTAGCGATGTAGCAGGTGCTGGGGCGGCGCAGCAGCGCCACCACTTCCTCGCTGAGGGGCACGGGCACGGGGGTTCTCCAGGGGGCGGTTCGGTGGGGTGCTGGGGCAACGGTAGCCACGGCAGGGAACCCGGCCCCCGCCCCCCTGAACTTTCGGTCACCGGTTGTGCGGATCCAGAGCGGTCGCCCGGGGCGGCAGCTGCTTGCGTGTCTCCGACCAGGCCGAATCCAATGCCTTCCGCACCGTCCGCCACGTGCTTGCGCTCAAGCTCCCGCATCGATGTGCCGCAGCCGTGGTCACGCAGGATCGCCGCGCACAGCTCGACCTGTTGCGGACGGACCGTGGATGCGGTGTTCCACCGCACCACCTGCCGGCGCGCCTACCGGTGCGACGGCGACCAACTGGCCGAGCACGTGCCGCTGGAGCGAGAAGTGCACCTGTCAGTCACTGTTCTGTGCCAAGCCGAGGTTGCTGCACGGCCCCCGTGAGCGGCACCGTTAGCGTCGCACCCCATGAGTCCAACGCACCTTCCTTCTGCCGAGTACTACGCCTCCCTGCCCAAGCACATCGCCGGTGCGGGAGCAGTCATCCACGATGCAGCGGGCCGCATTCTTCTGGTCCAGCCGTCCTACCGCACCGACACCTGGGAGATCCCTGGCGGCGGACTGGACACGGGAGAGCACCCGCTGCAAGCGGTCCGGCGCGAGGTCAAGGAAGAGCTCGGCATCGACCTGACGCCGGGCCGGCTGCTGGCCGTCGACTGGGTGGCGGAACAGGCCGACGGCCGCCCGCCGCTGGTCAACTACCTCTTCGACGGCGGCCTGATCACCCAGGCCGAGGCCCGGACACGAATTCACCTCGACCCCGAAGAACTCACCGCATGGCAGTTGGCCACCCCCGAACAGTGGGACAGCCTGCTCGCCCCGCACATGGCCCGCCGCGTGCACGCCTGCTCCCGCGCCATGACCCAGGGCCTCACCGTCTACTTGCAGCACGGATTCGACCTCACCGGCCGCCAGACCTGACGCCCCACCACCCTTCCGGCCGGCGTACAGGGACCGACCGCAGGGAACGAATCGTCGTCCCCGCCCACACCGCGCCCCGCGCCGGCGCTGGATCATCACCCCGGACGGGAACGCGATGAACCTGTGGGGCGCCGAGCCCGTTCACGGCGCCGAGTGCCGCATCGCGCACCGCGTGGCCTGCCCGGACGCCGAACCGGAAGACCCCTGGCCCTGGACCGCCATGCTGCGGCAGGAGAACGAACGGCGGGCGCAGCGCCTGTTCAACCTGCCCGGTGACCGGCTGTGGCAGCCGTCCACACAGCGGGAGTTCGGCCCGCGACAGGAGTTCCGGCGGCCAGGCCATGGCTAGTCTGTACGGGTGACCACCGACCTGACCCTGCTGCCGCGTGTCGCCTATCGCGGACAGGAGGTCACCGCGCCCCGGCTCTGCGGTCTCCTCGCCCTGCTCGCGGCCGACTTGCGCACGGGTTGCAGCACCGAGCGGCTGGTGGCAGGGCTGTGGCCGGACGAGTTGCCGGAGCGGCCGGGAAAGGCGGTGCAGGTCCTCGTGTCCAGGGCGCGGGCGCAGTTGGACGCCGACGTCCTCGTAAGCACGCCGACCGGATACCGGCTCACACTTGCCGAGGACCAGGTCGACAGCTCCGCCCTGCTGCTGCACGCCGCCGCCGGCGCGGACCGGGCCAGGGCCGGGGACCACGCGGGATCGCTGGCTGCGGCCGAGGCCGGGCTCGCGCTGTGGGAGGGCACTCCTGACGGGGCCGGCGACAGCGACGACCCCGTAGCCGCATTGCGCACCGGGTGCGCCCTCGTCCGCGGCACGCTCGTACGCGCGCAGGCGCTCGCGCTCGCCCGCCTCGGACGACACTCGGAGGCGGCCGGGCCGCTGGCCGTGGCCGCCTCGGAGCATCCGCGCGACGAGGAAGTGCTCGCCGAGCTGCTGCGCGGCGAGGCGGCGACGGTGGGCCCGTCCGCCGCGCTGATGAGGTATGAGGCTTACCGCCGTGAGCTGCGCGACGAGCTCGGCACGGATCCGGGCGCCGGGCTCAAGGCCGTACAGCAGGAGCTGCTGCGTGGCGAGTCGCCTGTGGTCAGGCACGGCGTGCCGCACGAGCCGAACCCACTCCTCGGCCGGGACGAGGACATTGCGGCGATGGAGCGGCTGCTGCGCGCCTCCCGCGCCGTCACCGTCATCGGCCCCGGCGGCCTCGGCAAGACCCGGCTCGCGCACGCCGTCAGCCGCCGGGCCGAGCAACGCGTGGTGTTCTTCGTGCCGCTCGCCGGCGTCACCGCGGACGAGGACGTGGCCACGGAGGTGGCCTCCGCGCTCGGCGCGGGCGACGGGCGGCCCGGCGCCATGAACGGCCACGACCCGGTGTCCGGCATCCTGGGCGTGCTCGGCTCCGGGCCCGCACTGCTGGTCCTGGACAACTGCGAACAGGTCGTCCGGGGCGCCGCCGACCTCGTACAGGCCCTGGTCTCGTCCTCCAAGGACCTACGGGTACTCGCCACCAGCCGGGCCCCCCTCGGCCTCACATCGGAGGCGGTGTACGCGCTGCCGGAGCTCGGTCTCGACACCTCCGTCGAACTGTTCACCCAGCGGGCCCGGGCCGCCCGGCCCGGCGTGCAGCTGCCGCCGGACGCGGTGGCCGAGCTGTGTCGCCACCTCGACGGGCTGCCGCTCGCCGTTGAGCTGGCCGCGGCACGGGTGCGGGCGCTCTCGGTGCCGGACATCGCCCGCCGCCTCGGCGACCGGTTCGCGCTGCTGCGCGGCGGGGTGCGGGGCCTGCCGGAGCGACACCGCACGCTGCACGCGGTCGTGGAGTGGAGCTGGAACCTGCTCGCGGACGACGCCCGGGCGGCGCTGCGCACGCTGTCCGTCTTCCCCGGCGGCTTCCTGGGCGAGGCGGCGGAGCAGGTCCTCGGTGAGGATGCGCTGTTCCTCCTTGAACAGTTGGCCGATCAGTCGCTGCTCACCGTCGCCGACACCCCGGTAGGCGTACGGTTCCGAATGCTGGAGACCGTACGGGAGTTCAGCGCGGCCCGGCGTGCCGAGGCGGGCGAGGACGAGGAGGCCGTCGGCCTGTTCCTCACCTGGGCGCGAGACTTCGGGGTCGCGTACCACGACGCGCTCTTCGGCCCGGAGCCGGCGGCCGCCTGGGAGCGGATCAAGGCCGAGCAGGACAACCTCGTGCCGGCCCTACGACACGCCCTGGCCCGTACGGACAATCCCGCCACCGCCGCCCTCACCGCCGTCCTCGCCAGCCTGTGGTCCACCGGCACCAACTATCCCCGCCTCGCCGCCCTCGCCGCGGACACCGGACCGTCGCTGTCGCACTACTCTCCCGAGCCCGAATACGTCGAAGTCGCGCGCACCGCCGCGGTGTTGGGTACGGCGACCGTGTTCATGGGCCCCGGCCCACGCGCCGTACGCCAGCTCGTCACCCTCCGGCGGCTGCCTCCGGCCCCGCCGAACACGCTGATGCGCGCCACCGCAGTCGTGTTGAGCGCGGTCCCCGAGATAAGGCCTCCCGACTACGACGTGCTGCGCAAGCTCTGCGACAGCGAACAGCCGTTGCTATCCGGCATTGCTGAGTGCGTCGCCTGCTATGTCTGGGAGTTCGAGCACGACATCGACCGCGCGCTCGTCTCGGCCCGCCGGACGGTCGCCGGACTGGCGCCGGTCGACAATCCGTCCGTGCAGCTCATGGTGCATTCCCGACTGAGCGAGCTGTGCCTGCGGACAGGGCGGGGCGAAGAGGCGTACGAGCATCTCAAGGCGGCGCTCAAGGTGCTGCCGCGGCTCGGCGACGGGCACGACTACATCGCCATCCGTTCGCTCCTCGTCCTCGCCTGCCTGCAGCGCGGGGACCCCGACGAGGCCGAATACTGGCTGCGGCAGTCGGAGAGCGACAACACCCCGCAGCAGGACGACTTCTACCGGCCCGATCTCGGCGGGCGCGCCGAGATCGCGCTCGCCCGCGGACTGACGGAGGTCGGGCTCGGTCTTTGGCGCGGCACCGTGGAGCGAATGCTCGCGGCCGGCTCGATGCGTGGCGGCGACGCCCGGCTCGACCCGTGGGCGTACCTGATCCAGTCGGTGGCGGTGACGGCGCACGCGCACGCCGGCCGACTCGGGCTGGTCGCGGAGGTGGTCGACCGGCTGCGGCAGCGGCTGCGGACGTTGCTCTCCGATCCGGTCGGCTCGCCCTCCGAGCTCCCCTTGTTCGGCACGGTGCTGCACGCCCTCGGCATGGCGGGGCTCGCGTCCGGCGACACCAGTGCCGTACGGATGATCGCGCTGGCCGAACGGCTGGGGGTGCTGCGGGAGTTTCAGCCGACGATGTCTGCGGTCCGGGCTCGGCGGGCGGCCGAGGATGCCGACGGGGCGGCGTACTCCGACGCGGTGTCGGAGTGCGCCGCCCTGGGGCGGGGCGAGTTGCGGGAGGCGGCCCGCGTTGTCATGGCGGTTACTTCGGGTCGCGGTTGAACGATGTCGTCGACCAGCGGTAGCCGAGCGCGGCCAGGCCGATGCACCAGGCGATGGTGATCCATCCGTTGTTGCCGATCTCGGTGCCGAGGAGCAGGCCGCGCAGGGTTTCGATGGCGGGGGTGAAGGGCTGGTATTCGGCGACGGGCTGGAACCAGCCGGGCATGGTGTCGGCCGGGATGAAGGCGCTGGAGATGAGCGGGAGGAGGATGAGCGGCTGTGCGCTGTTGGCGGCGGCTTCGGCGTTCGGGCTGGCCATGCCCATTCCGACTGCGATCCAGGTGAGTGCCAGGGAGAACAGTGCGAGCAGCCCGAGGGCAGCCAGCCATTCCAGGGGTGTGGCGCCCGTGGAGCGGAAGCCGATGGCGACGGCGACGGCGCCGACGAGGATCACGCTGGCGATGCACTGCAGCAGGCTTCCGACCACGTGTCCGATGAGTACGGAGCCGCGGTGGATCGCCAGTGTGCGGAAGCGGGCGATGATGCCCTCGTTCATGTCGGTGGAGACGGAGACCGCGGTGCCGATCACGGTGCCGCCGATGGTCATCATCAGGATGCCCGGGACGATGTAGGCGATGTAGTCGGAGCGGTCGGTGCCACCGATGCCCGCGCTCATCACGTCGCCGAAGATGTAGACGAAGAGCAGGAGCAGCATGACCGGGGTGAGCAGCAGGTTCAGGGTGAGGGACGGGTAGCGCCGGGCGTGCAGCAGGTTGCGCCGCAGCATCGTGTTCGAGTCGCGTACGGCGAGGGAGAGGGTGCTCATCGGACTGTCTCCTTGGGCTGGTTGGGGACGTTGGTGCTGCCGGTCAGGGCGAAGAACACGTCGTCGAGGTCGGGGGTGTGCACGGTCAGTTCGTCGGCCTCGATGCCGGCGGAGTCCAGCCAGTCGAGGATGGAGCGCAGCTCGCGCTGGCTGCCGCCGCTGGGGATGGTCAGGGACAGTGCCTCGTCGTCCCGGGTTACTTCGCGCAGTGCGGAGGCGGCGCTCTGGTAGGCGGCCGGGTCGGTGAAGCGGAGCCGGACGTGTCCGCCGGGGATCAGCCGCTTCAGCTCGTCGGCGGTGCCTTCGGCGGCGATCTTGCCGTCGTTGAGTACGGCGATGCGGTCGGCGAGCTGGTCGGCTTCTTCCAGGTATTGGGTGGTGAGGAAGACGGTGACGCCGCCGGTGACGAGCTCGCGGATGATCTGCCACATGTTGTGGCGGCTGCGGGGGTCGAGGCCGGTGGTGGGTTCGTCGAGGAAGATGATCCGCGGGTCGCCGACCAGGGTCATGGCGATGTCGAGGCGGCGCTTCATGCCGCCGGAGTAGGTGGAGGCGGGCTTCTTCGCGGCCTCCACCAGGTCGAAGCGCTCCAGCAGTTCGGCGGTGATCCGCCGCCCCTCGCGCTTGGACAGGTGGTGCAGGTCCGCCATGAGGAGCATGTTCTCCTCGCCGGTGATCAGCCCGTCGACGGCGGAGAACTGCCCGGTGACGCCGATCGCGGCGCGCACGGCCTGTGGGTCGGTGGTCAGGTCGTGGCCGCCGACGCGGATCTCGCCGGCGTCGGCGGTGATGAGAGTGGAGAGGATCTTGACGGCGGTGGTCTTGCCTGCGCCGTTCGGGCCGAGCAGGGAGAAGACAGTGCCGGCCGGCACCGTCAGGTCGATGCCGTCGAGGACCGTCTTGTCCCCGTATGCCTTGCGCAGCCCCGTGGCCGCGATGGCGGGTGAGTGCGAAGTCGTTGTCGTCATGCCGCAGAGGTTGCTGCAGGGCGCTTTCAGCACGGTTTCACGCTGGTTTCAGCGCCCTGGAACCGGGTGGTGGAGGGCAGTCGTCGCCCGGTGTGGCGCGGCGGGTTTCGCACTTGTAGATGCGATCCCGGCCGGGGGACATGGCGCGGCATGGGCGTCCTCCCGCCGGTCGAGGGGCAGACGCTGACGGGCAGACACATCCCGCTTCTTCTGCGACAGTTCGTGTTCATCGGCCTGCCCCCCTCGCGGTCACGGGCGGCGAGCTGTTCACGGCCTGGCGCGCCCTGCTGCGGACCACTCCGGAGCCGCTGGACCCCTACGCGAGCCTGAGAGCGATCACGGCCCGGTCGTCGTCCGCTCCGACCGACCACCTGTCCGTGTCAGACCTGAGGAAGGACACGAGAGCCTCGGGATCCAGAGCCCTGTGGCCGTCGCCGAAGTGATCTGTCAACCGGTCGATCACCGGATAGAACTCGCCACCCGCGTTCCGGGCCTCGCTCACCCCGTCCGTGTACAGAAGGATCACTTCCCCGGTCCGCAGCGGATGGGTGGTGACCTCGGCCCTCATGGGGCCCAGTTCACCCAGGCCCAGCGGCAGTCCAGGGCTGGTATGAAGCCGCTGTGTGCCGTGCGGTGTGAGCATGAGCGGCGACGGATGCCCGCGGTCGACGATTCTCACCGAGCCTCCGTCAGGTGGGAACTCCAGAAGGAGGGCCGTGACGAACAACTCCTCGTCGCCGTCCGGGCATCCGGAATTGCGGGCGATGCTGAGCTCCAGGCGCTCCGCGAGACGGCTCAGGTCCCTCCACTCGTGGGCGGATACCCGGAAGCTCCCCAGGACGGTGGCGACCGTCTGAACCGCATCCAGCCCCTTCCCACGTACGTCTCCGAGGATGACCCGGACGCCGAACGGGGTCTCGCACAGTTCGTAGAAGTCACCACCGACCAGCGTGCCGCCCTCGCCCGCCTGATAGAAGCCCGCTGCCTGCACCGGACCGAGCCTTTCCGGGAACGGGCGCAGCACCGTCATCTGCATGGCCTCGGCGACGGAGCGGGCGCGGACCAGACTGGCCTCGGCCCGGATCCGCTGTCGGGACAGCGCGACGCTGGCGATGCCGATCAGCACAGTGGCGGTGTAGAGGGCCAAGTGATGCTGTTCGCCGAAGTGTCCGGGGCGTCGGGACGCCATCCACATCTCCAGCCCCAGGCATACGACGGTGATGCCGGAGGTGTGCCGCGGGCTCCGGGTGGCCGCCGCCAAGGGCGGGGCTCCGATCAGGAGGAAGCTCAGAGGTTCGCGGCCCTGGACGAGCACCAGGTCCACCACTACGTCCACGGCCATCAGCAGCAGAGGAAGCCACCAGGCCCACGTCCTGTCGCTGCCAGGCCGAGGACGCCACCGCGTCAGCCCCTTGATCCTTCCCGCGCCCCCTTCACCGGCATGTGACATAGAGGAACCTTATGCACATCTGATCTGTTTCTTCGCATTACGGTTGGCGAAGTGTCAGAGCGTACGAGCAGATCTGTGTGGGTCCTGCGGCTGGAACCGGGGGACGGTCCGGCTGCCCCGACAGGGGTGGTCCCTGCCAGATCCTGTGCGTCGCGAGTCGCGGCACCCGCGGGTCGCTTGTTCACGAGCCGCCGGACGTGTGCACGAGCGGGCTGCGTAGGATCCCCGGATGGCAATCACCAGTCACCTCCTGCAAGGGCCGCGAGTGGTCATACGCCACGTCCGCCGTCAGGACTACGACGAGCTCACAGCGCTGGCCCAGGAGAGCGCTGAGATGCTTCGCCGTTGGCTGGGCGCCCGTGAGAACACGGTGGAGGCGTTCGAGAACTACCTTGAGCGGATCGGGCAGCCCACCCATGAGGGCTTCGTGATTTGTCTGCGCGGCAGGGGCACGATCGTAGGCGGCGTCAACATCAACAACGTGGTCAGGGGCACTCTCCGGAGCGGAACCCTGGGCTATACCTCCTACGCGTCTACGACCGGCCGTGGCTATATGACCGAGGGGCTGAGGCTCGTGATCCAGCACGCCTTCGGCCCCCTGGAACTGCACCGGCTGGAGGCGAACATCCAGCCGGACAATGTCTCCTCGCTGAACCTCGTCAAACGTCTGGGCTTCCGGCGCGAGGGGTACTCGCCTGCCTTCCAGTACGTCAATGGCGAATGGAGGGACCACGAGCGATGGGCCATCACTGCCGAGATGGCACACACAGCAGCACAGCCCACGAACTTCCGTTGCAGCCCCGCAGGTGGGAAAGAGGGCAGCCCTCCTGCGGGCCAACTCTGACGCTCAGCCGGGCCAACTCGAGCGCTCAAGGCCAACAGGGGCTCAGTCGTGCCCGCACCCCGAAAAACTCCATTGCACGAGTTGAGCAGCACCTGCGGGGCGCGCTGGCCCAGGGCGACGTCGAACTCGCCGGGCCCCAGAAGTGAGAGTGAGAAGTCTCGGACAACAGGGCTGCACTCAGGGGCGGTTGTTCTCCCACCTCTGTGGATGGGACTGCCGCCTGGCCACCGTGCTCAACACGGTACGGCTCGGGCGCAGGGCCCGGATCTGTGCATCCAGGGCCCGCAGGTGTGCGGCAGCGGTGGCCGCGACGGTCGTTTCCCGCTCCAGAACCCGCCGTACGCCCTCCAGTCCGAACCCCGACTCGCGCAGGGACCGGGATACCCCTGTCCGCTCCAGCCGTCGGTGAGGTCGTTGAGGAAGTCCGTGGTGCCCGCGATGACCTGGCGGTAGTCCTGGCCGCCAGGTAAGGAGATCAGGGGCAGGTCAGCCGCGGGGTTCGGCCTGGGGCTGGTGGAGGACGGCAGCCAATAGCCCGGGAAAACGGTTGTCGAGGTCCTCGCGGCGCAGGCTGATGAAGCGCTGCCGGCCGCGCGGGACGTTGCGGACGACCCCTGCCTCGCGCAGCGTCTTCAGATGGTGGGACAGGGTGGACTTGGGGATCTCCCCGCCGATGGGCCGGCAGGCCGCGACCTCCAGAGGCCCCTCGGTCAGGCGACGCACTATGTCCAGCCGTGAGGGGTCGCTCAGGGCGAACAGCACATCGGTCAGCACCACGTCGGCGACGTCGGGGTGTGGCATGTCACGGGAGGTTCCACTCATGGTTCGATAATACTTGAACTATCGACCGAGGTGTGCGTAGGCTCTTACTGTTCGAAATTATTGGAACTATCCGGAGAGTCGACATGCACACTGAGCGTCTGGCGAGGCGAGTACCGCGCCCGGTCGGCTTCTGGCTGCTGGCCGTCACACTGTTTGCGATTCTGGCCGCGGCCAGCGCGCCTTCCCCGCTCTACGTGGTGTACCAGCACCGCTGGGGTTTCTCGCCGATCGCGCTCACCACGATCTTCGCCGTCTACGCCCTGGCCCTGCTGGTCGCGCTGCTGATCGTCGGAGGACTGTCCGACTACATCGGCAGGCGACCCGTGCTTGCTGCCGCGCTCATCGTCGAGGCCGCGTCCATGGTGGTGTTCCTCACTGCCGACGGTGTCGGGCCGCTGCTGGTGGCGCGGACCGTGCAGGGGCTGGCGACCGGTGCGGCGGCCGGCGCCATCAGTGCCGGGCTGCTCGATCTCCAGCCGTCACCCACATCGCACCTCGGCCCGCTGCTGAGCAGCGTCGCGCCGGCTGCCGGGCTGGCCGTCGGGGCGCTGGGCGCGGGACTGCTGGTGCAGTACGCCCCCGCTCCCACGATGCTGGTCTTCGTCCTGCTCATCGCCGTATTCCTGTTGCTGGCCGCGGCAGTGTTCTTCCTGCCCGAGCCGGTCACACCCCGGCCGGGTGCCTGGGCCTCGCTGCGGCCGCGGGTGGCCGTGCCGCCCCAGGCCCGCAAGGCCTTCCTGGCGGCCACGCCCTCTCTCATCGCCACCTGGGCGATGGGCGGGCTCTACCTCGCACTGGGCCCCTCGGTGGCCGCAGGAGTCCTGCACATAGGTAGCCATCTGGTCGGTGGCCTGGTGGTGACCACTCTCTTCGGCACGGGAGCCGTCGCCTCGCTGCTGGTGGGCGACCTCGCGCCGAAGCGGGTGATGGCCGGCGGGTCCGTGGCCCTCGCCGCCGGGACCGGTCTCACACTGCTCGCCCTCGTCGGACCCTCGACGCCGCTGTTCTTCGTCGGCACAGCCCTCGCCGGCGCCGGCTTCGGCAGTTCCTTCCTGGGCACCTTCCGCTCGCTCGCGTCACTGGCCGGCCCCACGGAGCGGGCGGACCTGTTCGCCTCCGTCTACATCGTCAGCTACCTGGCCTTCAGCGTTCCTGCCGTGCTGGCCGGGCTCGCCGTGCCGTCCCTCGGCCTGCGCACCGCGACGATGGTCTACGGCGCCGTGGTGATCGTGCTGGCACTGCTGGCCGCCGTCCCCGGAACCGCTGTTCGCCGGCCCGCCCCCATGTCCCTGGCGGCAGTGGCCTCCTCCGAGGGCCTGGCCGCCGTCGCCCCGTCCCGCCCGATGGCGGCGGATGTCGCGGGGGGACGGGAGCCTTGTCGTCAATGACCCTTCCATCTTTGGAGCGCGGGTCGCACGCGCCGACCTGGTCGGCAGGCGCCTCAGCCCGCAAGGTGCGGCGGTAGGCCAGGCGTGAGACGCCCAGTTCGCCGCTCATGTGCCGGCGCAGCGAAGCGGCGGTGGCGAAGCCGATCTCGGCAGTGATCTGGTCCTGCCTGCCGCCGTGTGCCGCCACGTAGCCGAGTCATAGTTGGATGGGCAGGTGGCGGGGTCCGCGGAGCATCGCGTTCTGCCGGTAGGGCGGCGGGTCCTGGACCAGGCTTGCCGTGCTCAGGTGGGGGATCAGCGTGCCGAGCGCGGCCTCGGCTTCGAGGCGGGCGACGGGTGCGCCGTAGCACAGGTGGATGCCGCTGCCGAAGCCGAAGTGCTGGTTGTCCGGCCGGGTGGGATCGAACCGATCGGGCTCGTGGAACCGCCTGGGGTCGCGGTTGCCTGAGGCCAGCGCCAGTACGACGGACGTTCCTTGGGAAATCGTCGTGCCGGCGATGTCGATGTCGGCGTGGGGGATCCTCTCGCGCATGTGGACCGGGGGTTCGTAGCGCAGTAGTTCCTCCACCGCCCGTGGCAGCAGGCCGGGTTCGCGACGAAGGTGGTCCAGTTGCTCGGGTTGGCGCAGCAGCGTGAGGACTCCGTTGGTGATCAGATTGACCGTGGTCTCGTGCCCTGCGATGAACAACAGCACGGTGGTCTCAGCGAGTTCCTCCTGGCTGAGCCGCAGGGCCGGATCCGGCTCGTTGACGAAGGCGGAGAGCATGTCGTCGGTGGGCCGGTCGCGGCGCTGTTCAGCGAGGTTGACCAGGTACAGCCCCATCTCCTGCCGGGCCTGGCGGCCTGTCCGGTCCCGTTCCGTGGTGTCTTCCTCGGGTCCGATGTCGGCGGTCGCGACGATGGAGTCGGTCCACGCCTGGAACAGTGACTCGTCCTCGCGCGGGACGCCGAGCAGTCGGCAGATGACTGTGATGGGCAGGGGGTAGGCGAAGTCGTCGACGATGTCGATCTGCTTGCGGTCCCGGAGTTCCTCGATCAGTTCGCCGGTGATGCGGGTGATCTCGCCGCGCATGGCGTCGACCCGGCCAGGGCTGTGCGGCGGGCCGAACGGGCGCATGGCCAGGGTGCGCAGCCTGTGGTGCTCGGGGTCGTCGAGCCGCAGGAACGGCGGCTTCACCGTCTCACCGGACGGGTACGGGGACGGGGCGGTGCGGATGCGCGGATCGGCACTCATCCGAGGGTCGTGAAGCAGTGCGGCGATCTCGTGGTAGGTGCCGATCAGATAGCTGCCGTCTGCCTGTCGTACCACAGGACCGGCCTCGCGGAGTTCCGCGTACAGCGGGTAGGGGTTGGGGCGGTTCTCGTAGTCGGTGATCCGTGCCAGCAAAGTCTCGGAGTCCATGGTGGCTCCTCGTGGTTGGGCGGGACGTGGGTCAGCCGGTGGGCTGTACCACCGTCAGTCGGCGATCGGGCAGGTGACCGGTGAGCGCCACAGTGGGGCCGTGGGACAGCCCGCTCGGGTCCGGCACGTCGGACGGAATCGTGATGTCGGCAGCGATCGCACGGTCCGCCGAGCCCAGCGGGGGCGGGAACGGGGCAGCCGTCTCGATCAGGTGCTTGTAGTAGTCGAGCGACTTGGCCATGTCGACGGTGACGGCAGCGGTGACCCGTCCTTGGAAGCCGTAGACCACGGCCAGGCGGCGCGCCTCCAGAGAACCTTGGGCGATGACCACGTGGTCGGAATAGGTGGGCACGCCCACCGACTTGATGTTGAGCCCGAACTGGGTCGACCAGAACGTCGGGACGGCGAGGTGCGGGCGCCGCAGGGGCCCTGGACTGACCATGTTGTGGGCCGCCACTTCGGCCTGAGCGACCGCGTTGCCCCAGTGTTCCAGTGAGAGCATCTGGTACCCGAACAGAGGGTGCGGGAACCGGGAGACATCGCCGGCCACGAAGACGTCGTCGGTGACGATCCCGTACATGTTGAAGGCCCGGCACCCGGCGTCGCAGGCGACTCCGCGCGGACCCGCTGCCAGCCCGGACTCCGCCAGCCACTCGACGTTGCGGACCGCCCCCAACGCCACGACGCACACGTCCGCGTCGACACGGCTGCCGTCGGACAGGTCCGCACCGGTGAACCGGCCGTTCCCGTCCCCGCGCAGGGTGGTGACTGTCACCCCGCAGCGCAGGTCCACGCCGTGGTTGCGGTGCATGACGGCCGCAAGTTTCGAAAGGGTGCCGCCGAGCGCGCCCACCAGCGGTGCGGGGCCGCGTTCTGCGACCGTGACCTCGATACCCCGCTCCCGGCAGGCAGAGGCGATCTCCGAACCGGTGAAGCCGGCGCCGATCACCAGCACCCGCCCCGGTCCGGCGGCCAGCCGCTCGGCCAGCCCCCCGGCCTCGTCACTGGTGCGCAGGGTGAACACCCCGTCCAGGGAGGCCTCCTCCGGATTGGGCCAGGGGCGCGCCCGGGTCCCGGTGGCGATCAGCAGCCGGTCGAACGGCAGCGACTCGCCGTCGGCCAGCATCACCCGCTTCTCCAAAGGGTCCAGGCCGGTGGCGGCTACTCCCAGCCGCCAGTCCGCGTCCGTGTCCCGGCGCATCGGCAGCGCCGTGGTGTCCGCCGACGCCTTGCCGAGCAGTACCTGCTTGGACAGTGGTGGGCGGTCGTAGGGCGGATGGGGTTCATCCCCCACCACGGTGAGTGAGCCGGTGAAGCCCTCCTCGCGCAGCGTCTCCGCGGCCCTCAATCCGGCCAGCGACGCGCCGACGATGACGATGCGGCCGTCCTGCAGATCACCGGGCACCGGCGCTCACCCCTTCGCCGGCGAGGATGGCCTGAACCGGGCACGCCGCCGCGGCCTGGCGCACGCGCTCGACCTGGTCGTCCGGGACGGCTGTGGCGTACAACAACCCCTCTTCACCGTGCAGCTCGAATACGTCCGGCGCGAGGAACACGCACTGCGCATAGCCCTGGCAGCGCGTGAGGTCCACAACGATCTGCATGGCTGGTCACTCCCTGAGTCGTCCCGGCGTCCCCTTCCCTTTCTACGCCGGTAACGCACCAGGCGCTCTTCACGCCCGTGTCGCACCGGGTGCCCACATCGCGACTCGTGCGCGGTTCCCGCAAAGGGTGGCAGAGGCGGTCCGCAAGGCGTGGGCTCAGCGCCGGCGGAAACCCACCGGCCCTCAGCAGGTCGGGAAAATGCTTGACCCGTTGGACCAGTGGCGTGGGTGCCCCTCGGTGAACGTCTGGGGCACGAAGTTCATGTAACCGCCCCTCTCTGTGTCAAGCGGCGGTGCAGTTGCCCGGTGCCCGCCAGTCAGCCACCGTCCGCATCCGCACCGCGATGGCCCATGCCGCCCGCGCCGCCATCAGGTATCAGGAAGAGGACCCGCCAACCGGCCCACTGGGCGACCGGTCCGCAAGGCCACCGGTGAGGGCGAACAGCACGGGCAGCGAGCGAGTCATGACGCCCTGGGGGCGTGGGCATGGCTGGGGTGTGTCCTTCGGATCGGGGTGCGGCAAGGAGGGGGGTGGTCAGGCGTCCAGAGGTTCGGCGAACGTGCGGTAGGGGCCGCGGCTGGTGTGCAGTTGCCACAGGGTGTCGGCCAGCACGTCGGGGTCCTTGCGCGGGTCCCCGGGCGTGATGGCGCCGTGGATGATCAGCTGGGCGACGTGGATGTTCTCCGCTTGCAGCGTGTCGTGCAGCAGTTGGCCATAGGCGCTTTCGGCGGCGAACGCGACGGAGGTGCCGGCGCGGTCGGGGTGCGGACGTACCGCGGTGCCGCCGTTGACGAACACGACGGTGCCCCGGCCCAGTTGACGCATTCCGGGCAGGACCTGTTGTACGGCCGTTGCGGGGCCGTGCACCGAGAACGCGAGCGGGGCGGCCAGGTCCTCGGAGCTGGTGTCCAGCACCGGTTTCATGAAGTCGCGGTGGGGGACCGGGCTGTACTGCAAGACCTCGATCGGGCCGAGCAGGGTGGCGGCAGCGTCCAGAGCGGCCTGCAAGGAATCCGGGTCGCTGACGTCGGCGGCGAAACCCTGGGCGCGGACGCCGTCCTTGACCAGGAGCGCGGTGAGGTCGTCGAGGTGCTGGGGGGTGCGGGCGATCAGGGCGATGTCGTGGCCTTCGCGCCCGAACCGGCGAGCGGTGGCCAGGCCCAGGCCGGGGCCTGCGCCGATGATGGCGACAGTGGCCATGGTGTCTTCCTCGCGACGGGGTCGCTGGTGCGGTGAGCAGGCGGCGGTGCGGGGTGTCAGGCGGGGGTGAGACGGAGGGTGGCGGCACGGGCGGTGTCCGCGACCACGGGCGGGATGTAGGCGCTGTAGCGCGCGTACTTGCTTCAGTTCGTCCGCGCTCGCGATACGGGACAGTTCGTCCGGTGTCCAGGTGGTCATCCGTGGGTTTTCTTCTGGGTTGCGCCGGCGGCCGTGGTCTGAGCGGGTTGGCTGGGCGCGGTGATGTCGGCGTCTGCGCCTGCCGGCATCACCGCCGCGGCACCGGCCCCTGCACCAGACAGGCCGCGAAGGTTGTTGCAGGTACTCGTGGAACCGCCAGCCGTCGTGCCCGGCGTTTAGCCTGATCTTGTGGACAGCAAGGACAACACCAGGGACGTCAGGGATTTCCTGGCCGGCCGCCGCGCGAGGATCACCCCGCAGCAGGCGGGCCTGCCCGCCTACGGCGGCAACCGACGCGTGCCCGGGCTGCGCCGCGAGGAGGTTGCCCTGCTCGCCGGAGTCAGCGTCGACTACTACGTCCGCCTGGAACGAGGCCACCTGCGCGGAGTCTCCGACAGCGTGCTGCACGCGCTGGCCGACGCCCTCCAGCTGGACGAGGCCGAGCGCGCGCACCTGCGTGACCTGGCGGCCAACGCCAACCGGGGACAGCGGCGCGAAGCGCGCGAGGAGCGTCCGCTGCGCGCGGGTGTGCTCCGCGTCCTGGACGCGATCAGTGACACCCCGGCCTTCGTGTGGAACCGGCGCCTGGACTTGGTGGCGGCCAACCGGCTCGGCTACGCCCTGTACGCGCCACTGTTCGACGCCCCGGACCTGGACAGGCCGGTCAACATCGCCCGCTTCAAGTTCCTCGACCCGGCCGCACGCGCCTTCTTCGCCGACTGGGATGTCTCCATCCACAACACGGCTGCCCTGCTGCGCATGGGCACCGGCCAGGCACCCGACGACGAACAACTCTCCGAACTCATCATGGAGCTGCAGGACGGTAGTCCTGAGTTCAAGCGGATGTGGGCCCAGCACGAGGTGACCCTGCACTGGAACGGAACCAAACACTTCCACCACCCCGTCGTAGGGGACCTGGACCTGCCGTTCGAGACGCTCATCCTGCCCGCCCACCCGGACCTGCTGCTCACCGTGCTGACACCGGAGCCGGGAACGACAGCGGCGCACCAGGTGCGCCGCCTGGCCGACTGGTCCGCCGCGCACGCTCCCGGCCCCGACGTGCCGACGGCTGGTGCGGCCCGGCCCTGAGCATCAGGGCCAGGCCGAGCAGGGCCGGCCGGCTGTGGGTCAGGGCTTGAGGAGCGTCTTGATGGCGCGGCGCTCGTCCATCGCCCTGTAGCCCTCGGCGACCTCCTCGAGCGGCAGTACCAGGTCGAAGACCTTGCCAGGGTTGATGCGGCCGGAGAGCACCCGGTCGATGAGGTCCGGCAGGAATTCGCGGACGGGTGCCGGGCCGCCCCGCAGGCCGACGTGGGAGTAGAACAGCTCTTCGCCATCGATCGCCACACCGTGGGGAACGCCGACGAAGCCGACGTTGCCACCGGGCCGCGTCGAGCGCAGCGCCTGCTGCATGGACTGTGCGGTGCCCACGCACTCCAGCACTCGGTCGGCGCCGATGCCGCCGGTCAGCTCCTTGATGCGGACGATGCCGTCGTCGCCGCGCTGGGCGACGATGTCGGTGGCACCGAACTCGCGGGCCAGCTTCTGCCGGGGCTCGTGCCGGGACATGGCGATGATGCGGCCGGCGCCCAGTTCCTTGGCGGCGATGACCGCGCACAGGCCGACCGCGCCGTCGCCGACCACCGCGACCGTGTCTCCGGGCTTCACTTCGGCGGCGACGGCCGCATACCAGCCGGTGCCCATGACGTCGGAGCAGGCCAGCAGACCGGCGATGTGCTCTTCGGCGGGCTGTTCGGGGGTGGCGACCAGGGTGCCGTCGGCCAGCGGAATCCGGATCTTTTCGGCCTGGCAGCCCTCGGCGCCGACGAACTCGCGGTGCAGGCAGTTGGTCTGGTAGCCGTTCTTGCAGTTGGCGCAGGTGTTGTCGGATGCGAAGAACGAGCCGATGACGAACTGGCCCGGCTTGATCGTGTGGACGTCGCTGCCGACCTCCTCGACGACGCCGACGTACTCGTGGCCGAACGGTGCGGGCTGGTCGACCGGGTTGATGCCGCGGTAGTCCCACAGGTCCGAGCCGCACACACAGGTCGCGGCGGTGCGGATGATCGCGTCGGTCGGATTGATGATCTTCGGGTCGTCGCGCTCCTCGAAGCGCACGTCCCCGGGAGCGTAGAGAACAGCTCCGCGCATAATGACGTTCCTTACTTCTGGTTCGGGTTCGGGTCAGCGGAGGGTGCTGGTGCGCGGGCCGCCGTACTGGTCGTCATTGACGTGCTCGAGCCAGTCGACCTCGTCGGTCTCCCACAGCGCGATGTGCGTCATGAAGTGGTCCGGGGCGGCACCGTGCCAGTGCTCCTCGCCCGGCGGCGTCCAGATCACGTCACCCGGGCGGGCTTCGAGGATCTCGCCGCCGCGGGACTGGACCAGGGCGATGCCCTCGACGATGTAGAGGGTCTGGCCCAGGCCGTGGCTGTGCCAGGCGGTCCGGGCGCCGGGCGCGAAGCGCACCGCGTTCGCGCGGGCCCGGGATGGCTCCTCGCCACGGTAGATCACATCGGCCCACGCGTCGCCGGTGAACCACTCGGCGGGCAGCTTCATCGTCGGCTGCTTCTTCAACAATTCCATGGTTGGTGATGCTCCTTGTGACAGGCCGCGGGTCAGGCAGCGGCCTGCTCGTCGGCGATCTTCTTCAGCTGGTTCATCGCGGTCATGGCGTTGGGCCACCCGGCGTAGAAGGCGAGGTGCGTGATCGCCTCGGAGAGCTCCTCGACACTCAGCCCGTTCTCCAGCGCCTTGCCCAGGTGGTAGCCGAGCTGCTCGGTGCGGTACAGCGCCGCCAGCACACTGACCGTGACCAGGCTTCGGTCCCGGGGCGAGAGCTCGGGCCGCTCCCACACGTCACCGAACAGGACTCTGTCGGTGACCTCCACGAGCTTCGGCGCGATCTCCGCCAGCTCCTTCGGCGCGGACTGCTTCGCCATGGGGCGACACCTCACTTCGTAAAAGTTTTGGAACCGGGCATAACCCCTCTGTGGGGGAGAGGCCCGCCCCGGCAGCACGCAGGGCCTGCTTCGCGGCGCCCGCCGGGGGCCGCAACAGCGACACAATCGATGAAACTGCAGGTCACACGTGCGCGGAAGGTACCGGTGTTACAGGTACTGACAGAACCCCCCACCCCCGCGCCTGGCGTCCTAGCCTGGCTGGGTGGACACCAAGAGCGACATCCGTGAATTCCTCGCCTCGCGACGCGCGAAGATCACCCCGCAGCAGGCCGGACTGCCCGCCTACGGCAGCAACCGGCGCGTGCCCGGGCTGCGCCGCGAGGAAGTCGCCCTGCTCGCAGGCGTCAGCATCGACTACTACGCCCGCCTCGAACGCGGCCACCTCGCCGGAGCATCCGACGAAGTACTCGAGGCCCTCGCGGGTGCCCTCCAGCTCGACGAAGCCGAACGCGCCCACCTGCGCGACCTGGCCCGCGCCGCCGGCTCGCGAGCCCCTCGGCGGACCAAACGAACCCGCGGCCCCATCCCCGCCAGCGTCCTCCGCGTTCTGGACTCCATGAGCGACAGCCCGGCCTTCATCCGCAACGGCCGCCTCGACATCCTCGCCACCAACCGCCTCGGCCGCGCCCTGTACGCACCACTGTTCGCGGATGACGTCCCGCGCCCGGTCAACATTGCCCGCTACCAGTTCCTGCACCCCGGCGGCCGCGACTTCTTCCCCGACTGGGACATCTCCCTGAACACCACGGTGTCCCTGCTGCGCACCGAAGCCGGCCGCACACCCCACGACAGTGACCTGACCGGGCTCATCGGCGAACTCGTCACCCGCAGCGAGGAGTTCCGTACAGCCTGGGCGAAACACAATGTGCGTCTGCACCACACCGGCCGCAAAGTCTTCCGTCACCCCGAGATCGGTGAGGTCGCCCTCGACTTCGACGCCATGGAACTACCCGCGCAGCCCGGCCTCACCCTGACCGCCTACAGCGCCGAGCCTCACACCCCGGCCCACGATGCGCTCCGGCTGCTGGCCGCCTGGGCCGCAACCGAGGACACCCTTACGGCCACCACGACGCGGACCGAAGAACAGCAGCTCTGACCGCCGGCACGGGCTCATTCGCTACCGGCGAGGCCGAGTGGTGGAGCTGGATCATGCCCATCGCTCACGACCGGTCGTCCTTTGATACTGCGGATGGGCCTGATGCGTCAGCGGTGTTCATGCGGGGAGGAGACCGGCGCGGAACTTGGTGAGGGTGCGGGTGAGCAGGCGGGAGATGTGCATTTGGGACAGGCCTGATGCGCGGCCGATCTCGGCCTGGGGCATCTCCTGGTCGAAGCGCATTTCGATGGTTCGTTCCCGGTCGTCGAGCTCCTGCAGCAGGGGGCCGAGCGTGTGCAGGTCTTCGAACAGGTCCAGCGACGGGTCGACATCGCCCATGGTGTCCGAAAGTAGCCCCATTCTCCGGGGCGGCGCCTGTTCGGAGACAAATGCAGGGGCTTCCCGCCTTTCACGCCCGCTGTGCGCTCGCCCCCGGAACGCCAGACGTGCACCCTTACGAAGGGGCTGTGTCCACCTCGCAAGGTAGAGCCATGGTTTCCATGCCCAGTCGGCCCCGGCCGGAAAAGCCGCTGGCAGAGGTAACGGGACTGGCCGGCTACGGCGGGATACTCGAGTGGGCTTGCGCTCGGCCCGGCTGCTGCGAGGTTCGGTACGAGCGCGGTGGCCTCGCGCTCCAGGATGCCGGCAGCGTGGCCGCCCGGATCGCACTGGCCGGTACGGCGTTGGGCGGAGAGCGGACGAGTCCCCGCTGGAACGTCTACTTCCCCTACCGGACGTCGGCAGGGCAGCGGAGGCGGCCGCTCCGCCCGCCGCTGGTTCCGTTCGATCCCGCCGATCGGAGGCCCGACAGAGCCGCGTGGCTGCGCAGAGCGGGGATCCCTTGGCGGCTCATGACTCCTGCTGGACCGTCCTAGCCCGAAAGGATCTGGAAATGTCTGACAACGACGTGAGCATCCGGAAGGTGCTGGCGATCGTCACGAACTACGGTGTCGAGCAGGACGAACTTCTGGTGCCTCTCGAACACCTGCGGGGCTGGGGCGCCGATGTGGATGTTGCTGCCGTGTCGGCGGGAGACATTCAGACCCTCGTCGGCGACAAGTCTCCCGGGGAAACCGTTCGGCCCGAACTTACTCTGGGCGAGGTCGACCCGGCCGATTACGACCTACTCCTCGTGCCCGGTGGCACGTTGAACGCCGATAGGTTGCGTCGGCAGGAGGCGGCGATGGAGGTCGTCCGCTCCTTCACGTCGACCGGTCGTCCCGTAGCAGCCATCTGCCACGGCCCCTGGGCCCTGGTCGAAGCGGGTGTGCTCGAAGGTAAAAAACTTACCTCCTACCCGTCACTGAAGACAGACATCCGCAATGCCGGTGGTGAATGGGCTGACGAGCCCGTCATCAAGGATGACTCCCGCGGCTGGCCCCTCATCACCTCGCGCAACCCAGGTGATCTGGAGTCCTTCCTCCGCGAGATCGATGCAGCGCTCGCCGTAAACGTAAACGCTCACTGACCACTACTGGTCGTGCCGCTGCGCGGCTCAGCTCCGAAACCGGCGCCGCCGAGGGCCCAGGGATCGTGGTGCGGAACTGTTCGGTCTACCAATAGTGCCTTCGACCGGCGACCGCGTGTCCCATCGCTCCAAGGATCCAAAGGACAACCCCGATCACGGCGAGGATAATCCCGATTGTCCACAGGATGGAGATGCCGAACAGGAACCCGATGACAAGCAAGATGACTCCGAGAACAATCACAGCGTGCTCCGTTCTCGCATATGCGTTCCCTTCTCACTCTGATCCCCGCGGGCCGCACGGGCAACTGCTCGGGAAAGACAGCCCTGGCCTCACATGACCTGTTGCCCGACGGTGGCCGCTCGGAGACGGGCTCCCGGGTTCGTCTGCCCGCCCCACCCTTGGTCTACTGCCTGCAGCCACCAGAGTCTCCGGCGGAGACGACGTGGGCCGAACCTCGGTGGACGTGGTGTCCATCGCGAGGCTCCGCGCAGGTGACGATGGGGCCGCTCCTTGCCTTGGGCATGATCAGCGCCGCCCGTCGACGACGCGCACCATTGCGAGCAGAAGTGACCAGACACCGGAATTCCTCGAACCGACGATGGGGGGCCCTGGCAGGCACAACACTGCACAGCGTGGCCACCAGCCGTTGCGTGCAGTGATGGCGGCCCCCAGGCCGTACCGGACAGCCCGAGATACGGTTAACGGGGGCTGTCTATCATGAAATGGCGCCTTGTGAATGTGGCGCGGTAGCGAGTCGTCGTCTCCGATTCCGGAGAGGGAACATGGCCGCAGGCGAAGAGGACGAGACAGAGCGCGTCCGGCGCTCGTCCAGCAAGACGCCCGCCAAGAAAAGCGCCCGGAAAACCAGCACCGGACGGGCGAGCAGCCGAACGAGCGAAGACGAACCGAAGCGCACGGCCCGGCGGCTTTCGGCTCCGCGGGCTATGCGGTACGCGGCTGAGCAGCTCCAGGAGCTTCTGGGCCGAGCACCTGAGTCCGTCTCCGCCTTGAAGCCGACGGAAGAAGGCTGGCAGGCGAACGTGGAGGTTCTGGAGCTGGAACGTGTTCCCGGGACCACCAGCGTGATGGCGAGCTATCGAGTGACGCTGGACAAGGAGGGTGAACTGATGGCGTACGAGCGCATCCGCCGCTACACCCGAGGGCAGATCGACCCACGCGGCTGAGGCCCCGGATGCCACGCAACACCGCACGAACGGAACCGGCCACGCCAGGAGTGAGCCGTGAAAGGAGGCACCATGACTGTGGTGCCGCAAGGTGGAGGAACCATTTCCAGGGGCGGCGGCGGAGGATCCGGGAACCTCTACGACATCCTCGAATTGATTCTGGACCGCGGACTGGTCATCGACGTCTTTGTGCGTGTGTCACTGGTGGGCATCGAGATCCTCAAGATCGACGCCCGCATCGTCGTAGCGAGCGTCGACACCTACCTGCGCTTCGCGGAGGCCTGTAACCGCCTCGACCTGGAGTCGGGCCGCAAGGCGCCCGCCCAGCTGACCGACCTGGTAGGTGAAGTGACCGAAGGCGGGGCGCACGGCAAGGCCAAGGGAGCCCTGAGCGGGGCCGCAGAAGCGGTGACCGACGCGCTCAAGGGGGGACATGACGACGAGGAGTCCGAAGAGAGGCGCAAGGAGCCCGAGGAGAGGCGGGAGCGGCCGAGGCGTCGGCCAGCCGCCCGACGCCGTGAGGAGTGAGTCATGGCCGTATACGTCTACTCCATTGTCGCGGCCACCCATCCGCAGCGCCTGGACGACCTCGACGGGGTAGGGAATCCACCCACGAGCCTTCGCACCGTGAAGACCGACAAGCTGGCGGCGGTCGTCAGCGACGCCCCCGAGAACCTACGGCCCAAACGCAGGGACCTCGCCGCACATCAGGCCGTGCAGGAACGGCTGATGGCCGACGGCACGGTTCTACCGTTGCAGTTCGGCTTCACCACTCTGGACGACGACGCCGTACGAGCGGTGCTGGAGGAGCGCAAGGACGAGTTCGCCGAGCGGTTGCAGGCGCTGGAGGGCTGCGTGGAATACCACCTGAAGGCTGCCCAGGACGAGGATGCCCTGCTGCGGCAGATCCTTTTGGAGTCCGACGAGGCGCGCGGGCTCAACGAGGAGATCAGAAGCGGCAACAGCAGCCCGGACCTGTCGTTCGCCCTCGGCGAGCTGGTCTCCCAGGAAGTGCAGGAGCGGCAGGACAGACTCGCCGCTGGAGTCCTCGATGCCCTGCGGGGGTTCGCGCGGGAGGAACGCTCGTCGCCGCCGACGGGGAACGACTTCCTGAACGTGTCCTTTCTGGTGGAGCGGGACAAGGAGCAGAGTTTCCTCAGCGAGGAGCAGGGTCTCGCCAAGGAGCTGGGGGAGGACTTCGACCTCAGGCTCCTCGGCCCGTTGCCCGCATACAGTTTCGTCTAGGGAGTTCTCATGGGGCTGTTCACTCAACTCGCCACCCTCCCACTGGCGCCGGTGCGCGGCGTGGCCTGGGTCATGGAGCGTGTCGTCGAGACCGCGGAGAACGAGTACTACGACCCAGCCCCCGTCGAGCGGGAACTCGCCGAGCTCGAGCGGGCGCTGCTGGCGGGAGACATCGACGAGGAAACCTTCGACCGGCGCGAGGACGAGCTGCTGGACCGGCTGGACGAGATCAGGGCCCATGTCCAGGGCACCGATACCTGATCGCGGCAGCTGCCGCGGAGCCGGAGCGCTGCTACGCGCTCCCGTCGCAACGCAGGGACACCGGGGATAGAGGTGCAGCGCCGTGAACGAACCCGTCGCCAGGAGGATGGGCGACTTCCCGTCCAGAGCCACCCCCTACGGTCAGGGGTCCTCGGCCAATCTCGCCGACATCCTGGAGCGGGTCCTGGACAAGGGCATCGTCATCGCGGGCGATATCCAGATCAACCTGCTGGATATCGAACTTCTCACCATCAAGCTGCGCCTGCTGATCGCGTCGGTGGACAAAGCGAAGGAGATGGGCATCGACTGGTGGGAGCATGATCCTTCGCTGTCCTCACGCGCCAACGACGGTTACAGCTCACTCGCCGAGGAGAACAAGAGGCTGCGTGCCGAGATTGAGGCGATGCGCGAGGGCGGTGAGTTGCCACCGGCCGAGGGCGAGGAGAGTGGCTCTGCAGCCCCGCGCCGCACTTCACGTACCAAACGTGCAGCGCCCAGAGCCCGCAGCGATAGGCGGGACGCGCCATGACCGACGCCATCACCTATGCGTACGCCGTCGCGCGGGATGCTGACCGATCACTGGAGGAGGCTCTGTCGGGGCTTCCTGGGGTGGCGGACGCGCCCGTGCATCTGGTGCGCGTAGAACAAGGTGACGATGTGGTAATTGCCGTGAGCGCGGTGCCTGAGCAGGACTTCCAGGAGGCCGCGCTGCGCGCGCATCTCGAGGACCTGGACTGGCTGGAGTCCGTCGCCCGAGCCCATAACCGTGTGATTGAGGCATTGGCTGCTCGCACCACCGTCCTGCCACTTCGTCTGGCGACGGTTTACCTCGACGACGAGCGGGTGCGACGCATGCTCCAGGCCCGCCGCGAGGCATTTGCCGGCCGACTGACCGCCCTGGCCGCGCAGGTGGAGTGGGGCGTCAAGCTCTATGTCGAAGCGCCCGAGGCGGCCGCGAGTCCGGCAGACCCACCCACGGAAGCGGGCCTGAGCCCGGGGCGGGCCTACCTCAGCCACCGCAGAGCACAACGACACGCCCGCGAAGACGTCTATTGCAGCGCCTCACAGGCGGCTGAGCGGATCGAATCCGCAGCCCGTGTCTATGCAGTCGACCGGGTTCAGCACCGGCCGCAGCAAGGCGAACTCGCCCGTGAGCCGGGAGAGAACGTCATCAACGACGCGTACCTCGTACCGCTGCAGCATGGCGAATCCTTCCGCGCCGACATCCTGCACGCTGCGGAAGGATTTCCAGGGGTGCGCGTCGAAGTCACCGGGCCCTGGGCGCCCTACTCCTTCGCTACGCCGACCGATGTCGAGCCGATGAAGAGGGTCGTCCCGTGAAGGCGCCGGGCAGGCCGCAGGCCATATCGGAGGAACCGCTGGCGGATCGGCAGATCGCGCTGATCGACCTGCTGGACCGACTACTCAGCGGAGGCGTGGTCCTCACTGGTGACATTGTGCTCTCCATCGCCGATATCGACCTCGTACGGATATCGCTGCGCGCGCTGATCGTCTCCATCAGCGAGCAGAATCCATCCCCGTGGCAGGCCATTTCAGCACCCGCAGGAGACAACGATGACAGGTGAGGACCACCCGCCCGGAAACCGCTTCGACGAAGTCGCCGCCGCCGCCGCCCGCGCCTTCCGCCTGCTGCCCGCGCCGCCGCAGGATGTCATGACCTGTGGTGGCGCAGACCGCAGGCCGGCTCAGCGGATCACCACCGACCCCGACACGGTGGAACGCGATCTGATGAAGCTCGTCCTCACCATCGTCGAGCTGCTGCGACAGCTCATGGAACGCCAGGCCCTGCAGCGGGTGGACGCCGGAGGTCTCACCGAGGAGCAGGAGGAGCGCCTGGGAGAAACGCTGATGATTCTGCACGATCGCATGATTGAACTCTGCGCTCGATACGACCTTTCCATGCAAGACCTCAATCTGAATCTCGGGCCTCTCGGAACTCTGCTACCACCCACCGAATGACCCTGAAGGAGCACGACATGGATATCGGCAAGAAGACCAGAAACATCGGCAAAATAATCGAGGGAAAGACCAAAGAAGTGGCCGGGAGGGCCATGGGAAACAAGAGTATGGAGAAAAAGGGAAAGGTCGAAAAGATCAAGGGAAAAATGCAGCACGCAGTGGAGAAGGGCAGGGACACCTTCAAGCACTGACGGAGACCCTCAAGCTCTGACGGCCGTGGTCCCGCCGCACTCTGAGCAACGGGCGGGTCGGTTGGCGACGTCCAGCGCAACACCTACTCGGGAATGCGCGTCGTCGCTCCGGCCCGCCGCCCACGGGCCGGCTTCTTCGAAGAGCGGCGCACTGCGCCGCAGCCGACCGCCGGGCGGCGGCTCCGCCCCACTTCGGCGGCTGCACGTCTCGGGCAGGACGTCGCCATGCCTGTGCGGCTTGCCGGGGGCCTCACTCAGCTCACTCCTCCTCTTCGTCGTCCTCTTCCCAGTCCTCATCCTCGTCGCCCTCTTCCTCTTCCTCGTCCTCCTCGTCCTCCTCGTCCTCTTCGCTGTCGTAGCCCTCGGCTTCTTCGTCCTCAAGCGCGTCTTCGTGAGTCCGTACGACCTCGCCGTCGCGGATTTCGCCGCGCCAGCCCTCCGGCTCTTCGTCGGTGAGGGTGACGTGGCGCTGGAAGTGTTTGAGGTCCAGCCGCAGTCGCCGTCCCTGAGCGCGCCACAGATTTCCGGTCTTTTCGAAGAGCCCGGAGGCGTAGTACTCGACGACCAGAACAATGCGGGTCAGTCCGGGTGCCAGTTCATGGAAACTGACCGCACCACGGGTCGATCCCTTGGCGCCTTCCGACGTCCAGACGATGCGTTCGTCGGGCAGCTGCTCCTGGACGGTCGCTTTCCAACCCCGTGTCGACGGACCAACTTTGACCTTCCAGTCACTGGTCGTCTCGTCGGTCCGCGAGACATCCCGTACGCCCTTGGTGAAGCTGCTGAACTTCTCGTACTGCGTCCAGTGGTCGTAGGCAGTACGCAATGGCACCCCGACATCGATGACCTCGATGATGTTGGTGACCTTCTTGTCGCCTGATTTGCGTCCATGTCCGCCGCCGAAAGCTTCCTTGGCCTTCCCCAGGACACTATCCTTGGCGTGCTTCGCCGTCCCGGAGAGCGCTGCCTTGACGGGGGAGTCACCTCCGAGGAGGGAGGCTCCGACCTTGGAGAGTGATCCGCCGTTCTCGGCGACGTCGGTGAGTTGGTCCGTCACATCGATCAGCTTGTCGCCGGCCCGCTCGGCCAGATCCCCCACCCACGCCGTCAGATAGTCCGTGAGTTCTTCACGCAGCCGGTCGAGTCCCGAGTCCGCGTTGTCCTGTTCCGTTTTTGCCATGACCGGCTACCTCCGGCGCTCAACGCGCGATGATGTCTTCTTGGCGCTCTTCCTGGCGGTCTTCTTCGCAGCGGGAGCGGCCTTCTTCCGTGCCGCAGTCTTCTTCGCAGGCGCCTTCTTGACGGAAGTCTTCTTCGCAGGTTTGGCGGTGGTCTTCTTCCCTGGCCTCTTCGCGGCGGCCTTCTTCGGCGCGGTTTTCTTGGTTGCTGTCTTCTTCGCGGCGGCCTTCTTCGCAGGCGCCTTCCTGGCGGGGGTCTTTTTAGCGGGAGTTGACTTCTCCGCGGTGGTCTTCTTAGCGGGGGCCGCCTTCTTGGCGGTGGTCTTCTTAGCAGGGGCTGGTTTCTTGGCGGCGGTCTTCTTGGTGGGCGCGGCCTTCTTCGCGGTGGCCTTCTTGGCAGGCGCTGGCTTCTTGGTGGGCGCGGCCTTCTTAGCAGGGGCTGATTTCTTGGCGGCGGTCTTCTTGGTGGGCGCGGCCTTCTTAGCAGGGGCTGATTTCTTGGCGGCTGCCTTCTTGGTGGGCGCGGCCTTCTTCGCGGTGGCCTTCTCGGCTGCCGGCTTCTCCGCACCCCTCTTCGCGAGGGCCGCCCGCTTTGTCTTGTCACGCCGGCCAGCGGCTGACTTGCTGGGCATACGCGGCTTCGTAGCAGCGCGGGGAGTGCGTCGGCGTGGCCGCTCTTCGGGCTCTTCTTCCGGCTCCTCCTCTTCTTCTTCCTCTTCTTCTTCCTCCTCGGGCTCCTCCTCTTGCTCCTCCTCGGGCTCCTCCGGCTCTTCCTCCGGCTCTTCTTCCTCGCCTTCTTCCTCTTCGGGCTCCTCTTCGGGTTCCTCTTCCTCCTCGTACTCGCCCTCCTCGTGTTCCTCTTCGGGCTCTTCCTCCTCCTCTTCTTCGGGTTCCTCTTCCTCGTATTCCTCTTCCGGCTCCTCGCCCTCGCCGCGGGCGTACTCCTCCTCGCCCTCCTCCTCTTCCGGTTCTTCCCCGCCGCTTTCGAGCTGGAGGGTACGTTCCCGGAGCGAATCGGCGAGCGTCGTCAGCCGACGGTTGGCAGCGGCGGTGACCGCCTCCCGGCCCGCGTTCATGACCTCCCCGCGCAGCTGCTCACCCAGGTCCGCAACCTGCGGGATCTCTCCGAGCTTGCGGATCCCTTGAACCACGAGCTGTCGCGGTTCAAGACCGAATTGACGCCCGGCAATATAGGACGCCGCCGTAAGAACGAACCGGCCCTTCTTCGTACGGCCCAGCACATAGCCGCCGGCCAGGGCTGCGGCGAGCAAGATCTTGTTTGCGTCATTCATGGGTGCGTCACCTTTTCATGGGCAGGCAGCCGATCGGCGTCTGCGCAGGGGGCCGCCACTCAGCGGCATTGCTCCGCCATATCCAGAGTTGATGGGTGCCATGACCCGCGCATCCCGAGCGGGTCATGAGACTCCTTTAGCCCCGCGGCAAAACAGGCTGATCCCGCTGTGTGACGGGACGTCTGGGCGGGCCGCGAGCCGTGCCGTAGCCGTGGGTGGCGCCACGAGGGATTGGTGTCTGTCCGGCCCGCCATATGGGTCACGGCCGCGGAGCCTCTGGCCGCCGAGGCAAGGCGGTGCGTGCTACTGCTGGCGCCTGACGTGCTGTGCAGCGCTATGCGCCGCCCCGGGAACGCCTGAACCCCGGCGTTTCTGCGCGGAGTGAGAAAGAATTGGTGATCATCCGTGCCGACCGAATCGGTGAACAGACCCGCGCCACGCTGACGAAGGCCGACGCGGTGCCTGTGAAAGGCCCAATAAAGACGGTTTTCGATGATGGAATCCCATCCCTGTATACACTGACCGTCGCCCGTGTGTTCTGAGTGTCGGCGGGTACCCGAATCACATGACAGTTGCAAAGGCAAGTGTCCTCGTTCTGGACTGTGCGGAGCCGGAAGCTCTGGCGGAGTTCTGCGCCTCACTCCTCGATGCGGAAATTCAGGTCGTGAGCGATCCTGATTTTGTGGAACTCGTCGGCCACAACGGCGTACACGTGGCGATCCGCCTGGACACGCGAAGCGGTGAGCCTCGGCGTTGTGCCGATAGACACCAAGGACTGCCGTGGGCCATGCGACGTGCGCTTCCACGCCGACCTCACCGGGCACTCCTTCTCATTCGCGGTGTCCCTACGGAACGAACCGCCGGGTCGAGGAAGGGAGCACCATGAAGCTGCCTGAAGCACGAGGTGAGGTGTCTGCCGCCTTGATCGAGGCACTCGGCGGGGAACCGGGTCGGCACGTGCTGCCGGAGCCGTCCCTGGTGGGGGGCGCCGATCCGTACGGCGACGATCTTCAGCTGGCCCTGTATCTCTGTTACGAGTTGCACTACCGCGGCTTCGACGGGGTGGACGGCATGTGGGAGTGGGATCCGGACCTGCTCAGGGTGCGTGCCGCGCTGGAGCGGGGCTTTCTGGCGGCTCTGCGCGCTGACGTGCCGGTTGCCGAGGATGTCGGCAGCGCACTGGACGAAGCCCTTCTGGAGCCGGTGGACGCCGAAGGCGTGTCGTACTTCCTGCGGGATGAGGGCGAGCTGTGGCATCTGCGCGAGTATGCCGTCCAACGCTCGCTGTACCACCTGAAGGAGGCTGATCCGCACGTGTGGGTGATTCCGCGCCTGACGGGTCGGGCGAAGGCGGGAATGGTGGGTGTGGAGTACGACGAATTCGGAGCGGGACGGGCGGAACGGATCCACTCGAAGTTGTTCGCGGATCTGATGGCAGACCTCCACCTGGACACCTCGTACGGGCGCTACCTCGACGCCGGATCGCGGCAGATGCTCGCGACCGTCAACCTCATGTCGCTCTTCGGGCTCCACCGCTCACACCGTGGTGCGCTGGTCGGTCACTTCGCCTCAGTGGAGATCACCTCCTCCCCGGGGTCGAAGCGCCTCGCGGAAGCATTGAAGCGAGCCGGCGCCGGGCCTGCGGCGGTCCACTTCTATACGGAGCATGTCGAGGCCGACGCCGTGCATGAGCAACTCGTGCGGCATGAGGTCGTCGCCGGTCTGCTCCAGGTGGAGCCGGATCTGGCACCAGATGTCGCGTTCGGCATCGCGGCCACCGGATGGTTGGAAGACCGGTTCGGGGAGCAGTTGCTCGGCGCCTGGCGGGACGGCGTGTCCTCACTCCGCGTGCCGCTCCTCGACACTGGCGGAGAGTAAACCGTCCGGGGTTACGTGTCCCAAAGATCGGGCGGTGGCGGCAAAGGGTTGCCGACGATCTGCCGCTCAGCTTCTACGCCGGCAACGCGTCACACAGCTGGTCTTGACCCCCTACTGATTCCCAATGAAGTTGTCAATCTCGTCCGGTGACGCGCTGTGAGCGATTCATCCGAGGACGGCAGGGTTGGGCGGAGCGGTGATCTCGAAGACTCGGCCGTCGCGTATGGGGGCCCAGAGAACGTTCAATCGACGCCGCGCGAGGGCGATGACTGCTTGCCTGTGGTTCTTGCCTTCGGCTCTCTTGCGGTCGTAGAACGCCTTCGAGGTAGGGCAACAGCGGGCAGCGACCTGCGCGGACATGTAGAAGACCCGCAGCAGGCGCCGGCAGTAGCGCCGTGGGCGGCGCATATTGCCGCTGATCCGTCCAGAGTCCCTGGGAACCGGGGCCAGGCCGGCGACGCCAGCGAGGCGGTCAGGGCTGCCGAAGACACTCATGTCTCCGCCGGTGTGGGCGATGAACTCCGCGGCCAGAACGGGCCCTATGCCGGGCATGCTCAGGATGACCTCGGCATGCGGGTGCTCACGAAACCGGCCCTCGATCAGGACGTCGGTTTCGGCGATCTCCTCATCGAGGGCCATCACTTCCCTCGCGAGCTTGGCAACCATGGTGGCGGCCAGCTTCTCCCCGGCGACGGCAGTGTGCTGGGCCTCAGCGGCTTCGACGCCGGTGGCCGCGACGAGTTTGTAGTTGCGGACCTTGCGGTTCTTCAGCCACTCGGCGAGGCGGTTCTTGCCGATCCGCCGGAGGGCGGCTGGGCTCTGGTAGCCGGTCAGCAGCACCAGGGAAGCCTTCGAAGTGCTGTAGTCGAAGGCCCGCTCCAGAGCGGGGAAGTACTCCAGCATCTGGGCCCGCAGCCGGTTGATGCCCCGGGTCCGGTCCGCAGCCAGGTCCAGCCGCCGCGAAGTGAGAATCCGCAGGTCAAGGGCAATGTCGTCGCCGTGGCGCATCGGTTGGAGGTCGCGGCGCATCCGGGCCTGGTCGGCGATGACGAAGGCGTCTTTCGCGTCGGTCTTCCCATCGCCCCGGTAAGAGCCGGAGGCGTGATGGACGGTGCGACCGGGGATATAGAGGACCTGTTGCCCGTTGCCGGTCAGCAGCGCGATCATCAGCGCGGCACCACTAGCGTTGAGATCAATCGCCCAGGTCACCGGCTCGTCTTCGCTCAGAGCGAGGACATCGCCAATCAGATTCAGCAGTGTGCTCTCGTCGTTGGCCACCCGTCGCGACAGCTTCCGCTGACCGTCGGAGTCGATCACCACGCAGTGATGCTCGGCTTTGCCCGCATCCGTACCGGCCCACAGTTCGGGCATGGTCACCTCCGAAGTCGTCCCAGTACTTGTCCCAGCAGACGACCTCGCCAGCGTGTCCTTACCAAGCGATCTTGTCGCGCGCATCCCAATCAGTGGCCGAGTTGTCGCAGGGCACCGGGCGGCCAATCAGTAGAAGCCACTCCTGCGGCATGAACTTGACAGCCACACCCAGTGCCCATGGGCCTCCCGATCCTACGAGTGACCGGAATCAACCCACCAACAACGTAAGGACTTTGAGGCGACCGCTCTGGCCACGCGGGCGCGCCCAGTGCTGCGGGCAAATCCGAGCGCGGCCCGTCAGCGACATCGGCGGGCGTTGAGCCGAGCGGCCTGGCGCGTCAGGTGATCGCGCTCGGCGAGGTTGGGTGCCTTGTGGGCCGCCTCGGCGTACAGCCGTGCCGCCGTCGCCAGGGCGCCGTCGCGCTCGTGGAGGTACGCCGCTACCGCGGCGTGACGGGGCAGTGAGGCGTCCAGCGCCGCGAGCGCCGCCAGGCCGGCGCGCGGTCCGTCGGCCTCCCCGACGGCGACCGCGCGGTTGAGCCGGACGACCGGGCTGTCGGTCAGGCGCGTGAGCTCGTCGTACCACTCGACGATCTGCACCCAGTCGGTCTCCTCGGCGGTGGGCGCGTCGGCGTGGAGTGCCGCGATGGCGGCCTGGGCCTGGAACTCGCCCAGCCGGTCGCGGGCGAGGGCCGCCTGGAGGATCCCGACACCCTCGGCGATCAACCCAGTGTCCCACCGGCCGCGGTTCTGCTCGGCGAGCGGTACCAAGCTGCCGTCGGACTTGGTCCGGGCGGCACGCCGGGCGTGGTGGAGCAGCATGAGGGCGAGCAGCCCCGCCACCTCGGGGTGGTCGATGCGGGCCGCGAGCTGCCGGGTGAGCCGGATGGCCTCGGCGGCGAGGTCGACGTCGCCGGAGTAGCCCTCGTTGAAGACGAGGTAGAGGACGCGCAGCACGGTGGCGACGTCGCCGGGCCGGTCGAAGCGCACGCCGGAGACGGTGCGCTTGGCGCGGCTGATGCGCTGCGCCATGGTCGCCTCGGGCACCAGGTATGCCTCGGCGATCTGGCGGGTGGTCAGCCCGCCGACGGCGCGCAGCGTGAGCGCGACCGCCGATGCCGGGGTCAGCGACGGGTGGGCGCACAGGAAGTAGAGCTGGAGCGTGTCGTCCACCGTGGGCGCCGGTCCGGGCGCCGGCTCCTCCTCGACGCGGTCCTCACGCCGGCGGCGGGCGGTGTCGGCGCGCGTCGCGTCGAGGAACTTGCGCCAGGCCACGGTGACCAGCCAGCCCTTGGCATCCCGCGGCGGATCGGCCGCCCAGACCCGGAGCGCCTCGACCAGAGCGTCCTGCACGGCGTCCTCGGCCGCCGCGAAGTCGGCTCCGCGGCGGACGAGGACGGTGAGCACGCTCGGCGTGAGGCTTCTGAGCAGAACCTCGTCCATCGGTGACGTCAATCCGTGATGGTGGGCGGCGCGGCCAGGAACGGGCGCACCTCCAGCCACTCGTGGATCGGCTTGCCGCCCGCCCCAGGGGCGGCCGACAGCTCCCCGGCCAGCTCGACGGCGCGCTCGTAGCTGTCGACGTCGATGATCATCCAGCCGGCGATGAGGTCCTTGGTCTCCGCGAACGGTCCGTCGGTGACCGGCGGGCGCCCCTCACCGTCGTAGCGGACCCACGCTCCCTCGGGGGCGAGCGCCTGACCGTCGATGAACTCGCCGGTCTTCTCCAGCCGGGCCGCGAAGTCGTTCATGTACTGCATGTGCGCCGAGATCTCCTCCGGGCTCCACTGGTCCATCGGCACGTCGTTGACCGAAGCCGGGGCGCCGCGGTAGTGCTTCAGCAGCAGGTACTTGGCCATCGTGGTTCTCCTCGGTGCTCGTGCGACCCATTGTGGTCGCGTTCACCCCGGGGACGGAGCCGGACGCGGGTTCTCGACATCGCCGTCCGATTTTTTTTGGGCTCTCGTGGGTGAGCCTGGGTGAGCCGTCTCGCGGTGTCCGGGTCCACGGCGGTCAAGATCCGTTCGAAGACGGAGCCTGGTGCTGGCGCCTGCCGTCCGGCCCGTGGCTGGACCGGAACTGCAAGGCATGCATGGGGTTCCCCAGGGTGGCTCACCTTGTCTCCCACCTGTAGGCCGGTGACCTGCGGATGAAAGCCGCGAAGAAGTAGTGGTCGCGGCAGGGCGGCTATCCGACGAGTGTCTGGGTGCCGAGGACGGCGAGGAGCTCCAGGCGTTCGGCGTCATCGGTGCCGGGCTCAGCCGTGTAAATCATGATGCGCAGATCGCTGCCCGCCACGCTGAGCACATCGCAGTCCAGCGTCAGGGAGCCCACCTGCGGGTGATCGATGGTCTTTCGCGCAGCCTCGTGCTGACCCACGGCGCCCGCATCCCACAGTTCGGCGAACCGTTCGCTGTTCGTGCGCAACTCTGTTACCAGGCTCCGGAGTTGCCGGTCATCCGGGTACCGTCCGACAGTCGTGCGCAGGTCGGCGACCACCGCCGTCTCCATCGCGCGCCGGGACTGCGCCGTGTAGCGGACGCGATCACCCGACCCGAGGAAGGCGCGCCACACGCCGTTGCGCTCCCGGCCGTGCCGCTCGCCCATCAGCGCCGTGTACAGCGGATTGGCCAGCAGTTGCGTCCACGCCGCGTCGAAGACCGCGACGGGCGTCCCGGACAGCCGGTCCAGCATCCGGTGCACGCTCGGTGTGATGTAGGCGGGCACCGTCCCCTGCCCCGGGGGTACGAGCCCGGCGACGTGGAACAGGTGCTCGCGCTCGGCCGTGGAGAGGCGCAGGGCACGCCCCAGGGCCTCGACGACCTGCTCCGAGGGGTTGGTCGCCCGTCCCTGTTCCAGGCGGGTCACGTAGTCGACCGAGATCCCGGCCAGCAGGGCAAGCTCCTCCCGGCGCAGCCCGGCCGCGCGCCGATGGCCGCCCGTGGGCAGCCCGGCTGCCTCCGGGGAGACCCGGTCGCGCCAGCGCCGCACTGTGCGCCCGAAATCCGTGCTCGCCATGTCACCACTGTGCACGGCCACGCGCGGATCTTCCTGGTACTGGCAGTCCCAGGAAGACGGGACTCCTGGCTGCTTCCGACACTCAGCTGCAGCCTGGAGGCATGACAACGACACTGATCACCGGAGCGAACAAGGGTCTCGGCTTCGAGACCGCCCGCCGACTCACTGCCGCAGGCCACACCGTTTACATCGGAAGCCGGAACGCCGAACGCGGGCGCCGGGCCGCCGAGCAACTGGGTGCACGGCTGGTCCAGCTCGATACCACCGACGACGCGTCCGTCGAGGCGGCGGCGAGGACCATCGAGGCCGATGGAGGGCTGGACGTACTGATCAACAACGCAGGCATCGAGGAAAGGGGTGCCGGCAACGTTGTGATCGGTGCCGCGGACGTGACCGCCCACATCATGCGGAGCACGTTCGAGACGAACGTCTTCGGCACCGTGCGTGTCCTGCACGCCTTCCTGCCGCTGCTCGGGCGTTCCGAGGCCCCGGTCGTGGTCAACGTCAGCAGTGGCTTGGGCTCGCTGACCCGGCTCACCAGTGCGGGTACCCCGTCGTACGCCTACCCGGGCGTTGCCTACCCGGCGTCGAAGACATCGGTCAACACGATCACCGTGCAGTACGCGAAGGCGTTCCCGAACATGCGCATCAACGCGGTGGAGCCCGGCTTCACCAAGACCGACCTGAACGGGAACACCGGCGTCCAGAGTGTCGAGCAGGGCGCCGAGATCATCGTGCGTATGGCGCAGGTGGGCCCCGACGGCCCCACAGGAGGCTACTTCGATGCCGAGGGCAGCCTTCCCTGGTAAGGCCGCACCAGCCGCCATCACCTCGACGGTGGCGCGCCCACCCCGACATGCCCGGCGGGGTGGGCGCGGCCTCCTATCAACGGGCGTCCTTTCGCCTGGGTCAACGATGAACAGAGCGATCTGGACGAGGCGTATGTGACCGGCCACCACCGTGGGCGTGGGCTTCTGCACCACGTCAACCCGCGGATCGGTCTGCGCGAGGACGACTTCCGCACGCTCGCCGACTTCGCCCTGTCTCTGGACACTTCACGAGCCACCGGCTGAGCCCAACGCCGGCTATCAGGCAGCTCTGTGCTCGGTCACGCCATTATTTCGGGACAACCTTTCGCCAGCCCCTTCGGAAGCTCACGGACAGCCACACGGACCGACAGCCGTGATGCGGCTGTCGCGTAGCCCGGCTGGCAGCCGCTTCTACGCGGCGGGCTCGGCGGTCCAGGCGATGTGCGGGGGCACGACCCGTGCGCATAGGGGGCTGCCGCATGCGTCGGTCAGCCCGAGGCGTCCGACCAGCAGGCCGTCGTGTGCGGCGGAGGCGAGTACGTCGGCGGGGACGACGTCGAGCATGAGCTTGGCGCGGCGGAACATCGTGAAGGTTCCCGCCTCGTCGACCGTGCCCCACGACAGGTAGATGAACCGGCGGCCCAGACGGTCCTGCACGTAGGGGCCTTTCACCTCGGTGCCGGTCGGCGAGGCGATCGCGGTGCACTCCAGGGTCCACGTCGCGGACGCGGCGTCGCCGGGCTGCGGGTCGAGGAGTTCAGCCGGACGGTCGCGACGTTGCACGGCGACGTGAATGTTGTCGTACGCCGGGACTTTGGCGTCAGCGGGGGCCGGGCAGGTGAGGCCGGGCAGGTCGACGGCGTCGATGCGGATGTGCATGAAGGCCATCATCCTCCATCGCATGTGCCCGATGCCTTGCGGCTTCCACGGCCAGGCTTCCTGAGGCTCATGCCGGCTCAGATCCCGTCGGGAGAGGGCTGAGGACGGACCGTCGCAGCGTCTCGGTACGCGTCTGGGATACGGCCTTGCCGGTGCAAGCGGCATGCTGCAAGGGCCAACGGTCACATCGCCGTCCAGGTGGCGGCCGGGGCGGTGTTGAACGCCCTCGCGACGGCTTCGAGTTCCTCGGTGTTCCAACGGGACAGGTCGGCGCCGTTGGGAAAGTAGTGTCGTAGCAGGCCGTCGGTGTTCTCGTTTGTGCCTCGCTGTCAGGGGCTGTGCGGGTCGGAGAGGGGCCGCAGCCCTCAACCTCCGCCGCCTGACCGAACTCGGCCTCACCCCCCACACCGGCCACACCTGGACCCGAGCCACCATCCCCGCGCAACCGCGAAGGGGCACCCCCAACCGGGACACCCCTCCACCAACTTGATCTTCAGGAGACTCCTAGACGGTGCCGTTCTCCCACCACCAGGCCCTGCCGAGGTCCGCCCGGCTGTCGACGTGCTGATGGTCCGCGGTGTAGGTCTCCAGGCCGGAGAATCCGGAGGTCTCCGCCTTCTGGTAGACGGTCTTGTTGGGCACTCCGGGGACGGCAAGGTCGGCCGCCGTGCCGTACAGGTGCATGCTGTCGCTGGCGCCGCCGACGTCGGCATTGTGTGCAATGCTGCGGAAACCGGAATTGACCGTGATGGGGACGTTGCCGAGCTTCTTGCGCAGCGCCTCCAGCTTGTACATCGCGCGGCGGACGTTCTCCTTGACGTCGGTCGCGCTCAGCTTGCCGCCGGAGAAGGTGCCGCTGATCCGGTCGGTGAACTCGCTGAACTCGAAGTGCACGGTCGAACCGTCCGACTGCTCCAGGGCGTTGAGCTGCGACTGGGTCGCGGGCCCGGCGCTGCCGTCGGCGGTGAGTCCGTAGGCCGCCTGGAACCGGCGGACCGCCGCCGCGGTGCCGGCACCGAAGTTGCCGTCGATGGCCACGCGGGTCTGGCTGGCGCTGTCCGCGGCCCACCCGGCGACTCTGATCTGCAGTTCGGTCACGTCGGCGCCGGTGGCCCCCTGGTTCAGGGTGCGCGACCAGGAGTACGCCTGCGCGGCCCCCGACAGCAGAACGGGCCCGAATACGGCACCGATACCGGCGGCCAACGTCCCGCGCAGCGCCGTACGGCGGTCGAACGAGTGCGGAAAGCGGGAAGAGAAGCGGGAAGGAGCCATCTTCGTCCTTTCACGGACCTGTCGCAGTGCAGTGGATGACGCGAACTGGGCCAGTGTCATGGACATGCGGGTGCAGCGGAAGAGCGCCGTTACCGACATCGCGCCTGCCGGCGTCCGGTGGTTCCGGTTCCTCCTGAGTCGCGACGGAAAGCCGTCAGGACAGGTGATCTGCAGGGCGGTATTCCGGATAGGGGACCGGGCTGCGGTGGATTGCGATGATGGCGGCGTCGTCGCCCAGGCATCCGCCGACGTAAGCGAGGAGGTCGCGTCTCAGGTGGTACAGGAGTGTCTCCGGGGGGCTCTCCGTCCACTGGGCGGCGCGTTCCGCGAGCGGGTAGAAGTCGCCGCCTCGGTCGCGCGCTTCGATGACGCCGTCGGTGAAAAGGAGGAGGGTGTCTCCCGCTTCGAAGGCGAACACGTCGACGGTGTAGGCCGCCGGCCCCATGTCGCCGATCCCCAGCGGGGGCGCTGGGTGCCGACTGGGGACGGCTTCTGCATGTCCTGGGCTGAGCAGCAGGGGCGCAGGGTGGCCGCAGCTGGTCATTCGGCTGATGGGGCCCTCCTCGGGGATCTCCAGCAGGAGCGCTGTGACGAAGCGTTCCCCGGCGTCATCCTCATCCTCCGGTTCGAAGTCGGCGTGGTAGCGGGTGACGCTCTGATCGAGGGCTGCGGCCAGTGCGGGCAGGTCGGTGTGCTGGTGGGCGGCCTCGCGGAAGGCGCCGAGGAGGAGGGCGGCTTCTTCGATGGCGGCCAGGCCCTTGCCTCTCACGTCACCGATCATCATGCGGGTTCCGCCTTCGATACGGGTGGCCGCGTACAGGTCGCCCCCGATCTGGGCCTCGTCCTCGGCGGCCAGGTACAGGGAGGCGATCCGCAGTGGGCCGATCCGGTCCGGGAGCGGCCGCAGCAGTACCTTCTGTGTGGTTTCGGCCACCGAGCGCACCCGGGCGAGCTGTCGACTGTGCCGCTCGCGTATCAGGCAGAAGAACACGGTCAGGACGGAGAGGATCGCGAGGGCGGCGATCTGCACCAATGCGTTCCTGGAGGTCAGTACGCCGGAGTGCAGGGCGATGTATGCCTGGGCTATCACGGCCAGGAACCCGATCACTCCGGTCAGTGCAGGGCCCTCGAATGAGGAAGTGATCGCGGGCGCGATGACCAGCAGCGGTCCCAGATAGATGTCTTCCGGCAGCAGGATGTCCACGGTTGCGATCACGACGATGAGCGCGACGGGAATCGCCAGGAGCGCATGGCCCGGCCGCCATGACTCCCGCAGACCCGCGACGCCTTCCCTTATGCCCACGTCTTCCACAGTGCACCGCCCCGGGGCCGCTGACGAGTCGGCGAGAGCAAGCCGCCGCGCAGGTTCAACCACTTCGCGGTGGACCCCGCTAATTCAGACTCTGCAGGACGTGGCCCGCGCGATCCGGGCGGGCGACGCGGTCACGGCCGACGTGGACCGGGCATCGTCCTCCGAGCGCCCCGGCACCCGCCCCGGGAAGAGGGGCGCCGGGCGGCTCACCCGGCTCGGCAGACATCTTTCCGGGCGGCGGTGACCAGCAGGTCTGCCTCAACACGTTCAGCATCGGGGTGTGGGACCCTGCACACGTCCCGCGTGCTGACGACCGCCAAGGTGCGAAGGCTGGAGCTGGAGGTGCTGCGAGACGCACCGCACTTCGCTCACATCGGCGGGGTGATAGTTGCCACGTACCGGCGTCCGGTGCTCGGCAGGCTTCCCGAAGCGGTCACGCCGTACCGCCCCGCCCACCAGGATCAGTGGCTGCGCTGACACCGGGGATCACACCGGAGCGGCGACGGAGGGTGGCCGCGGCACAGGCATTCCTGCAGCCGCAGCCACCCCGAGTACCGCATGGATCCATCGCCGCCTGTCAGACCTTGCGCCAGCGGGCATTGGCCCAGGAGAAGACCCCGAACGCCGCGAGGCCGACTGCAATCAGTACCAGCAGCCAGGGCCCTGCAGGGGTCTCGGTGAAGGAGCGCAGGGTGTCGTCCATGCCCTTGGCCTTGCCGGGCTTGTGCTGGACGGCCGCCGCTACGGCGAAGACACCCGCGACAGCGAAGACGATGCCCCGGGCGGTGCCGCCGAACATTCCGAGGAAATCGACCGCCTTGCGGGTCTTCTCTGACATCTCGAACATTTTCAGGTGCTTATGGAACTCATGCCTGATCGCCCTCACCGCGATCCACACGCCGGCTGCGGCCACCGCGATACCGGCGACGGCGACGATCCACTGCCCACCGGGCCAGTCCAGCGCTTTCGCTGTCACGTCCTGGGAGCTCTTGTCGGAGCTGCCGCTGCCGCTGCCCTTGTCTCCGGCAGCGTAGGACAGCACGGAGTAGGAGACGAATCCGTAGAAGACGAAACGGCCGGCGGCCATCGCCCTCTTACTCGCCTTCTCGCCGTCCGGGCCCGCCTGCCCGAAAGCGGCTTCGGACAGCCGCCACAGGGCCATGCCCGCCAGGGCTACGCCGAGTAGCCAGAGCAGAACGGTACCGAAGGGCTTCTCGGCGATCTCGGCGATCGCACCGCCGCGGTCCGCCTGCTTGCCACCGCCGTCGGAGAGCGCGATCCGAAGCGAGATGACGCCTATCAGTACGTAGATGACCCCGCGGGCGACGAAGCCCGCACGGGCTGCGGTCGAGACTGCTGTGCTGTTCGCCGCGCGCTGGGCGTGCACGCGTCCGCGTGCCTTCGCCGATCCAGTTGCCATGCCCACCGTATGCCCCCGCACGGGCATGCGATTCCTGATGCGGCCCCTGCTTCACTCCCGCTCAGTTCTCAGGACCGGTGGCGAAGTAGTGGCCCTTGTCGAGGTCGTCGATGAGGCCGGACTGAGTCGGCTGCCACCCGAGCAGTTCGCGGGTGCGGGCGCTGGAGGCGGGGCTGTCCATGCCGAGGAAGCCGGCCAGCCAGCTGAAGTGCCCGGGCGCGTCGTCCGGGGAGACCGAGGCCACAGGCAGGCCGAGGTGCCGCCCGATCACTTCGGCGACGGTACGGATCGGCACACCCTCGTCCGCGACCGCGTGCAGCGTGGAGCCGGCCGGAGCACTCTCCAGTGCCAGGCGGAAGAGGTGCGCGGCGTCGGACCGGTGCACGGCGGGCCAGCGGTTGGCGCCGTCCCGGATGTAGCCGGACACGCCCTTCTCGCGGGCGATGGCGACCACGGTGGCGAGGAAACCGTGGTCCCCGTCGCCGTGCACGGTCGGAGGAAGGCGCACGACCGACGAGCGGATGCCGTGGTCCGCGAGGGCGACCGTCATGTGCGCGTTGGCCAGCCGCTTGGCCGGGCCGCCGGCCAGGTGGGCACCGACCGGGCCGGACACCTGGCCGTCCTGCTCGGTCGCCACCCGGCCCGGCGCCAGCCCGAGCGTGCCGGAGGCGATGAGGAACGGGCGGTCGGTGCCGGCGAGTACCTCGCCGAACGTATCGATGGCACGCCGGTCCGCTTCGGCGGCGTCCTCGAAGCCGCCGCTGAACGCGATGTCGTGCTTGAAGGCGAGGTGGATCACGCCGTCGGCGTCGGCAGCCGCGCTGCGCAGGGTGTCGAGATCGTCGAGCGTGCCGCGGCGCACCTCGGCCCCGGCCTCGGCGAGGGCGGCGGCCGAGGCGTCCGAGCGGGCGAGCCCGACGACTTGGTGGCCGGCGCCGATGAGTTCCGGAACAACGGCTGAACCGATCCAGCCGGACGCGCCGGTGATGAACACGCGCATGAGGTGAACCTCCGGGTAGGTCGACCGTCCTCGCCGCGCGGTACCGGGGTACCGGGACACGGGAAATACGGTGAACGAGCCTATGTCAGTGACTGTCATCAACCGTAGCACCTGATGTCAGTCACTGTCGTCACGTAGGATCGGCGTATGGGTAGATGGGAGCCGAACGCGCGCGGGCGGCTTGAGCAGGCAGCGCTGGACCTCTACAGCGAGCGCGGGTTCGAGCAGACGACCGCTGCGCAGATCGCCAAACAGGCTGGGCTCACCGAGCGGACGTTCTTCCGGCACTACGCCGACAAACGCGAGGTGCTGTTCGGGGGTTCGCACGCGCTGGAGGAGATCTTCGTGGACACCCTCGCCGGCACTCCGGACTCGGCCACGCCGATCGACGCGATGGCCTCGACGCTGGAGACCGTCGCCGCCTTCTTCCTGGAGCGCCACGAGTTCGCACGGCAGCGCCAGGCCGTCATCATGGCGAACGCGGAGCTGCGTGAGCGCGAGCTGATCAAGCTCGCGTCGCTGTCCGCGGCGCTCGCCGCCACGTTGCGTCGGCGCGGCGTCAAGGACCCGGCCGCGAGCCTTACCGCGGAGGCGGGTATCGCCGTCTTCAAGGTCGGGTTCGAGCGCTGGGTCGGCGACAGCGGGGATCGCACCCTGGCGGACTTCTTTCGGGAATCGCTCGACGAACTCAAAGCGGTGGCCGCGGGCGAGTCACCGCAGACCCGGTCCGGGCAGCAGGCCACCACCGGTCCGTCCGCGAGCGGTTGACGACCGCCCGTCCGCGCAGGCGCGGTTGACTGCGCCCGCCCGCCGCCCGTTCGCCGAAGTGGGGGACCGGGGCACCGGACGGCGCCTGCGACGCGTACTGCATCTGGCTGGGGCCTTCCACATGGACAACGCTCAATTGCAGTTTGCGGTGGGCTGCGCGGTGGTGTCTTGCAAGTATCTGCCGGGCTGCCGCTACAGGACGTTCCAGGCGGAGAGGACCGGCCGCCCATGCTCGGTGCCCAGGGCGCTGAGCGTGCCCGGACCCGGGTGGCGGAACAGCCGGCCGGCGGACGCGTCGAGGCCGAGCCAGCGCGCGGTGAGTACGCGCTGGAGGTGACCGTGCGCGACAAGGGCGACGTTGCCGTCCTTCAGCAGCGGCTGGATCCGGTCGAGCACCGCATCCGTGCGCGCAGCCACCTGCTGAAGCTGCTCGCCAGGAGAGCCGGCGGCACCGGGAACAACGCCGTCCCGCCACAGCTCCCAGCCCGGCCTCGTCTCCCGGATCTGCGCCGCGGTCATGCCCTCGTAGCCGCCGTAGTCCCACTCCATCAGGTCAGGATCGGGCTTGACGTCGGTCAGGCCCACCAGTTCGGCTGTCTGCATGGCGCGGCTCAGCGGGCTGCTGAACGCAGCGACCAGGTGGCGGCGGGCCAGCACCGGAGTGAGCGCCCTGGCCGCGGCCACACCTGCGTCAGTCAGCGGAATGTCGGTGCGGCCGGCGTGCTGACCCGACCGGCTCCATTCGGTCTCGCCGTGCCTGATCAATATCAGCTCACCCATAACCCTGCACGCTATCTGATGATCTGACGTGTGATCAGGCTGTCGCGGCTTCCGGACACTCGACCAGGACGCCTCGAAGCGGGCGCCGGCCCGCACCGGCGCGACCAGGCGCGGCGCATTTACGGCTCGCCGGCGCTCCTGCGCGGACTCGATGAGCTTTGAAGACCATCGCCAGACCCGCTACGCGCAAGCCGGCGCCCCGGGTGACTTTGGTCTGCACCCTGACTGCCGGGTCTGACGGTCGCGCCTGTCTGGCGTAGGGGCGCGGATGTTGGCTCGATCTCCGAGATCTGTGGCATGACCATGGCTTTTGCGAGGTCTTCGAGGGTCTGACGTGGGGAGGCGGGCGCGCGGTGAAGCAGCCAGGAGCAGCGGTTCACTTCGGGTTTCTTTGGCCGACCGGCTCCGTGGAGTACGTGGTGCGTACACCCGCCGTACGGACGACTTCGGCAGCGTGCGGGCATGAACGGAGAGCGGCTGTCGTCCGTGGACGAGCTCATGGCACTGCTGGTCGACTGCGAGGATGCCTGGGACACCCCGGACCGCTCGGGCGACCCGGTGGACATCCTCGACCATGGCCTGCAGGTTGCGGCGGTTCTCGCCGAGCGCCACCCCGACGATGAGGAGCTGCAGGTTGCCGGGCTCGTCCACGACATCGGCCACCACCTCCTGCCCGCCGACGAGGCCGGCCACGGGGAGCACGCTGCGGCGGCCGTCGTCGGTCTCCTCGGCGCCCGGGTCGCCCGCCTGGTCGCCCTCCACATCCCGGCCAAGCGCTACTTGGCCGCCACCGACGCGCACCTCGTGCTTTCGCCCGAGAGTGCCCGCACCCTCGGCTGCCAGGGCGGAGTCATGACGTCGGAGGAAGCCGCCGTCTTCGAGGCAGACCCCGACTCCACGGCGGCCATCGCGCTGCGCCGCGCCGACGATGCCGGCAAAGTCGTGGGCCTGCGCGTCCCGGGTCTGGACTGCTGGCGGCCAGTGGTCGAGCGCGTGGCCGCGGCAGCGGCGCGGGACAGGGCCGCGTAGGACTTGTTCCCGAGGTCACTCGCAATCGGCTCCGGCTGTCTTTGTCTCTCTTGGCTGACCTGCAAGTATCGATGGAACTTGGCTGGCTCAAATAGACGACTGGGAAAACGGTGGGAAAACGTAGCTAAGGGTTGTCCCGTAACCACTGGTCACGAGTGAGACAATCTTGGTGTGACCAGGGCGGACGCAGGCCTGATCGTGGGCGGAACCCTGGTGCCCACTCCTGAGTCCTGGGCAAGTGTCCCGGATCCTGGAAGGAGCATGAGGAATGGGTGTTGACGTAGTGCTGATGCAGTTGACGCATCGGGGGACGAGCCCCAAGAAGCGTCGGCTGACCACCGTGGAATTCGTACAGGACGGGGCGGACCTGTTCTCCGGTCTGTGCGTGAACAGCAGTCTGCCGATGCTCAACCGGGTGGACCCGTATCGCACCCAGATCCTTACGCCGGTGGACATGCCTCAGTTCATCTCCGAGGTCGACGCCACCTGTGATCTGGTGAAGGGGCAGCGGGAGCGGGACATTCTGCAGAAGATCCGCGAGCTGGCCGAGCGTTGCGCGGAGGCCGCGAGCCTGGAACTCCACCTCCAGGGCGACTAAGAGGGTGTCTCACGTGGCAAGTTTCGCGAGCTTCTTGTAGCAGGTCAGGGCGGCGGCCATGGCCAGGCCTCGGCTCTGCCAGTCGTTGCGGACCGCGTACGGGATCTTGAGACCACGAGCAGCCCATGGCAGGCTCATGCCGCATGATCGATGAATTCGCGAAAGACAACCTGTACGGGAGACTGCGGCGGGACCGCAAGGCGCTGCTCTGGAAACTCGACGGCTTGTCCGAATACGACGCCCGCCGACCTTTGACAGCGACCGGGACCAACCTCCTCGGCCTGGTCAAACACGTGGCTACCGTCGAGGCCAGGTACTTCGGCGAGGTCTTCGACCGCCCTTCCCCGGAGCCGCTGCCCCGGTGGCAGGACTCCAACGGCAGCGATCTGTGGGCGACCGAGGACGAGACCCGCGATCAGATCATCGGGTTCTACCGGCGCACGTGGGAACACTCCGACGCGACGATCAACGAGCTTGCCCTCGACGCCCCCGGCCACGTGCCGTGGTGGCCGGAGCCTTATGCCGACACGAACCTGTTCGCCATCATGGTCCATGTCCTCGGCGAGTCCATCCGGCATGCCGGGCACGCCGACATCCTGCGCGAGGGCCTCGACGGCCGGACCGGGTTGCGCGCCGAACACGAGAAGCAGATCGACGAGGAAGCCCGTGCAGCCTACTGCGCGAAGATCGAGCAGGCCGCCAGGTCGGCCGCACCAGTCAAGGCTTAGAGGTTGTCTCACGTGACTTGATGTTCGTGCGGCATGCTGCCGGTCGTGGGTGCTGATCCATCGAAGCGTCTGGTTCCTGATGAACTCTGGGAGCTGGCCGCCCCGTTGCTGCCGTCGTTCGCTGCTCGTCCGCAAGGTGGTGGGACCGCTCCGCGTGACGAGCGGGCCGTGTTCACGGCAGTGGTGTACGCGCTGACCAGCGGCTGTGCCTGGCGGCATCTGCCGCCGACGTTCGGCACGTCTCCCGCCACCGCGCATCGCCGCTTCACGGTATGGACCGAGGCCGGCCTGTGGCGTCGGCTGCACCGGGCGGTGCTGGACGAACTCGGGGCCCGGGGCGAGGTGGACTGGACCTCGGCGATCGTCGACGCGGCCTCCGTTCGCGCCAAAGGGGGGGATCGCTGACCGGGCCGAACCAGGTCGATCGCGGCAAGAAGGGCAGCAAGCTGCACGTGCTGTCCGATGCCCAGGGCATCCCGCTCGCCGTCGCCGTGTCCGGCGCGAACATGCACGACAGCCTCGCCCTCGAACCGCTCATCCGCGGCATACCCGCCGTCCGGTCCCGCCGGGGACCACGGCGGCGCCGACCCGTCAAACTCCGCGCGGACAAGGCGTACTTCTCCGCCGAACACCTGGCCTGGCTGCGCGAGCGCGGGCTCGTCGCGCGCATCGCGCGGCCCGGCATCGAGTCCGGCGAACGCCTCGGTCGGCACCGCTGGAAGATCGAACGGTCGATCGCCTGGCTCTTCGGCTACCGCCGCCTCACCGTCCGATACGAACGAAAGGGCTCGCACTCCCTCGCCCTCCTCGGCCTGGCCGCCGCCCTGACCTGCTGCAAGAAGCTCGCGAAACTTGCCACGTGAGACAACCTCTAAAGAAGGCACCTGGTGTGATCGTCTGCGCATCCCTCCTGACCTGGTGCTCCACGGACGCCGAGCGCGATAGATCGCGCCTTCGACACGTATTCGACAGGGGGGCGCCAACGTCCACTGGCTACGGCCGCTCCTGCCGGGTATCTGGCTGAGCATGCTTGCTCTGATCTATACCTCGCACAGCGCAGCAACCGCGGCGTGGGCCTTCGTGGGAGCCATTCTCGTCGTGCTGGCGGTGGGTTGGTACATCCGGATGAATCTCACCTGAGGCGCGATCCAGATTTTTCGGAGTTCGGCGGTCTGGGGATGTCGAGAACGTGCCACCGGCTCCGTCCTAGGGACATCAGCGGCCACCACCGGCCGCACGAGGAAGAAGGAGAGACCAGCATGGCGATTCAGCGGATGGACAACGTCGGCATCGTCGTCGAGGACATGGATGCCGCCATCGCGTTCTTCGTGGAGCTCGGTATGGAGCTGGAGGGCAGGGCGGAGGTCGAGGGCCTCTTCGCCGACCAGTGCACCGGACTCGACGGCGTCCGCTGTGACATCGCGATGGTCCGGACCCCGGACGGTCACAGCCGGCTCGAGCTGGCGAAGTACCGCAGCCCCGCGGTGATCAGCGCCGGGCCGCGCAACCGGCCGCACAACATTCTGGGCACGCACCGCGTCATGTTCGCCGTCGACGACATCGAGGACACCGTTGCCCGCCTGCGCCCTCACGGCGCCGAACTCGTCGGCGAGATCGCCCGGTTCGAGGACAGCTATCTGCTCTGCTACCTCCGCGGCCCGGCGGGCATCATCGTCGGACTGGCCGAGCAACTGCGCTGAGCAGGAGGAACCGAACCATGCAGCCGAACGGAAGCCATGAGATGGACCTCGGAGAGAGGTGGCTTGCCACCTCTGAAGTCGTTTATTAGCGTGGCGGTAACTTCGCAATTCTCGCTCTATGGGGGCGTATTGATCGCGAGAGTATCGGCCCAAAATCGCCTACGACCCGCAGCTGTGATCGCGGTTGGCTCCACGGCTTTGGGCGGGAGCTGGGCGCTGCTCGGCGATGGAGCGCCGGGGAGGCCGCCTTCACGTTCACTGAATCGCGAAAACGCTGATCAAGTTCGAAGTACGTTCGACGCCGGAACTTGACTCGGATTCGCCCGAATCCCAGGCAGGCTGCTACGCAATTATTGTTGCTCCACATGACAGCTACCGAGATGGTCATCACCGAGGACTTGATCCGGGATCTGCTGCGCGAGCAGCACCCCGACCTGGCGGATCGCCCCTTGAAGCTCGGAGCGCGTGGCTGGGACAATCAAGTGTGGCGGCTCGGCGACGACCTCGCCGTCCGGTTGCCCTGGGCGACGCAGTCTGCGGACGCGCTGCTACGCAAGGAACACGCCTGGCTGCCCATTCTCGCCCCGGACCTTCCTCTGCAGATCCCCGTACCGCAACGCCTTGGTGAGCCCTCTGAACGGTTTCCGCGGCCCTGGCTCGTCACCACCTGGGTACCGGGCGAGCCTGCCGACCGCGCCCCCGCGACGCGCGCCGCGGAGGCGGCCGTCACCTTGGCTGCCTTCCTGACAGCCCTTCACCGCCCCGCTCCCGACGAGGCGCCCGCAGGCCGAGACCGCGGGGGCCCGCTGGCCGACACCGCCGAAGGCTTCACCCAAGCGCTTGCCTCGGCCGCCGAACTAGGGCTGATTCGCGACCCCGACGCCGTCCGCGCGGTCTGGGAAGACGCCGCCGCCGCACCCGACTGGGCAGGCCCAAGACTCTGGCTCCATGGCGATCTGCATCCAGCCAACATCCTGACCACGAACGGCACCTTCTGTGGCGTGATCGACTTCGGCGACCTGTTCGCCGGCGACCCCGCCTGCGACCTCGCCGCGGCTTGGATCCTGCTGCCGGACGGCGCCGCCGACCGCTTCCACGCTGCTTACCAGCCGAGCCCGGACGCTGCGACCCTACGCCGCGCCCGCGGCTGGGCGGTGCTGCGCGCCCTCAGCGGCATCCACATCGGAGACGCCGGCGTCCACGGCCGCCCCGGAGGCAAGCCCTCCTGGGGCCCACCCGCCCATGCCGCACTGCAACGCCTCACCGCGTCGTTCCACCAGTGATCAAGCATCCCGGCGGGAGGTTCCAAAACAAGCTAAGACGGTGTCTCACGTGGCGATCTTGGCGAGCTTCTTGTAGCAGGTCATGACTGCGGCGAGCCCGAGGAAGGTGAGGAAGTGACCGCCCTTGCGCTCATAGCGGACGGTCAGGCGGCGGTATCCAAAGAGCCAGGAGATCGACCTCTCGATCTTCCACCGGTGCCTTCCGAGGCGTTCGGAGGACTCCACGCCCGGCCAGGCGATCCGCGGAGTGATGTTGCGTTCGCGTAGCCACGCCAGGTTGCCTGCCGAGTGGTACGCCTTGTCGGCCCGGACCTTGTTGGGGTGTCGCCGACGGGGGCCGCGGCGTGAGCGGACGGCCGGGATCCCGAGTATGAGCGGGCGAAGCGCTTGGACGTCGTTGACGTTCGCGGCGGACACCCCGACGACCACGGGCAGTCCCTGCGCGTCGGTCAGAACATGCAGTTTGCTGCCTGATTTGCCTCGGTCGACCGGATTCGGCCCCGTCAGCGGACCCCCCTTTTCGCGCGCACCGAGGCGGCATCGACGATCACAGAGCTCCAGTCGAGTCCGCCACAGGCACCGATCTCGTCCAGAACCACGCGGTGCAGCTGACGCCACACTCCGGATGCGGTCCAGACTGAGAACCTCCGGTGAGCCGTCGCCGGCGACACTCCGAACGTCGGTGGCAGATACCGCCACGCGCACCCGCTGGTCAGCACGTACACGACGGCCGTGAACACGGCACGTTGGTCAATCGGCGCGGTGTCACCGCCCTGCGGGCGCGAGCGGAAGGACGGCAGTACCGGCTCGACCATTGCCCATAGATCATCCGGCACGAGCCGCTGCGACAGATCCCCACCCATGAACGGTCATGATGCCGCTGCCGGTCGGTCTCCGGCGACGGTCGGTGTAGGCGTTGGGCTGGTTGCCCCCGCCACCTCAAAATGGGCGCATGGCTCCTCTTTCCATCGACCCGCGCCCGTTGAACGCCGACGAGCGCGCAGTGCTTGAACACATCCTGTCCGCGGAGTTCGTTGGCGCGTCGCAACTCCGCAGTCAGCTGGACCGCACCGAGGTGATCGCCATCTGGGGGCCTGACTCCGTGAGCGTCGACCTGCAGGTCCGGGAACCTTACGAGCATGCAGCACTGCCGGAAGCGCTCGTGCCCGTAGACGCGCAAGTCCATGACCCGTCCGGCGCCTACGTCGGCGAGATCCTCGTGTGGACGGACCGGGGAGCCACGCTCGCAGCCCTGGAGTTCGCCTGGGTCACCGACGAGATGCCCGCGTCTCTCCCGGCCATCGTGGACGGTCAGCTCAGCTGGCCAGCCTGACAGGCTGGCCCCACCCTGAGCGCCTATGGCCCTGCAGCGGACAAGATCGCCACGTGAGACACCGTCTAAGGGCTGTGCCGTAATTGGTCTAAAGGGCGGTTGCGATAAGAGGACGCCCCCCCCGCACACAGGTGGCCAAGCCCTGATGACAGGATGGTCGCCCCGACGATCCTGAGGGGCCATTGTCCGTGCATACGCCTGCCGACTACCTCGAACTGGCGCGTGCCGAGAAGGACAGCTCCGTCCTGCATCAACTCGCGCGATGTCCGTACTCCTTCGTCTGGCAGGCGCTGGCCGCCAATCCCCATACGGCGCCCCACACCCTGCTGGAACTGAGCGCGGCCCAAGACAGTGTTTGGAACGACAACAGGCTCCTTCGCCTGCTGGCGGAACATCCTCGCGCGGACTGCACAGTGTTGCGAGCCGTCCGTGATGCCGCGGCGGCCAAGCTCGCCGAGGGCGAACGGCCCTATGCCGTAGTGCTCGCGCTGGCAGGACGAATGGAACTTGCGGCGGAAGAGGTGCGACGACTCGGGGCTCTCCGTGGAGCTTCTGCTCGTCTGCGTAGGCAGCTGGACCGGTGCCTCGAGCTCCGCGCTTGATTCATTGCCCAACTCGGCCGGTTCCGGATGGAACGATCTTGGTGTGACTGGAGTGATCAGGGCGTCGGAGCCGTCCTGGATATAGCCGCTTCCGCCCCTCACCGAGCAGCCCTGACGTTCAGGGCCGGCAACTCCCCTCACTGGGGGAGCGGGGCCAGCCGTGTACGCCCTGGACGGCTCCGAGGTCGTCACGAATCCCAGCGCGGCGGAACTGCGCAGTCCGTGGCGGTGGGACTTCGAGGACCTCTACACGGAAGGGCCTTCGCACCGGTCGTTGAGCGACGTATTGGCCTGCAGGCGCACACGGTTGCTCGGGCTTGGGGGAAGGATGAGGACTCCGTCCGCGAGGCGTTCGCTGAGGCTCACGCGGACGCGCTCCGGATTTGCTCCCTCAACTCCGAGGCCGGGACAGCCCGTGAGTCCCCGCTCCGCCCTGGTCTTGATGTGGCACGCGGGTCGACCGCAAGCAGGCGTCAGACGAAGGGCATTGACTCGACCCATTTGGCGCGCCAGGCGGGCGGAGTGAACGGATCCGCGAAGTACTGGGTCTCGTGGACGACCTTGCCGTCGCGGAATTCCATAATGCTGATAGTGGATGCGGGTTTCCCGTCGTAGTCGATCACATATTCGGTGATCCAAAGATCCCCACTGCCGAGAATTCGACGGATGGTGAAGGTGAGCTTGGCCGGATGGTTTGAGCGCAGCGCCTGGAGATTGCGGCGGCCGTGGATGCGCTCACCCGACTGGGGATAGTCAGTGATGGCGTCGTCGTGATAGATCTCGTGCTCGGCGTCTTGGTCGCCGGCTGCAGACGCTGCCCAATGCCGGTCCAGCGCCGCTCGGGTCTCCCGGTCTCCCATTGCGTTCCCTCCGATCACAGAGGTATCGGACGAGAATCCATCCGGTCTGCCAGCCTTGGGAATCAGCGTAACCCCGGCGGCGGTGGCCGACACGTGCACTGTTGCGCCGTCTACGGGGTCGATCGAATGCGCGGTCACAGTCGGAGATCTACTTTCGATGCACGCCCTACTCGCCCAAGACAACGAAAGGGGCCCCGAATGTCCGGGGCCCTTTTTCTTATGCCTTGCCGGGCCCGGGCGTTATCCCCGTGACCGAAGGCGTAGCGGATCGATTCACCTGACCTGTGGTCAGACGCGGTCGTGGTCCCCGCGGCTGCCGTGTTCGTGATGTGGGCGCGCTGCCTGGGGCGCGGTGGCGGCACCCCTGCCAAGCCGTCCCCCCCGACGAGGTCGACGGGGAGGACGGCGAGACCCTCCCGGCCGGGGAATGGGCCCGGCGCCCGCCACCACGAGGAGGGGCCCCAGGGAGAGGGTTGGTGCAGGTCAGAGCCAACGCCAACAACGCCGCCAGCCCCCCGGAGAGGAGTTGAGTGCATATCGCACCGAGTGGACGCGGGAGGAGCTCGAGACGGCACCGGATTGTCCCGGACGCCGACCAGGGGCCAGCTGCCTGGAAGATCGAATTCGGCCGCACCGACTGAACTCGAACAGCACTCTCGGTTTGTGATCCGGTGCGGTCCGTGGCTAATCGGCCGGAAAGTCCGTCATGATGGGAAGTGTTCTGGAATGAAGGAGGGAACGGGGATGTACGCCTGCCGGTGCACCCAGTGCGGCACGACCTCGCCGACGGTGGTCACGCGCCACGGCCTCAACGAGGAGCGGACCAAGCGCCGGCACTTCTTTCGCGGCGGCCACGTCGCCGACGGCGAGCAGGTGATGGAGCCGGACGAGTTCAACGTCTTCGACGTCCCCCGGGAGCGGTGGGTCGTCGGCACGCTGATGATCGTCGTCATCCTGACCGGCATCCTGTCCCACTTGCTCTAGCGGCCCCCGTACGCTCCCCGCCGTAGACTTATGAGGGAGCTTGAGCCTTGCCAGACGTCCCGTTCAGGCGGGCCCCGCGAGATTGATTCCGCCAGGTGTGGGATTGGAGTTTCCCATGGCTCCGGCCATCGCGGGCTCTCTCTCCAATGAGCGGAAGCCCCTGCCTCGCTTTGTGAGCGGTGGAATCCTCTCAGGAAGGACGTGGGCCAGATGAGCCACCTTGTGAGCCAGGTGCCCATCAGTGACATCACAGTGGCCGCTTCGGCTGTGCGCTGGATTTTCCCCGTCTGTATAGCGGTGGTCGTAGTCGCTGTTCTGCTTGGCCTCGTCTGGTGGGACGCGCGCCGTCGGTCTCAGGCACGACAGCAGGCCGAGCGTTCCTCCGGAAGCCGGCGGCCTTTTCGCGGCGAAAACGTGAGGGATGCGGATGATTTCGGAGAAGGTCTCAGCCCATATGAGATCAACCGGCCCTCTTCGACAAGGGACGTACCCAAGGATGACAACGGTGGGGCTTTTGGCAGTGGAGGACCCGGCGGCTGACGGGTCGACGGCATCGGCGGCACTTGCCGAGATCGTCATGCGGTCAAGATCTACTTTCGATACACGCCGTAGGAGGTCACGGCAGCGGCTGTCAGGGAGCTGACGAGCGACGGAGCGATGTCTCTGCTCTGCCCGACCTGGTGGTGGGCACGTTCCATGACAGCGAGGCTCCGTGGCAGTGACCGCAAGGCGGGCTGATCGTCTCACCGTCCTGAGGTGCTCGTCAGCTGCTGGTACAGCTCCCAGGTGGCACGTTCCACCCAGTTGTAGCTTGCCGTCCTCGCGCACCGCCCAGACGGCCGTACCACTGAAGGAGATCGGCCGCCCGTCGGGCTCGGTGCCCAGAAGCCCATTGTTCCTCCCGCGCACGATCCACCGTGACGCCACCCGGCTCCCGTCCTCGTTCTGAAAGGACTCGACGACCTCGAGCCTCAGATCGTGGACCTGGTCCAGGAAGGCGGCGACCCACGACTTGAATTTCTCGCGGCCTTCGATGGATCCGCCGGGGTTGGTGATGACGAAGTCCTCGACGACAAAGTCGTCGATCTTGTCGGGGTTGTGGCGGTTCCAAACCTCCTCCCAGAACGCTTCGACGATCTCCACGGAGCTCCTGCGTGCCACGGGGACTCTCCAGACCTCTGAGCATGCGCTACTTCCAAAACACGCCTTGGTCCCAGTCTGGCGCGGGCGGGACAGCTCTGACTCCTTCCGGATGTACAGGGCCTACGTCACGCCGCTTCGTACCGGTGGGCCGGGCCGCCGCGCCATTCGATCCACTGCGGGTCGTCGAGGCAATGCTCGGCGTCGTAGATGCCGGCACGCCGGAGGAGCTCGATCAGGGCGTGGTCGTCGTGGACGAGGCCGACCGTCTCATCGTTGATGGTGACCACCCGGCCACCGGCCGGTGCGGAGCGGTGCACGACTATCGGGGTACTCATCCGTCCAGAGTGCACCAGGCTCGTGATCGCAGCATCCCGAGCTCAGGGCTGCCGTCGCCCGTCTGGCCGACGGGTATTTGTCCCTTCTTGCACGGACTGGTTAGGTACTCCTGCCGCCCGGTCTACGCAAGTCTCAGCGGTTTACCGAGACCGGGCGGCGATCCCGCTCCCTTCGGGGAAGGGGGCGGTCTGGCCTGTGCGGCGGGCGGGGGTTTCGTCAGGCCGCGTCGCCGGACAGCTTGAAGGGGCGCCCCACTCTGCACCTCGCGCACGTCTTCGGCTTGGACGAAAAGGCCGCCATCCGCTATGCGGAGTCGGCGCGCGTGCTTCTGGCTGAGGCTGCCGAGCAGCGATCGCAGTGAAACTCGCTCGACCGGTCACCTCCTTGAAGAGACCCTGTGGGTATGGAGTTCTTCTGTTACCACCGCGACCGGCCCGGCTCCGTAGAGCTGCGCGACGAGCTGCTGGAAGAGCATTGGTCCTATATGGACCGGTACGCGAAAGAGATGATCGTCCGGGGCCCGACCCTCGCCGGAGACACACCCACCGGCAGCGTGCACATCGTCGATCTGCCCGATCCCGCCGCCGCCCGCGCGTTTGCCTTCGACGAGCCCGGCTATCAGGCCGGCGTGTACCGGGACGTGCTGGTGCGACGGTGGCGCAACATGCTGGGGCGCACCATGTGGGACTTCCCCGGTGGCCGGACCGGTGGCAACCGGTACCTGGTGCTCGGCCTCGGCGCGGGGCCTGCTGCCGACCTCGCGGTGCCGCCCGACCGGGACGAGCTGATCGGCTACGGACCGCTGCTGTCCGACGAGGGCGCCACCTGGCTGGGTACTGCGGCGTTGGTCCGGGCGCCGGACCCGGACACGGCGCGCGCCATCCTGACAGCGGACCGGTACGCCGACATCGAGGTGCACAACTGGCAGTTCGGCGGGCGGCCGTCGTGACCCGAGGACGTCCAGGCCGATGTCACGCCGAAGCCCTTCGGATCGTTCGGCATCCTCGTGTTTCACCCGAACCCACGGGCGCGTCTGCCTGACGCACACCGGTGGGCCGTGGGTTAGCGCTGAAGGACCTTCGGTTTCCCTGAACCCACGGGGATCACGGGCCCGGAGTCTCATCTCGGACACCAGCCGAAAGGTGGCAGTCGGGTCTTCGTGACCTTGGTCCGGGCTGCCCTCTCCTGTGACTTCGGCGGACACCACGTTCCTGGTTGGCGCGGCGAGCGCCGGTCAGCCGGGGCAGCCTTGGTGGCCATCCAGTACGTCCAGCACGCCCAGCGGACGTACCGGATGGCATCACAGCCGAGAGTGCACGTCCGGCCATTGGGTCGATGTGGTCTCACCGCGCGTTCCGGGCCTGCACAATTTGGCTTGTGATGAATGACGACCCGTACCTGTGGCTGGAAGACGTTGAGGGTGAGGCCGCGCTCGAGTGGGTGGCCGAGCGGAACGCCGAGACGGAGGCCGCGCTGGCTGACGGCGCCGGGTTCGCTTCCCTGAAGGAGCGCCTTCGGGAGGTGTTGGACGCACCGGAACGTATCCCTTACACCACCCGTCGCGGAGTGTTCCTTTACAACTTCTGGCGGGACGCCGAGCACGTGCGTGGTGTGTGGCGGCGTACGACGCTGGAGCAGTACCGCAAGGATGCTCCGGAGTGGGAGGTCCTTCTCGACGTCGACGCGCTTGCTGCCGCGGAGGGCGAGAAGTGGGTGTGGGCCGGTGCGCGGGTCCGCCATCCCGATTACGACCGGGCACTGGTGTCTCTGTCGCGCGACGGGGGTGATGCCGTTGTGGTCCGCGAGTTCGACCTCGCCACTGGGGCTTTTGTCGAGGGCGGATTCCAGGTGAGGGAGGCGAAGACGTGGATCGGCTGGATCGACGCCGACACCGTCTTCATCGGCACGGACTTGGGGCCGGGCTCGCTGACCGACGCCGGCTATCCGCGCACGGTTCGCAGGTGGCGACGCGGCACGCCGTTGGAGGAAGCCGCCCTGGTCTTCGAGGCCGAGACGGGAGATGTGTCGACCCGGGGCTGGCGCGACACCACACCGGGTTTCGAGCGGGACTTCGTCGTCCGGTCGGTGGACTTCTTCCGCAGCGAGGTGTACCTCCTGACCCCCGACGCCACGCTCGTCAGGATCGACGTTCCCGACGACGCCACTACCTCTGTCCATCGGCAACATCTGATCGTCACCTTGAAGTCCGACTGGCTCGGACAGAGGGCGGGCTCTCTGCTGGCGTTCGACTTCGACGCTTTCCTGGCGGGCGACCGCTCCGCGGAGGTGTTGTTCACCCCGGATGAGCGAACGGCTCTGGCCGGGCACTCATGGACCCGCCACCATCTGATCCTGGAGACGATGCGCGACGTCAGCACTCGCATCGAGGTCCTCACCCCCACCCCTGTCGGTGGGTGGGCACGCAAGCCGCTCGCGGACGTCCCGGCGCTGTCCGCCGTCACTGTCGTGGACACGGACCCGGACATCTCCGACGAGTACTTCCTGGACGTGTCAGGGTTCTTGCAGCCCTCCACCCTCTACCACGGGCAGATCGGCGCCGACACGGAGATCCTCAAGCAGGCTCCGGCCCGCTTCGACACGGCCGGTCTGGCGGCGGAGCAGTTCTTCGCGACCTCTCAGGACGGCACGCGGGTGCCGTACTTCGTGATCGGCCCCGACCGTTCCCCCACCGGCCCCGGACCCGCCGTGCTCTACGGCTACGGCGGCTTCGAGGTCTCCCTCACCCCCTTCTACGACGCGGTGACGGGACGGGCGTGGCTGGAGAGCGGCGGTACCTACGTGATCGCGAACATCCGAGGTGGCGGCGAGTACGGGCCGGACTGGCACCAGGCCGCGCTCGGCGCGGACCGGCCGCGCGCCTTCGAGGACTTTGCGGCCGTCGCGGCAGACCTCGTCGCGCGGGGCATCACCACACCGGCCATGCTGGGCGCCGCAGGGGGCAGCAACGGCGGCCTGCTCATGGGCGCGATGGTCACCCGCTACCCGCAGCTGTTCGGCGCGATCGTCGCTCAGGTACCGCTGCTGGACATGCTTCGCTTCCATAAGCTCCTCGCCGGCGCATCCTGGATCGCCGAGTACGGCAACCCGGACAACGAAGCCGATCGCCCCCACCTCCGTACGCTCTCCGCCTACCACCAGCTCAGCGCAGACCAGGCCTACCCGCCGGTTCTTCTGACGACCTCCACCCGTGACGACCGCGTCCACCCCGGTCATGCCCGCAAAGCGGCCGCACGGCTGCGTGAACTCGGCCACCCGGTCCTGCTCCACGAGAACACCGGCGGTGGCCACGCGGGCGCCAGCGACAACGAACAGTCCGCCCACAACAACGCCCTGATGCATACCTTCTTCTGGCGGCACCTCGCACAACCGGTGCCGCCGGCCTCCGGCTGACGGGGCCGGATCACTTGGACGGTGAGGGGCTGCCACTGAGGGGATCGCCGCTGAGCCGGCCGCAAGGACGAGTGCCGGGCTTGGAGTCGGGCCGGTGGCGTCGGGCGGTTGGTCGATCAACTCGGTGGTCAAGGAACTCTGGATCACTCCGCGGCCTTGCCCTCGTGTGCGCTCCAACTCGTAGCGTGTTCAGGCATGGAGAACAGAACGCTGGGAGACAGCGAGATCGAGGTCAGTGCGCTGGGATTCGGGTGCTGGGCCATCGGCGGTGAGTGGCAGGACGCCAACGGGAACCCCCTCGGGTGGGGCACCGTCGACGACCAGGAATCCGTCGCGGCGATCCGTCGGGCGATGGAGCTCGGGGTCACCTTCTTCGACACCGCGGACGTGTACGGCACCGGCCGCAGCGAACGGGTACTGGGGCGGGCGCTCGCGGGGCGGCGGGACGAGGTGGTCATCGCCACCAAGTGGGGCAACGTCTTCAACGAGGAGACCCGCACGCTGACCGGTGAGGACACAACTGCCGCGTACGCGCGCCGCGCACTGACCGCATCGCTGCGGCGGCTGGGCACCGATTGGATCGACGTCTACCAGCTGCATCTGGGCGACGTACCGCTGGACGAGGCAACCGAACTGCGCGAAACTTGCGAGGATTTCGTACGGGAAGGGCTCATCCGCGCTTACGCCTGGAGCACCGACGATCCGGGGCGAGCGGCGCTCTTCGCCCACGGGCAGCACTGCGTGGGCGTCCAGCACGCGTGCAATGTGCTGGTGGACGCGCCTGAAATGCTGGCGTTGTGCGAGCAGCACGGACTCGCGTCCATCGTACGCAGCCCGCTCGCTATGGGCCTGCTCACCGGCAAGCACGGCTCCTCGGGGCGCGGTGCAGCGAGTGACATCCGTTCGGTGCCGCCGGCGTGGCTGCGCTGGTTCGACGAGGGTGGTGTACCCGCAGCGCGATGGAGGGCGCGCATCAACGCCGTCCGGGATGTGCTCACCGCCGACGATCGCACGCTTGCACAGGGCGCCCTCGCGTGGCTGTGGGCACGAAGCCCGCGGACAGTGCCGATCCCCGGCTTCCGCAGCGTCGCCCAGGCCGAGGAGAACGCCAGGGCCCTCCAGCTCGGCCCCCTGTCCAAGGCCCAGCTCTCCGAGGTTGCTGAGCTGCTGCAGTGAGAGGTCCGGCAAAGCGCCGTTCCGCGCGACGAAACCTCAACTGCTGGCCGAGGGGCATGCGAAAGCGTAAGAGCGGGAAGTCAAGGGTTCGCTGCCGGCTGTCGAGGCTTCAGCAGAGACCACGGCTGTGATGGACACCTTCTCCTTGGACTTGCTTCGGTGCCGACCGCCCTGACGTCCCGTGTTGCCAGTGCCGACCTGGCTGGAGGGGCGGGGCGGCAGGCCACAGGGCCACTGCCACCGGCAGATGATCGACACGGTCTGCTACGTCGTCGACAACGGCATCAAGTGGCGGTCCATTCCCGCCGACTTCCCGGCCTCCTGGGGGCGATGACTCTGCTCATGAGCCGCCGCCTCGCCCGCCGAACCAGCACCCGCGTCATCCCGGCTGGCTTCCTCGATGCGCGATTCGCTTGTAGGTAGTCGTCATGCGCGCAGGTCGAGCAGCATGACGTCATAGAGGTACGGGCCCTCCCACGGGCGCGCCTCGCCGATCTTGCGGTAGCCCCACGCCCGGTAGGCGGCCGACGCTGCCTTGCTTTCCGGGTGGACGTTCAGCAGCACCCGCTCGGCCTTGATGCCGTCAAGCAGGGCCTCGTGCAGACGTCGCGCGACACCCTGCCCGCGCCACGGTCCGCGCACGGCAAGTTCCATGAGGCCGAAGGTGCGGTGCCCATCCTCGCGCCGCATGCCGGCGGGCACGGGAGCGGTCAGTTCGTCCCACCACCTTGTGTCAGGCTCGAGTGGATAGCCGTAGGCCATGCCGACTGGCTCGCCGTCCTCGGCACGGGCCAGGGCGGCGCGAAAAGTGCGCTTGCGGGTCTGGAAGCGAAAGTGCCGGAACGTGGCCGCGACGTCGTCCGCGGCCTCGTTGTACGGCGGTTCCGCAAAGACGTCGGCGTAGACCCGCCTGAACGAGTCCTCAGCCTGTGCTGCGGCCGAGCCGTCTATCCGCTCTACCGTGATGGTTCCCTGTGGCGTCATGTGGTGCCCCCTCGGACGTTCTCGCGGATGCACTCACCACACTCTCGGGCAGTGGCACCCGCACGCCGGTCTCAACCCTACTCAGTACCTCACGGAGCCATGGAACAGCTGTACAGCAGCCCGGTAGCGCAACCGCAGCAGCCGGCCCGTCCGCCGCTACTGTCTCGCCGGAGCTTCGTGGCAACCGGTATGGCCGTCACCGACCGTTCTGGCTGGATCCTCGGAGTGCGCCGCCGATGGCGCCCGCAATCTGGGCGGGCAGGTAGACGGCAACCTCGGGGGCAGTCGGCCCGTCGTACGTCAAGCGACCGGTCCGCCATCCGGCGAGGGCGACGACCGGGTCGAAGTGGACGCCGGAGACCGGACCGAGCAGCGCGATGAACACGGCAAGGCCGGACACGGCTGCCGGCGAGTTGGCGAACGGCCGCGCGCCCACGTCGCGGGACAGCTCGGTTGACTGAATGCCAGGGCCCACCACGACCGTCACCAGGACGGCCGCACCAATGAACTCGGCTGCGACACGGCGGCCGAGAGAGGCTATGGAAGTTGTCAGCAGGCCCCGACCTCGGTCGGCTCGGCGGAGGTCTGCAGGAGCGAGGACAGCCGGGCCAGTGCGGCCGGCAGCACCCAGTAGTAGACCCAGGTCCCTCGCCGCTCAGAGCCCACCAGGCCCGCTTCCCGCAGCACCTTCAGATGATGCGAGATCGTTGGCTGTGACACGTCGAACGGCCCGGTCAGGTCACACACGCAGGCCTCGCCACCCTCGTGGGAGGCGATCAGCGACAGCAGCCTCAGCCGCACCGGGTCCGAGAGCGCCTTGAACATGCGCGCCAGGTCCCCGGCGTCCGCCTTGCCCAGCGGCTCGCGGACCATCGGCGAGCAGCACACCGCCTGTTCGTCCTGCCTGAGAACCCGAAGTTCCGATTTCGACATGTGTCTATGTTGACGCTTATCGATTCTGGTGGCAACCTCGGGCTTGTCGAGCTGCATCGATGAATGTCGATACAGAAGCAGATGAGGGAGACCGTCATGTCCCGTGTTCAGCTCGCCCTGCGCGTCGCCGACCTCGAAGGCTCGATCGCCTTCTACTCCAAGCTCTTCGGCACCGAGCCCGCCAAGCTCCGCCCCGGCTACGCCAACTTCGCCATCACCGAGCCCCCGCTCAAGCTCGTCCTGATCGAAGGCGAGGATGGCCAGGACACCCGCCTGGACCACCTCGGCGTCGAGGTCGAGTCCACCGACCAAGTCACCGCAGCCACCGGGCGGCTCCAGGAAGCGGGCCTGGCCACCTTCGAGGAGAACGACACCTCCTGCTGCTACGCCCTCCAGGACAAGGTCTGGGTCTCAGGCCCCGGCAAGGAGCCTTGGGAGGTCTACGTCGTCAAGGCCGACTCCAACACCCTCCGTAAGAGCGCCGACAGCGCACCGATCGCCTGCTGCACCTCCGACGAGCAGGCCGAGCCCGCTGCCACTGGTACCGGATGCGCGTGCGGCAGCTAATGCCGCAGGGCACCAGATCAAATCGTCGACGAGCGGGTTCCGACGTCGACTCCAGACGCGCTTCGATGGGTGACGGTGGGCCCGGCAGTACAAGCGTCGGGAGCGGAGATTGAGACGTGCCGAGCGGTCACCCCGGCATCCACAACTGACATCATCGGCGGCCCACAACTGCAGTGCTGGGTGGGCTTGAACGGGCTTGGCACCCCGGGTGGGAGCTGCCACAGCGGGTGCCACGCCGAACATCGCACCACGGAGCGCCCTCCCAGAGTCATCACGGAGCCGTGGAAGGGCGCTCAACCATGACCAACGCTGAAACTGCCGACCGGCTCAGCAGCAGTTCACAGCGTTGATCGATTACGTGACCACAGATTGGGAACCCGGCCTGATCGCACCCAGAGGCGGTTGACGCGCCCAATGAGACTCCACCGATCGCGTGGGCATGCAAGTACCCAGGGATCCTCAGGATCCCGCTTGGCCCGCCGGGCAGACCTCAGCGGGTGCTATCGCAGTCAGTGTGGCGCGCTCCAACCTGCGAATGAGCTGCCAGACGACGATGATCGACAGCGCAGCGGCACAGATGTCCAGACCATCGCTGAACATGATCTGACGAAGGGCCTGGCGAGCCTGGCTCGTGGTGGCCGCCTCCTTCAGATGCTCGGGGGCATCGCTGTATGCATTCGCGGCGACGAGGACGGACAGCCACCATGCCGTGAGCAGGGGATGTCCGCGACGACGCTGCGGTTCCGGCCGGCTGGCAGCCCACAGGTCGTTGATGAACATCTTGGGTATGAAGAGCTGCCCCAGCGGTATCACCCAGCCGAAGACCAGCCACGCCCTGTGCCGACGCTGTCCCTGGCGCCAGATCACATCCGCGAGGTCGCGCATGTTGGCGAGCCAGATGCTGAACTGGAGCAGGGCCACGAGTAGCAGCCCCGTCCGCCAGCCCATCAGGTTTCTGAAATACGTGTCGACCTCGACCAATGGGTTGTTGACGTACGGCCCTGGCGTCGGCGGTCCGGCCAGCAGTTCGTACTTGTGCCAGGCTGCCAGCCCGGCGGCGACAGTCACCAGCGCGAACGTGGCAAGCGCGCCGCAGGCAAACCGGGCCTGCCCGCGTGGCACCCTGACTGCTCCAGCCACTTCACACCCCCTGGAAGCCGCCCGTTCGGACTTCCCGTAGGTCGGCAGCGGATCTTACCTCCCAGGGAAGCTGATGCCACAGCCCCGGCTCGTGAGCTCGGCGGCACTGGGCTCCGTGGCTCATCAGACGGTGGTGAGTGGCCTCACCTGGGTGTATACGATCCACGACCATGAAGCGTTCGATGATCGCGCTGGTCAGCGCTGGAGGCAGTCACACTCGCCATAGGCGGCTATGCCGTCGGGGCGTCGCGACACGATGGCGCATCGGAGCGGTCCGCGACGTGCCAGCAGGCCAACCAGGAGTTCACGACACGGGCCGGCCAGCTCCGGAAGCAACAGCAACGGGCGCCCTACGATGACGACGAACTTGATTCCATGCAGTCGGACTTGGATGCCACACAGGTGAAGATCCTCAGCATGATGGTGGCGCAAAATCCGACATGCTTCGATGCCGGGACTCGTGCGACGGCGGCGATTCTGCGGCAGCACCCGACGCAAGAGGAGGCCGATACGGCCGCATGTGATCTGACCGCCACCGCCACCGGCTCCGGGGATTGCTTCCTTGCGGATTCGCGATAGGGGTGTGCCCGTGGCGCGGCCGATCGGAGGGGGCACGGCGGGCGCGAGCGGCGAGCCGCTCCAAGGGCCGTGCAGGGGCGACCGTGCCCCAGCCGTGCCCGATCGAGCGAGGAAGAACCACGGGAACCATGGGCAGCCACAGGGCTCAGGTACGAGCGCGGGTCGCTGCTACGACGGAACTTGACATCGTCGGCGGGCTCGCCTGGGCCATTGAGACTCCACCGATCTATCGCGGAAGTTGCTCGGGCGTGCCGAAACCGCCATCGCGTGCACGAACCCGGGTGACGCATGTCGTGCCGCGTTCCACGCCAGCGGCCCCGAGGCTTGGGGGACGTGGCGAGTTCACTCAAACAGCTTGGCGATCCATCGTCCTCCTGCCCTACTCCGCGCATGATTACGGGGCTCGCAGTTCTCTCGGCGCGGTGATCGGGACGGCGCTCATGCTTCGGCGACAGCATCGGGCCGCGGCTCGGGCCGATCCGGGGCACGCAGTCCTCTTCCCGATCGGGGCCAAGCGGCCGGATGCGAGCGGCCGATGGAACCTTGGCCGGACGCGGGCCAATGCTGAGGAGTTTCGGTGGGAACCTCGCTGGCCATGGACGCGGCTGCGTGAACTCCCGGCAGATCTGCGTTCTGTCCGAGCGCGCCACCAGACGGGCCGCGAATGGTTGTGCTCCCGGCCGGCGCCTCGGTGATCGAGTGCGAATCGTCTGATGCCCCTATATGGCTATGGGGCATGCACGTGCAGTGGTGGCCCCGGGACGCCCGGGGCCGAAGCCGGCGAGGCGCATCCGGCGCAGAGGAGGTCAGGTCACCGGGGTGAGGGCGGCCTGATCCGCCTCGGCTGCGTGGACGGCACCGAAGACGACTGCCGAACCCCCGGGACGGTTGCACTGCAGAGAGATCTTTTTTGACACCACTTGCTGTAGCAGCTGGAGTTGAGCGGGAAGTAGGCGCAGGAGACCCGTCCTGTGGCAGGGGCGTCGCTGACCTGATCAGGACAGAGGTACCAATCAACGCGCGTACAGCGAGCTGAGTGCCCAACTGTGCTGCATCGGTCCCCCTATCACGGCGCGCAGCTACGCATGCTCGAGGGCACCGATAGCCTCGGCCGCATGATCGATGAAGCAACCCAGTGGCGTCGGTTTGCTGCGCTGCTGCCACCCTCTGACGCTGCGAAATTTATGGACTGCTGGGACATCGGGGAGCAGGAAGTCGGACTCGACCAGCTCGTCGCCGGCCTTCTGAAGCATCAGGTGCCGATCAGCGAGACCGTGCGGGCCGAGATCGCCGTAGCGGCTGAGCTATGGGGCATGCGGACAGCACTCGCTCCCGGCCTCGGCCGATGCCTCGACGACCACCAGGAGGACAGCAGGCTGAGGGTGATCGAGCATGCCGACACCGTCCCGTTGCCCGGATCCTCCGTAGCCACCGATACGGCACTGGCTGGTCTCCTGGTTGTCCCGTGGATTGCCTGTACGCGTTGTGGCCGAGTGCTTGCGCGTGCGCACAACCAGGAGCCGTGGGGTGACCTGTCCTACCTTGCAAGGCACTATGTGTTGTTCGTTCCTGGGCGGAGCACGTTGACGGCGCTGTTCGCTCCCGACTCAGCCTGGGGCGCCTTGGGGGAGTTGCGCATGTCCTGCGTCCAGGGGTAGACACCCGTTTCGGCAGCCATACGGCCATCAGAAACGTCGTCTAAAGCAGGCGTCGCAGGTTCGAATCCTGCCGCGGGAACCAGGCAAAAGGCCCCGGACCGATCATGGTCCGGGGCACCGCGGCCAGCGGCGCTGCGTGCTGCGGGCGAAGGAGGGCACCCCGCTGTGGCTACGGCTCCACGACTTCAGGTTCTGCCCGGCGGATCATGTGACTACTAGCTAGGCCGCGCCGGCTCAGGAGCTCGACGCGGCCGAGGTGCTTCTAGCCGCGGGTGCGTGGGTCGACGGGGCTGGTCGCCAGGGTAACAGCCCAGCTCAACGCCGGTGTCAGACCTTGGATCTGGGGCAGACCCACACCCCCCTCCAGAGGCAGGCGCCGCCGATACGTGTACCGTCCGTCGTCCCGCATGGGCCGATCGGCCCTTGGCCCGGGCTCCAGCCGTGGAAGACTGGGAGGTAGGCCAGCTCGGCGCGAGTGAGGAGCCCACCGTGACTGAACGCGAGAACACCTCGGCAGGGGCCGAAGCTCGCCGCGCGGTGCCGGCGAAGGCATGGAGGCCCACCGACGAACCCCTGCGGCAGGACATGTTGCTGCGCTACCTCGGCGCGGTGGCCACGGTGTCCGCCAAGCAGGCGGCGGCACGGCGCCCGACCGTCCCCGAGACGGCTCCGGCCGGTCGGGTGAAGAAGTCCGCCGAGCCGTCCGGTGCCGAACCCGCGCCTCTGCTGGTGCGTGACGTCATGGACATACCGGCCGCATCGGTACGCGGCGACATGCCGTTCCTGGACATCGCGCGGAGCTTGACGCGTGAACACCTCGGATCCCTGCCAGTGGTCGATGCCGACGACCGGGTGATGGGTGTGGTGTCGGAGTCCGACCTGCTGGCGAAGGCCGCGGTGGAGGCATCCGGATACGAACCCGGTCCGATCGGCCGGCTGAGGGAACGGCGGCTGCACGACAAGGCCCGCGCCGAGACCGCCGAGACGCTGATGACCACTCCGGCCGTCACTGTGTTCCCAGGTTCGACCGTCGCCGAAGCCACCTGGCTCGTGTCCCTGTCGCGTCTCAAGCGCCTGCCGGTGACGGACCATGAGGGCCGCTTGGTCGGTGTCGTGCACAGGAACGCACTGCTTAACGCGCTGATACGCGATGATGCCGGGATTCGCGAGGAGATCGAGTCGAGAATCCTCGCCGAACACTTCCCGGCTGCGCGGAACACCGTCGAGGTCGACGTGCGCAACGGCGTGGTGGACGTCAGGGGCCAGATGGCGGAAGACGAGGTTCCGCGGCTCCTCGCAGAAATCAAGGACATCGACGACGTGACCGAAGTGATCGATCACCTGAAACTTGTCACAGGGTGACGCCGGAGTCCCAACTTGCATCAGCACGCACGCGGTCCACGCTCTCGCTCGACCGGGTACCCGAGCTGGCGCCCAGCGTGATGGTGATCTCGGGAGGGACTTCGATTGTGTTCTGGACGATGCACGCCCGGAACGACCCGGCGCGGTACGGATCAATTCCGGGTCGTCCACGGAGATGCTCAGCGAACCGATCCGCGCGCGTCAAGGAGGCCCGGGCTTCGCTTCGGTCATGGGGCTCGCACGTAGTGTCCAGCACCGCGCGGGCCATCTCGGCGGGCTGTCGGCCGCGGCTGGTTCCGCTCGACGAGAGCCCACAGATTCCGGGCACTGCCCCGAGCACTGCCCGACTGTACGGCTGAGTCGGTTGAAGTCACCAGGTGCCGCGTGACGGTCGGTCCTACCGTGGAGGTGTGACCCGCCCGGGATGTGCGGGTCACGATGGAGGCACTGTGGGCGACAACGGAACTGACCGCTGCGGCGAGGCGCGCCGTCGCCTGAGCACCTTGCCGGACGACCTCCACGGGCGTCTCGATGCCGTGACTCGTAGCCCTGCCGAGGCGGCCCTGCTCCTGGACGCCGTGATGTCGGTGGGAAGGGGACTTGATCTGCCCCAGGTGCTGCGCCGGATCGTCCAAGCCGCAGTCGTTGTGGTCGATGCCGAGTACGGAGCCCTGGGAGTGGTCGGCGAGGGAACCAGGCTCACGCAGTTCCTGCCGGTGGGCATAACGGCGGAGCAGCGAGAGGCCATCGGCCCGCTGCCTGAGGGGCACGGCCTCTTGGGCGAGCTGATCCGTCATCCCCAGCCCCTGCGGCTCGGGGAACTCGCCGAGCATCCGGCGTCGTACGGGTTCCCGCCGAACCACCCCCCGATGCATTCGTTTCTTGGGGTGCCCATCCGGGTTCGCGACGAGGTGTTCGGCAATCTGTATCTCACTGAGAAACGGGGCGGCCGCGAATTCGACGCCGAGGACGAAACCGTGCTGTCGACGTTGGCCGTGGCGGCGGGAGTGGCGATCGAGAACGCTCGCCTGTACGCGGAGACGCGCGATCGCCAACGCTGGCAGGAGGCCAACAGCGAGATCGTCGCGGGTCTGCTGAGCGGGGCGAACGAGGCACACGTCCTGCAGATGATCATCGATCGTGCCTCGCGTATTCTCTCCGCGGATCTTGGCGTCCTGGCGCTCCCTGCAGAGGGCAGGACCCTCCGAGTGGCACTGGCTTCAGGTGTGGACGCCGAGATTCACCATGGTCTGGTCCTGCCACGTGAGGGATCGTTCGTCGGTGCGGCTCTCGACGCGGGCGAGCCGATCACCAGCCTCGATGTCGAACACGATCCGCGGATCACCGAGGGCCCTCCGAGGTGGGAGGGGCTCGGCCCGGCTGTCGCGGTCCCGATGGTGACAGGTGAGCGGACCCGTGGGGTGCTGCTGCTGGCCCGCGTACGGGAGGGTCCCGCCTTCACCACGTCGGAAACTTTGCCCCTGCTGACCTTCGCCGGTCAGGCAGCGCTGGCGATGGAACTCACCGAGCGGCGCAAAGCCGCCGAGCAGATCGCTCTGCTGGAGGACCGGGACCGCATCGCCCGGGACCTGCACGACCTGGCCATTCAGCGGCTGTTCGCCACCGGTATGACGCTGCAGAGCGTGGTGCGGTTCGTGGATCATCCACAGGCGAGCGAACGGTTGCTGCGAGCGGTGGACGATCTGGACGAGACCATCAAGATCATCCGGTCCACGATCTTTGGCCTACGTGCACGCGGACCGGGCCGTGCCGGCCAGGGGCTGCGGGCCCGGACGGCGACCGCGGTGGAAGAGGCCGCACGCACCCTGGGCTTCCAGCCGTCGCTGCGGATGGGAGGGCTCATTGATACAGATGTGCCAGCCGAGATCGCCGAGCAGGTGATCGCGGTCCTCGGCGAGGCGCTGAGCAATGTCGCTCGCCATGCACGGGCCACGTCGGTGGACATCTCGCTCGTGGTGGGTGAGGGGGCGCTGAACCTCATCGTGTCCGACAACGGCGTGGGCATGCCCGAGGACGGTGGTTCCCGAAGCGGGCTCGACAACCTTGCACGGCGCGCCGAGAAACTCGGTGGCGAGATGAGTGTGGGGGCGTCGGAAAAGGGTGGCACTCGGCTGAGCTGGCGGGTGCCACTGCGGCTGTCCTGATATTTCGGGGCCGCACGGTTACGTCCGATGCTGTCCGGCTCCGGGCGGCGGGGAGGGTTCCGTGGCGTGCGCAGCGATCACGGCCGCCTGGATGCGACGTTCGACACCGAGCTTGGCCAGCAGACGGGAGATATGATTCTTGACGGTCTTCTCCGACAGGTAGAGGCGCTTGCCGATCTGGCTGTTCGTCAGCCCTTCACCGATCAGTACGAGGACGTCCCTCTCCCGCGGGGACAGCCCCGACAGCGCGTCGTCCTCCTCGGGTTCAGCGCAGGCTTCCTCCTCGCGCAGGCTGCTCATCAGCCGTGCCGTGGTCGCCGGGTCGAGGGTCGAACGCCCGGATGCCAGTGTGCGGACGGCGGCGACAAGGTCAGAGCCCTTGATTTCCTTGAGTACGTAGCCTGCCGCGCCAGCCATGATCGCGTCGAGCAGGGCTTCGTCGTCGTCGAACGAGGTGAGCATCAGGCAGGCCAGTTCCGGCATCCGCGAGCGCAGTTCACGACACACGGCGATCCCGTCGCCGTCCGGCAGCCGTACATCGAGAATCGCGACGTCAGGTCGGAGCGCCGGGCCGCGGGCCAGAGCCTGATCGGCTGTGCCGGCGTCGCCGACGACCTTGATGTCGAGTTCCGCATCAAGCAGATCCTGCACCCCGCGCCTGACCACCTCATGATCGTCGAGCAGGAACACGCGGATCGGTCTCTGGGCCGAGAACCCCGTCTCGTCGCTCATGGTGTCCTCCTGGCCGTCGAGGGGTTGCGCAGTCCCGCCCCTCCGTCATCGTGCGTCCGCACAGGAGCTACGCACCAGGGCCGAACGGGCCCATGCTCCGGATCGTTCAGATCTCCGGAACCTCGGCCACGGGACTACGGCTACAGCAGCCGGGTCCGTATTCCGTCCAGCGGCCGTTCGACGCCGTCGAGGAGTATTTGCACCACGCGCACTGTCTGGTCCCCCGCGTTCCCCACCGTTGATCAGAGGTGCTCTGAGTATCGGCGTCGTGCTCAGCGAGTGTGGGGCACGACGGCAACCGGGCAGGGGGAGTAGTGCAGCACCGCGTGGTTCACCGGGCCGAGGTGGAGTCCGTGCCGTCCGCTGCCGCGCCGTGCGCCGACGACGAGGAGTTCCGCACCCGTGGCTGCTTCGATCAGTGCCTGGTGAGCCGGTCCCTGGACCACCGATCGGTCGATGACGGCATCGGAACCGGTGCGGTCCAGCACCGCCAGGACGTTTTCGAGGTGTTCCTCAGCCTGTTGACGGTGTGCGGATGCCGGGGAACCCGAGAGGAGCGGATGGTCCATGGCCTCGTGGGCAGGGCAGCGCCAGGCCCGTACGGCGATCAGTTCACCGTGACGGGATGCCGCCTGTTCGAGTGCGAAGTGGGCGGCTGCTGACGGTCCTGCGGCGTCTCCGATCCCGACGACGATGCGGCCGGGCTTCGGCTGCGTGCCGGGTGGGGTCGTCGGGATCACGACGACCGGACAGTGGGACCGGCCGGCAAGGGCGAGGCCGACGGATCCGAGGAGCATCCCGGCGATTCGGCCCCGGCCGCGGGAGCCGAGGACGACAAGGGTTGCCTCGTGGCTCTCCTGGACGAGTGCGGTCACCGGGTCTTCGGGCTGCACGTCGGCGACCACGCTCACCTCCGAATGGAGGCGTTGTGCCCGCTCCTGCGCGGAGGCGACGAGATGCTCGGCGAGGATCTGCTCGGCGGGACGCTCGGTGTCGAATGTGGGGCGCAGCCCTTCGTAGTGTTCCCACAATGACGCGTGGATGACGCGGAGGGGGAGTCGCTGTCGGGCCGCTTCCGCCGCTGCCCAGTCCAGTGCGCGCAGACTGCCCTCTGATCCGTCCACTCCGACGACTACGGGAAGCTGCATCGCTCCCACTGCCTTCCCTGCTCGGATGACCGCCTGCCTCGGTGGCATACGACCCGGGTTTCTACGGCTCGATGGTCAGTACTTGGTCTACAGGACGTCGCGGTGTGCGTGGCCCGCTCGGCCCGTATCCCAGGCGGATGATCATCTGCGCGTTTCCCGTGCCGAAGACCGGGTCGCGCAGGAGCCATCGCAGGTCCGGCCATTCGAGGGGTTGCGTCGCGAATGAGCTGGACACGTGGTGAAGTGTGGCGGTGAGCAGGACGCGTTCCAGGGCCTGGCCGGCGTGCAGCCAGTCCTCGGGACGGTCGCCCGTGGTGCTCAGAAGGGCCAGCTGCGGCCGGTTCTCGAACAGGACGCGCACTCGGCCTGCGAGGACGGCCGTGCCCGCGAAATCGCGGACGGTCGCCCTTTCGGACGCGTCACGGGGCCCGAACGCGTAATCCGGAATTCCGTCGACTGGGACCTCTGTCTTTGTGTCCCGGGTCCAGCTGCGCTGTTCCGCCTCTCGCGCAACATCCCTGCGGTCGTATCCCTCGGCATCCCGGATCAGTTCGAGCACGGTCTCCAAATGCGTCGGAGTCAGGAAGGCGAAGTCCGCGCCCTCGATACGGGCCGCGTCGGCGAATCGCGTACGAACGTCCTCGGGGATCGCTCGCTCGTCGAACGGATAGCGGCTGGTATGCCGGTCCCGAATCGCGGGGTGGAGAGACGCGAGTGCTTTGTCCGCCGACTTCCGGGGGGAGTCGGGGTGGATACCCAGGCGTACGACGGCCAGGAGGGGCGGGTCCGACGGTTCGGGCAGCAGTGTGGTGACCGAGTCCAGACCGAGGTGGGCGGCGGATACCCGCAGGTTCAACAGGGCCGCGCCGCAGCCGACATGGAGTCCGCGGGTGGAGGGGTCGGCCTCCGGCATCGCACGGTCGAGGTCCGCCCGGAGCGTGAGGGTGTGGTTGGAGCGTTCGTAGCGGAACTGCCAGGGCTGGGCGTTGTGCATGGACGGCGCTGTGGTGGCATCGGCGACGAGGTCGGTCAACGTGGTGTCGTCGAGCGTTTTGGTGAGCATCGCGGGTCTCCCGGAGAGTCGGGAACGGTCGATGGCCCCTCCAGCATGGAGCGGCCCGTTGTCCCGTACAAATGGGCCGTTCGTCCCTCGACAGGGCCGGATGGACTCCTCGTCGGGGGCCAGTAGGTGCTGGATCCACGTGAGGACGTACGAGGTTGCGCTGCCGGGCACAAGGCGGAACAGCGACCGTCCAGCCCCTTGCTCGTGCTTGTCGCGGGACGCCGCCTGGCCGGGCCGACGGGAAGGCACAGGGGTCCCTTCGACCCGGCACCTGCGGGTGCGAGGTGATACCGGGCTCAGGCGGATCCCAGGCCTTCGAGCCGGCAGTCCACGCTGACCACGCCTTCCACGGACTGAGCGAGGCGGGCGGCGGCGGGAATCAGGGTGGCGTCGCGGACGCGACCGGTGAGCGTGGCCACACCCCAGGTGACACTGACCTTCACGTCTTGGTGCGCGACGGGGAACAGCTGGTTGACGACCTCAAGACGAATCTCGGCGGCGATCTCGTCGTCGGAGCGCAGGAAAACCTTCAGGAGATCGGCGCGGCTGACGATGCCCTTGAGGGTGCCACCGGCGTCAACGACCGGTAGGCGCTTGACATGCCGGTCGGCCATGAGCCGGGCGGCCTGCGGGAGGGGCGCGTCGGGCTTGACCGTGACGGCGGGGCTTGTCATCAGGTCCTTGGCCCGGACCGAGCCGGCCTTGGCGATGTCGCTCAGGCGGCGCATATGCTCGATCATGCCGGGTGAGTGGTCGTGGAACTCCTCCTTCGTGAGCAGGTCGGCCTCGGAGACGACGCCGACGACTCGGCCCTCGCCTTCGACGACGGGTAGGGCGGTGACTTTCCACTGCTCCATGGCGGCGGCGATCTCTTTGAATTCCGCGTCGGGGGTGATGGTGACGACGGTCTTCGTCATGACGTCGTTGACGGTGTACCGGCCAGAGGTCATGGCAAATTCCTCGGTGAGTGTGGGCGAGCGCCCGACTGCTGCCGTCGGGGCGGACCGGTGCGAAACAGCGCGGGCGTGGGCCGATGCGACAGGCGGCCCGCTGGCCTGTGACCGTGGCCGCAGTGATCGGCGAGTGGTCGAGTCGGGAGAATTCCCCGCAGGGGCACGCGCCTACCCCGAGGCGGCTGCTGCTGGGATCGACGACAACGCGTACACCAACGTGACCACCGCCTGGGCGCTTGCACGCGCACTCGAAGTGTTCGACGAACTGCCTGCTGCCCGCCGAAGGGAGCTGGCCGAGAAACTCGGCCTCGACGACGAGACGCTGAACCGCTGGGGGACGACATCTCCCACCGGTTGTACGTGCCGTTCCACGGCGATGTCATCAACCAGTTCGAAGGCTATGGTGAGCTGGCCGAGCTGGACTGGGATGCCTACCGCTCCCGCTACTCCGACATCCGCCGCCTCGACCGGATCCTGGAGTCCGAGGGCGATACGGTCAACCGTTACCAAGCCTCCAAGCAGGCCGACACACTCATGCTCGGCCATCTCTTCCGCCCCGCCGAGCTGCAGGAACTTTTCGACCGCCTCGGGTACCGTCTCGACGACGAAGTGTGGCGCACGACGGTCAATTACTACCTGACTCGCACCAGTCACGGATCGACCCTCAGCAGCCTGGTGCATGGCTGGGTCCTCGCCCGCCAGAAGGGTCCGGACGTCTGGCGGTACTGGGAGGAAGCCCTGCTCAGCGACGTGGCAGATATTCAGGGCGGCACCACCGGCGAAGGCATCCACCTGGGTGCCATGGCCGGCACCCTCGATCTTGTCGAACGGGTCGTCGCAGGGCTGGAGGCAGGCCCGGACGGACTCCGGATCGGCCCCATCCCGCTCCAGGAGGTGCCGCGCTGCTCGTTCACGTTCTGTTACCGCGGACACCGGGATATCCGCATCCAGTTTCTGCCGGGTCGGGTGGGGATTCGCGTGCCCCTGTCGCGACTCAATCCCCCGCTGCGCGTGTGCCTGCCCGGCGAGCGGCTGGAGACCGTGGCCGCGGGGGAACAACGTTGGTTCCGTCTGCCCGAGCGCGCGGTCCGTCGTGACAACGATGGTCGCTACAGCGCGCGCTCGACGGCCGCGAGCCCGAGAATGGAGTAGCCCTCAGCTGGTTCCGGAGGTGCATGGGGTGAATGCCGTACACGGACAGCAGCAGACCTCGATCGTGGACCCTGAACGCTCAGCCAGGCCCGATCGCCTCTTCGACAAGGAAGACGAATGGGCAGCCTTGATGTCCTTCTCGAGCGATCCGCATCCGGGAACGGGCCTCGGCGTCGTCATGGGCCGGCCCCGCCAGGGCAAGACCCTCCTGCTGGAATCGGTGGCACGAGCCACGGGCGGGTTCTATTTCTGTGGACAGGAAGCCACCCAAGCCGAGTCCTTGCGCAGGTTGGGCGAGGAGTACGCGCGATACAGGCAGGTCGCACAGCCCAGCCACTGGCGTGATTGGAAGGAAGGCATCGATGCCTTGCTGGCGCTGGGTGACACCCGGCCACTGCCCGTCATCATCGACTCGTTCCCCGACCTTGTCGCGGCGAGCCCGGCTTTGCCCTCTGTCATCCACGGAGCCCTCCGGCACCTCGACAGACCGCCACTGGAAAGCCGTGCGCGATTGCTGCTCGGTGGTGAGACCGCACCGGTGATGATCCGGCTGTTCGCGCACTCCTCGCCGCTGCACACACTCGCCGCTCTGAAGCTCGACATCCAGCCCCTGGACTTCCGCAAGACGGCGCAATTGTGGGGCATCGACGACCCGAGGCTCGCCTTTCTCGTCTACACGGTCGTCGGCGGGACGCCCGCCTATCGGTACGACTACGTCGACGACGATGTTCCTGTCGATCGTGACGACTTCGATGCCTGGGTCTGTCGCACCATCCTGAATCCGCGCACCCCGCTGTTCCACGAGGCTCGCCATCTCCTCGACGAGGAGACCGGGCCCTGGAGCCACGGGGTTTGTCACTCCGTACTCGCCGCCCTGGCCAGAGGCTGCACGACCCACGGCGAAATCGCCACCTTCCTGGGACAGCAACTCACAGATGCCTCCAGGACCCTCGCCCTCCTCCGCGACCACGGTCTGCTTCAATCGCAGACGGATGGGCTGCAGCCGGGGGTCAAGCGTCATCGCATCGCGGACCCGCTCCTCGCGTTCGAGCACGCCGTAACGCGCCCACGCAGGGCCGCCCTTGAGCAAAACGATGCCGAGACGGTATGGGCAGGTGCGCGAACCGATTTCAACTCTCTTGTCGCCGGACCTCAGTTTGCCCAAGTCTGCCGGGAGTGGGCGGGCCGCTTTGCCGACTCGGCTGCATTCGGTGCCGACCATGTCACCGCGTCGTACGGCTCCCTCAGTGACCCGTCGGCGACTGCCGGACTGGATGCCGAGGTCGTGGTCCGCCGACAGGACGGCCCGATGGCCGGTTCCCTTCTGTCGGTGGGGCTCGCGCGATGGCATACCGGCATGGACATCCACCATCTGCAACGTCTGCGGTGCATCCTGGACGGACTCAATTCCCTTGAGGATGTCAGCCACGTCCGACTGGCTCTCTATGGTGCTTCGGGGTTCAGCCCCGAGCTCCATGCGGCGCGTGCTCGCGGCGAGGTCATGCTCGTCGACCTTGAACGTCTGTACCGGGACGCGTAGCGGACGCCATTGTCAGATGTGTGCCCCCCTTCGTGGTCACCAGGTCCGGGCTGTGCACTTCCATGGGCCGTTCGGTCCCCCTCCATAGCCCACTCGGCCCGGTGCCGCCGACCCCCTCGGCACTGCGGCGATGACGCCTGCGGAGCGATCGTGGAAGTCGGAACGCTGTATCGGGCTCCGTCTCCCGACGAGGTGACAACGATGCAGCGCACTCGGATCCACTGAAGCCCGCGGCCACCGCACATGGGGCGGGAGGACATCATGGCAACTGCTCGACGGGTTGTACCGTTCGCAGTGCTTGGTCGGCAGGATGTCGGCCGTGTCGGTGGCAAGAATGCCTCTCTGGGAGAGATGACCGCACATCTGGCATCTGCGGGCGTGCGAGTGCCTCCTGGTTTCGCGACGACGGCGGACGCGTACAGAGAATTGCTCGACGGTCACGGACTGCGTGCGCGGATCGAAGCGCAGATCGGGCGCCTGCACGAAGGGACTGTGCTTGACGAGGTGGGGGCGGAGATCCGGTCGATGATCCTGGCCGAGCCGTTGCCGACCGGGCTGCGGAGCGAGGTCGTCTCCGCGTACGAGCAGCTCTCGCGGGACCAGGGCCGCCACGATCCCGAAGTGGCCGTGCGCAGTAGTGCCACCGCCGAGGACCTGCCTGAGGCGAGTTTCGCCGGCCAGCAGGAGACGTACCTGAACGTCCGCGGGCCTGCCCAGCTGTTGCAGTCCTGCCACCGCTGTTATGCCTCTCTGTTCACTGACCGCGCGATCGACTACCGGGAGCGGATGGGCTTCGACCACCTCTCGGTCGCTCTCTCCGTCGGCGTCCAGATCATGGTCCGCTCGGACCTCGCGGGCGCCGGAGTGATCTTCACCCTCGACCCTGAGAGCGGCTTTCCCGAGGTCATCGTGGTCAGCGCGGCGTGGGGCCTGGGCGAGACCGTCGTCAGTGGCCAGGTCGATCCCGACGAATACACGGTCTTCAAGCCGAGCCTGAAGGACCCGGCACTGGATCCCGTGATCGATGTACGGATCGGAGCGAAGCGGAAGAAGGCAGTCTATGGAGAGCGCGGACTGACCCGGACCGTCGACACGACCCGCGAAGAGCGCCGCTCGCGCACCGTCCTGACAGCTGCGGAAGTCCGGCAGTTGGCCGGATGGGCGATGACCGTCGAGGAGCACTACGGATGCCCCATGGACCTGGAATGGGCAAAGGACGGCCTGACCGGCGAGCTGGCGATTGTCCAGGCCCGGCCCGAAACCGTACAGTCCCGACGCCGTACGACGACGCTGCGTCGCTGTCGCCTGACCGAGAGCCCGGGGGAGAGCCTCATCGAGGGCATAGCGGTCGGCGAAGCCATCGGGTCCGGCCCTGTCGTCGTCCTCGACTCGCCTGTGGATCTCGACCGCTTCCCCACCGGCGCGGTGCTCGTCACCGGCATCACCGACCCGGACTGGGAACCGGTCATGAAGCGTGCCTCCGCGATCGTCACCGACCATGGCGGCCGGACCTCGCATGCCGCCATCGTCAGCCGCGAACTCGGCGTCCCCGCCGTTGTCGGTACCGGCCGGGCCACCGAGGTGCTGCGCAGTGGCCATGAGGCGACCGTCTCCTGTGCCGAAGGTGCCCGCGGTCAGGTCTACGCGGGACTCCTGGCCTACGAGGAGCGCGAAACCGACCTCGCCGAGCTTCCTGCCACCCGGACACGCGTGATGCTCAATCTCGCTGACCCGTCCGCAGCCTTCCGTTGGTGGCGCCTCCCCACCGACGGCGTCGGGCTCGCGCGCCTGGAGTTCATCGTCGCCCACCAGGTCAAGGCCCACCCCATGGCGCTGCTGCACCCTGAGCGAGTGGACCAGCAAGATCTCTGTGCCATCGAGCAGCTCACCGAGGGTTGCCTCGACCGCGGCCAGTACTTTGTCGACCGACTGGCCTACGGCGTGGCCCGCATCGCCGCTTCCCGCTGGCCCGCCCCGGTCGTCGTCCGGACCAGCGACTTCAAGACCAACGAGTATGCGCGGCTGCTCGGCGGCCGGGCCTTCGAACCGGTCGAAGCGAACCCGATGATCGGCTGGCGCGGCGCGAGCCGCTACTACAGCGACGGTTATCGCGAAGGATTCACCCTGGAATGCCGGGCACTGCGCCGAGTTCGCGACGAGATGGGCCTGACGAACGTCATCGTCATGATCCCCTTCTGCCGCACCCTCGAAGAGGCCGACCGGGTCCTGGACGTCATGGCGGAGCAGGGGCTGCGCAGGGGTGGGAACGGCCTCAAGGTGTATGTCATGGCGGAGATCCCGTCCAACATCGTCCTGGCCGAGGACTTCGCCGAGCGTTTTGACGGCTTCTCCATCGGGAGCAACGACCTGACCCAGCTCACCCTGGGCGTCGACCGCGACTCCGAAGCCCTGGCTCATGTCTTCGACGAGACCGACCCCGCGGTCACGCGCAGCATCCAGACCCTTGTGCCGCGTGCCCAGGCCGTCGGCCGTACGGTCGGCCTCTGCGGCCAGCGTCCCAGCGACGACCCCGCCTTCACAGAATTCCTGGTGAAGACCGGTATCGACTCGATTTCAGTGGCACCGGACAGCTTTGCCGCGGTGAAGCAGCACGTGGCTGCTGCCGAAATGAACCTGCACGGTGAGGAACGAACGGCCCCGTTCGGGACCCAACCTTCCCAAGCGGACCTGACGTCCAGCCACTGAAACTGAATCCGGCACCACAGAAGGCGCCGCCAAGGCGCTGGAGATGGAGGACACCATGTCCGGAACCCAGATGGAGCGCAGGCGCAGCCTCTTCCCCGACCTCATGGACTGGTTCGGAACCGACCTCCCCCGCTTCCCGATGTGGCGGCCGATGCCCGACGTCCACCCGATCCCGATCGAGGTGACCAACCAGGAGGGGCGGTACGTGCTGCGTGCCGAGCTTCCCGGGATGGACCCCGCGAAGGACATCCACATCACGGTCGAGGGCGACACGCTCACCGTCGGCGCCGAACACACCGAGAGCAAGGAGGAGAAGGAACACTCGGAGTTCCGTTACGGCTCCTTCCATCGCACCGTTCGCCTGCCGGCTCAGATTCCGTCCGACGGGGTCGAGGCGGAGTACGAGGACGGCATCCTCACCGTGCGCGTGGCGATGGAGCCCGAGATACCGGACACGGCACGCAGCATTCCCGTGAAGCGGGCCACAACCAGCGGTCACGACGAGTCGTGACGAATCTGCTGGTTTATCCGCGATGACGACCTCGACCCCATCGTGGTCCCGGCTCACCATCTGCGGCCGCATGACGGCCGACAGGCCGGGACCTGCCCGCTCGGACCCCGGTCCGCGCGGGCAGGATCCGGGTGCTCCGCAATACCGAACACATGCCGACCGGGGCCCATCGCATCAGCGCCGAGCGCCACTCCTCACTGAGCGGAGTCGCAGGGACGCAGTGCGGAGCCGCAAGATGCCCGATGTCAACTCGACCGGACCCGAACCGATGCAATCCCGGACCGTGACTGTACGTCCGCTGCGGCGGTTGTTCGACTGTCGCGCGAACGAGCTGCGACGCGCCGTTGACCGACAGTGCGGCCACGGGCACGTTGCACCCACGCTGGGCCGACCGGTCGCGGCGGGGGCCGGGAGCCGAAGATGACCGAGGCCGGCACCACCCGCCCAACCACCGGCCAGGGTCCGCTACTGAGCCCGGATCCACTGGAGCCGCTGCCCTTGCTGCGGCACGAACTCGGCACCGAGGCGCGTGGCCTTTCCACACGGGAGGCGGCCCGCCGCCTCGCCGTCTACGGCCCCAACGAGGTCCGCCGCAAGGCGAGGTCATCCTTGGGGCGTGAACTCGTCCGGCAGTTGGTGCACCCGCTCGCCCTGCTGCTCTGGGCGGCCGCAGCGCTGGCGTTCGTAGCCGACATCCCGGTGCTCGGCTGGGCCATCGTCGCCGTTGTCATCGTCAACGCAGGGTTTGCGCTCCTTCAGGAGCGGCAGGCCGAACAGGCGGTGGAGACCCTGGCCAAGTACTTGCCCGAGCAGGCCTTGGTGATCCGGGACGGCCGCCCGTCGGCCGTAGAGGCGAGGGACCTGGTGCCGGGCGACCTGGTCGTTCTCGAGGAGGGCGCCAAGGTCCCCGCCGACGCACGTCTGGCCGAGGGCGGCATCGAGGTCGACCTGTCGATGTTGACCGGCGAGTCCGCGCCGGCCGAACGCATCGCCGGTCCCGGACTCGTCGGGGCGCCCCTGCTGCAGGAGCCCAACCTCATCTTCAGTGGCACCACGTGCACGGGGGGCCGGGCCCAGGCGATTGTGTTCGCCACCGGCGACCACACAGAACTGGGACGCATCGCCGCGCTGAGCCAGCGCACTCGTCGCGACCCCAGTCCCCTGGAGAAGCAGGTCAAGAAGGTCGCCTGGCTCATTGCCGCCGTAGCGGTCGCCATGGGCGGGGTGTTCCTGATCGCCGGTGTTGCCGTGGGGCTGCCGCTGACCGACTCCCTCATGTTCGCGATCGGCCTGCTCGTCGCCAACGTGCCCGAGGGTTTGCTGCCGACCATCACCCTCGCACTCGCCGTCGGTGTGCGCGTACTCGCCCGCCAAGGGGCGGTGATCAAACGCCTGAGCGCCGTGGAGACGCTCGGATCCACGAACGTCATCTGTACCGACAAGACGGGTACTCTCACCCAGAACCGTATGAGGCTCCAGGCCGTGTGGACCCCTGAGCACGGTCGGGAAACCGGTCCCTGGGCGGGAGCCCTGGCGCGAACCAGCGCACTGTGTACCACCGTTACCCGCGACGCCGAGGGCGAACTGCACGGAGATCCCACGGAGATCGCTCTGATCGAGGGTGCCGCAGCCCACGCCGCTCCTGTCGACCTCGACCAGCGGGACACCGGGCGTCATGCCCTCTTCCACTTCGACCCACGGCTGCGCATGATGTCGGTCGTTCAGGGCGACGATTCGCAGGATCTGCACGTCATCGTCAAGGGCGCACCGGAATCGGTGTCCCGCTCCCTGTCCGACGGCCGCGCTGCAGCGGCGTTGGCTGCCGCGGACGAGCTCGCGCATGACGGCATGCGCGTGTTGGCTGTCGCCGGCCGTGAGGTGTCCTCAGGTTCTGAACTGCCGGTTCGGCGTCAGGACGCGGAGACGGATTTGCGGCTCGTGGGCCTTGTCGGCCTGTACGACCCGCCACGGCCCGAAGTCGCAGACGCCGTTCGCCGCTGTCACGAGGCCGGACTCCGCGTCCACATCGTCACCGGCGACAACGGGGCCACCGCCGCAGCAGTGGCCCGTGAAGTGGGCATCGGGGAACCGAGCCTGCACGTGGTAGCGCAGTCCGAGGCCATCGGCGACCACGAACTCGACCAGGTTCTGGCACACGGGAAGGCAGAGGTCGTCTTCGCGCGCTCCTCACCCGAGACCAAGCTGAAAGTTGCCGACACCCTGCGCGCCCACGGTCAGATCGTCGCCATGACAGGCGACGGCGTCAACGACGCCCCCGCCCTCCACCGGGCACACATCGGTGTCGCCATGGGCCGCTCCGGCACGGATGTCGCCCGTGAGGCGGCCACCATGGTGCTGACCGACGACAACTTCGCCACCATCGTCGATGCCATTGAGTCGGGACGTCGGGTCTATGACAACGTGCGTAAGTTCATCGTCTACATTTTTGCCCACCTCACTCCCGAAGTCGTCCCCTTCCTGGTGTTCGCGCTCTCTGCCGGAGCCATCCCACTGCCGCTGACCGTGCTGCAGATTCTGGCCATCGACCTCGGCACCGAGACTCTCCCGGCGCTCGCGCTGGGCCGCGAACGAGCAGAGCCGGGTGTCATGAGCCGCCCACCACGTCCGAGTTCGCAGGGAGTGATCTCGCGCGACATGCTTCTCCGTAGCTGGGGCCGACTCGGCGCGGTCTCCGCAGCTCTGATCATGACCGCCTTCTTCTATGTGCTGTGGCGGGCGGGCTGGCACCCCGGCAGTGCGACCGGCCCCGACACTGCACTGCACCACGCGTACATCACTGCGACCACCGCCACGTTCGCCGGTATCGTGACCTGCCAGGTCGGCACTGCGTTGGCCGCCCGCACCGACCACGCCGCGTTGCGAGACATCGGCCTGTTCACCAACCCCCTGCTCCTGGCCGGTATCGCCTTCGAGCTGGCCTTCACCGCAGTACTCGTCTATGTGCCGCTGTTTCAGGGGATGTTCGGTACGGCCGCCCTGCCCCCCGACGTCGTCGCTCTGATTGCCCTCTTCCCCGTCCTTGTCTGGGGCACGGACGAACTGCGGCGCTGGGCCCGACGCGCACACCGAAAAGCACAGTCCTGACGCATGTTCCGGAGCTTCACGTGCTCGCACGGTGTGTCCGTTGACGCTGCCAAGAACGTGAGGGGCTACTCATGCGGTCATGCGTGCCCGTTTCGCCCGCCGTGCAGCCCACCACGGTGTGCCGAGCTGCGGCGCTCCGGGACCCTACTCGTGAGCGATGACGGCGACGGGTGCGGTGGCGTGATGGAGGATCGCGTGAGTGATCGGTCCGATGTGTACGCCGATCGAGGACCGGCGGATGCGACGGCCGACGACTATGAGGCCTGCTTCAGAACCTGTCTCCAAGAGTTGCTCGGAGGCACGTCCGACTGTCACCTGTGCGTCGATGTCGACCGTCGGGTACTTTTCCCGCCAGGGCTTAAGCATGTTGTCCAGGCCGGTGTTCAGGCTTTGAGTGATCTGTGCATTGACTTCCGGGTTGTACGCGGATCCGGACCCCACCAGCGGGGGAAGCATCCAGCTGTGCAGAGCATGGAGTGTGCAGGCCCGCCGTGACGCCTCGTCGAATGCGAATGCGAGGAGATCGTCGCACGGTCGACTGATGTCGATGCCCACGACGATGTCGCGGTCCATGTGCCGCCCATGGACGTGCGGCGTCGCGTCCTCTGCCGCGCGCACCAGGACAATGGGCCGCTCCGTGGCCTGGATGACCGCCATGCCGACGGAACCGAGGACGAATCCCGTGAGGGTGCTCAGCCCTCGGGAGCCGAGGACGAGCATGCCCGCGCTCGCTGCCACACCGACCAGCGAGTCAGCCGGCCGACCATCGAACGCCTCAGTGGTGATGTCCAGTTGGGGGTGTTCCTCTCGAAGCTCGTCATAAGCCTCGCGCAGGAGGGCCTCCGTCCACTGGCGACGCACATCGGAACTGGCGGCCGGGATGGCGGGGGGCGCCGACCATTCTTCGGCATGGACAAGGTGCAGCGGCGCGCCGCGCAGGAGCGCCTCCCGAGCGGCCCAATGGGACGCCGCGACGCTTTCCGTGGTTCCGTCGAGGCCGACGACAATGCGTTGGTTCATGATGGCCTTCCGCGGATAGGGACTGGCTTGCGGTTGCGGGATTCGCCGCCTCCGTACATCTGAGGGAGGTGTTCCACTGCGGTGACGACCGCGGTGCTCATGAACTCGGTCACGTGTCGATGTGCCACGGTCTCCTCCTACCCCTGCGTGTCCGTCCGTGCATCGACCGGTATGTCGTCCCGCTCGTAGTTGAGCCGATTGATCACGTCCACGACTCCGTCGACGCCACGGCACAGACGCAGGATGATGGGGACGAGGCTGCGCCGCCCCACGGTGCCGCTGAGGGTCACGAGACCGTCGGTGACCTCGACGGTCAGCGACGAGGGGCTGAGCCGGAGTGTGTGCGTCAGGACATCTTCGAGGATCTCTTCCTGGATCGCATGGTCCCTGCGCAGGAAGAGTTGCAGGAGGTCGCTGCGGCTCAGGACGCCGATCAGTCGGCGTTCGCTGTCGACGACGGGCAGTCTCTTGATCTTGTGATTCTCCATGACGCGGGCCGCGCGGACGACGCTCCATTCGGGGGCCGCAGTGATCGCCGGGTGACTCATGAGATCGACGGCGGTGTTCGCACGGCTCGTGGAGATGCGGTTGCGGAGCAGGTCGGCTTCGGAGACGACGCCTACGGGACATTCGTTCTCGTCCACGACGGGCACGGCGGTGATGTCGAACTCGTCGAGGACCCGGGCGATTTCCTTGAACGTGGTGCCGCGCTGGACGCTTACGACCGTCGGCGTCATGAGGTCGAAGACTCTGCGATGCCTCATCGTCCCTCTCCTTCAGGCGGGGACTTCGACGTCGAGCCGGGCCGTCACGTCCACGACTCCGGGCACCGTACGCGCGACCCGTACCAGCACATCGTTGAGCGATGGGTCGGGGATGCAGCCGTCCGGATGGACGACACCGTCGGCCACGTGGACGCGCACGGCCGCCGAGCCGGCCGGGATCAGCTCAGCCATGATCAACTCGCGAAGTTCCGCGGCGATGTCCTCGTCCGGGCGGAGGTAGATCTTCAGAAGGTCACCCCGGCTGACCAGGCCGACCAGGCGGCCGTCGTCGTCGACGACCGGCAGCCGCTTGAGGTGGCCGCGGGCCATCAGCCGAGCGGCACCCGCGATGCTTGCATACCGGGTCACCGTCACGGCAGGTACGGTCATGAGTTGGCCGGCGGAGACGGCGCGGGACTCGTCCCCACCTTGTGCCTTGAGCAGGAGGTCTGCTTCGGAGACCATGCCGACGACTCGCCCCTCGTCCGTCAGGACCGGCAGAGCGCTGATCCGCCATTGCCGCATGGTCTTCACAATGTCCTTGAACGGCGTTCTGCGGTTCGCCGAGATAACGGCATGCGTCATCACGTCGTCGACGGTGCGCAGATGTTTCATGATTACTCCAAGAACAACGGGCCCTATATGTCCGAGCGTCGACATCATTGCTTGTCGGCGGTAGGACCACCCGGGGTCCACCGGGGACCGGTTGGCCCTGTTGTCCTGGCGCGATGGGTGCTTTCATGAAATTGACGGAAAGAGTCATTGCCAGGATGCGGAGAAGCGGCTGGCGGCCGTGCACCGCACGATCGGGATCCGCGAGAAGCGGGCGGCTCTTTCCGTCCCATTGCGTGAGCGCTCAGTTGTCGACGTCGCGCGCTGGATCGAGGCCCGGCGATAGATCGTCCACGGCGCATTCGAGGGACTGGTCGACGCTGACGACACCATCGACGGAAAGACACAGGTGTTCAATAATCGGAATGGTTGAGCGTTCCTCAACCCTGCCGCTCAGGGTGACGATCCCTTCCTGCACGGTTACTGTCACGCCCCCTGGCGTCATGCGGAGAGTTCGACCCAGCACCTCGTCGACTATCTCATCGCGTATGGCATCGTCGCGGCGGAGCATGGGGCGCAGCAAGTCGGAGCGGCTGACTATGCCCACGAGTGTGCCCGTGTCGTCGATCACCGGAAGGCGTTTGATACCGCGCGTGTGCAGGAAGCGGGCTGTTTCGACGATGCCCCAGTCAGGCCGGGCCGTCAGTACGGGCGTGGACATCAGATCGCCGGCCGTGCGGGCGTCCATGGTGTGACGGTCCACAGCGGCCGTCTCGCGCATTTGGTCACGACCCTCTGTGTCCGGCAGCCCGGCTTGCCTGCGGAGCAGGTCGGCTTCGGAGATGATTCCGATGGGGTGATGACGGGTGTCCACGACGGGCAGAGCCGACACATCGTTGTAGTCGAGGCTCCAGGCGACCGACTTGAGTGTTGCCTCGGGGCCGGCCGTGGCCACGTCCCGGGTCATGACTTCGGAGACAGTGCGGTGCAACATGGTCCGATTTCCCTTTCGTTCAGGGCCGTCAGCCGTGGGCAATGACGGCCACGGGGGCTGCGGCATGATGCAGGACGGCATGGGCGACCGGCCCGAGATGTGCACCCAGAGGGGACCGGCGAAGGTGCCGGCCGACAACGACGAGGTCCGCGCCTGCCGAGGCCTGGACGAGGTGAGGGCCCGCGGGTCCCATGAGCGCCACCTGGTCGGCGCTCACCGACGGGAATGTGCGGCGCCAGGGCCGCAGTAGTTCGTCCAACATCTGCGTGACATTCCGACGCGCTTCCCGTTCGTTGTCGGGGTCGACGTCGGGGAAGGACCTATAGGCGCGAGGGAGCTGCCAGCTGTGAATCGCCCGCAAGGCGCAACTTCGAAGGGCGGCCTCTTCGAAGGCAAAGGCCAGAACCTTGTCGGGTGCGTCGTGGATGTCGACCCCCACGACCATCTCCCCGTACTGGGTTGGTGCGGCGTCCTCCGGTTCGTCCGCCGCCCGTACGAGGGTCACCGGCGTTTCGGTGGCTACGAGGGTAGGTGTGCCCACCGTGCCGACGAGGAAGCCCAGCAGACCGCCCAGGCCGCGGGAACCGAGGACGAGCAGGTCGGCATCGACCGCTTCGACGGCCAGGGCGGCGGCCGGTCTGCCGGACAGGTGTCGGGTGGTTATCTCCAGATTCGGGTGCCGACGACGCACATCCTGCAATGCCTCGGCGAGCGCCTCATCGGCCCATCGGTCGGCCGTTTCGCAGTCCAATCGCGGAATGGCTGGGCTGATGGGCCAGTCGATCACGTGGACGAGCCTCAGCGGCACCTCCCGCAAGGACGCCTCTTGGGCACCCCAAACGGCGGCCGCCCGGCTCTCTGGGGAGCCGTCGACGCCGACGGTCACGAGGTGCTTCATGCCGCAAACCTCCCGCTCGCAGCTCTGCTGTCATCCACTCTCAGTGTGGCCCGCGGGCCAGGAGCGGAGGAGGGGCCATGTGGCCCGTTGCGGGGCCGATCAGCCCCTCTGTGTCTTGGGCATGCGTCTCACCGCTCTCCGGCCAGCCCATGCGCGGCATACCGTGCGGGAGCGGGTACGGGGTCATCGGCGTGTGCAGTCACCTGGCCCATGACCGCGACCACCCCGTCGAGTTGTTCGACAAGGCGTGTCAGGATCGCAATCTGGCTCCGGTTCTCCAACCGGCCTTCCAGAGTGACAACGCCGTCCATCACATGGACGGCGACCGCGTCGGTTTCGAGCCCCATGGTGCCCACAACTACGTCCTCGATGATGCGTAGTCGTATCTCCGCATCGGGTCGCAGAAACAGGCGGAGCAGATCCCGCCTCGTGACGATACCGACGAGCCGGTCCTCGTCGTCGACGACCGGGAGTCTCTCCACGCCCCGGCGTGCCATCAGCCGGGCGGCGTCCGCAGCGGTCTCCTCCGCGCGGACAGTTACCGCCGGCGTTGACATGACCTCAGCAGCGGTGACTTCTGCGCCCAAGGACGAGACCGTGGTCCAAGGGGCGGCGTCAGGAGCGCCGCTTCTCATCGGATGTCCCGCCGCCTGCCGGCTCAGCAGGTCGCTCTCGGAGACCACGCCGACAACCCGGTCCTCGTCGTCGAGCACAGGCAGTCCGCTGATGTTGTGCTGTGCAAGCAGCTTCGCGACCTCCTTGAAGGAGGTGACCGAGAGGACCGAGACGACCTCGTCGGTCATCAGGTCGCCCACTTTGATGTGCTTCATGGAGGCACCTCCTGCCGTCTCGCCGACCCGCACGGACGTAATGCCGGAGGCCGTTCAGAAACCACGATCCACCGGGCCGTACCGAAGTAAGGAGGGCCGAATGGGTCTCAGCCGGGACCGGTCGGACCGGCTCGGGTGTTCGGGCAGGGCAAGATTCCCTCGAAAGGGACCATTGGGCCCCGGGCGGTCCTGAGCGGCCCTCCACATGCGGGGCCCCGCGGTGCCAGCGTGAGAGCTGACCCTTTTTGCGGGCTCTCGGTGAGGAGGAACCATGGAAGGCACCACTGGCAGCCTGGATCTGGGTGCCGTCATCGTCGGCGTCGATGGTTCCAAGCCGGCTCGGCGGGCAGCGTTGTGGGCGGCGGCCGAGGCTGCACGCCGTGACAGTCCGCTGCACATCGTCCACGCGGCCGACACGGACAGCCGGTTTCTCTACCTTTCAGTGGAGAGCATCGAGCGTGTACGCAACGCGGGCCACGAGCTGCTGCAGGACACTGCCGCCGCGATCAGGGACCAGTATCCCGGCGTGCACATCACCACAGAACTCAGCCGCAGTTCCGCCGTCCCCAGCCTGCACCGAACCGCCGGCCTTCGCGGAACTGTCGTGGTGGGGAACCGGGGTCTCGGCGGGTTCGAATCCCTCATGCTCGGATCCGTCGGTCTGAAGGTTGCTGCAGGTGCCACGACGCCCGTGATCGTGGTCAGGGGCGTTGAGAAGGAGGGCGAGGTCGGAGTCGTGCTCGCCGCGGTCCGTGACGAGCACGACGGCGAATGCGCCCGGTACGCGGCGCGCGAAGCCGAGCTCCGCCATGCATCGCTGCGACTGTTGCACGTGTGGAACGTACTGGAGTCCGCCGGACGAGCCGTGACCATGCTCGACGACGTTGAAGGAATCGCCGGCGAACAGGTTCACCAACTGACGGCTGTGGCGGACGGGATCCGCAACGAATTCCCGGCCCTGACCGTGCAGGCGGATGCTGAGGGAAGTCTCACCGTGGCCGGAGTTCTGGTCGAGACATCCCATCACGCGGATCTGCTGGTGATGGGCGGGCGGCGGTCACCCGGTTACATCGGACGCACCCTTGGGCGGACGACGCACAGTCTCCTGCACCACGCGCACTGTCCGGTGCAACTCATTCCACGGCACGGTCCCGGACACGGGAGTGAGTCGTGATGGGCGCAGCTGAACGCCGCGAGCTCGTCGTCGGCATCGATCCGGCCCAGGATTGGCACCTGCCATTGGCCTGGGCGGCGGACGAGGCCCATCGACGCGGGCTGGAGCTTCGGCTCGTAGTGGCCGTACCTCCACAACACGACACGCAGCATTGCGATGACGGCCCGCGCAGAATGTCCATGCTCCAATCCGGGTCGAAAGCTCTCGATGCAGGTGCCGACTGGGCCCGGGCGCGCCATCCGCAACTGCAGCCGGTCACCGATCTGCTCGACGGCTTGCCGGCTTCCGTGATTGCCCGACTGTCCGAGCAGGCCCGGATGATCGTCCTCGGATCCCGACACCTGAACCGTACGACGGAGTACTTCAGCGCCGGCTCCCTCGTCGTCCCCGTCACCGCCCAGGCACGTTGTCCCGTGGTGGTCGTGGGCGATGCGGAGCACGTCACCCAACAGCCGACTTACCTGGTCGTGGGAATTGACGGCAGCGAGTCCTCGAAGGCGGCGCTGGGGCTGGCGTTCGAGGAGGCCGACTTCCGCGGGGCTGCGCTCCGCGCCGTCTCGGTGTGGCAGCCGCCCGTGATCACGCTGCACGACGCGAAGGCCGCCGTGCAGGCTCAGCGACGGATGCTCTCCGAGACCACAGCAGGCTGGTCGCTGAAGCACCCGGACGTGCACCTGGCCCACGAGGTGCCGACCGGACATCCGGTGGAGGAGCTCGCCAGGGCGTCCGAGCACGCGCTGGCTGTCGTCGTGGGCCGCCGCGGCCGGGGCGGCTACACGGGCATGCGGCTCGGCTCAGTTGTCCACGGACTGCTGCACCGCGCGCACTGCCCGGTGATCACAGTTCCCCTCGTGTGAAGCCTCATCGTGATGACCACCCCGGACGCGGACGAGTGCCAGTAGAGGAGCCCAGCGGGCTGAGCGGGGCGGAGGCCGAGCGCCGTCTGGCCGAGCACGGCCGCAACGAGGTGGCAGAGGTACGGAGCGCACCTCTGTACAGCCGAGTCATTGCGCAGCTCGGTGATCCGCTGATCATGGTGTTGCTCGGTGCGGCACTGCTGACGATTGTGATCGGCGACCACGCGGATGCGGTGGTCATCGGTCTGGTGATCGTCTTCAACACGACGGTGGGGGTCGCGCAGGAGATCCGCGCCGACCACGCCGTGGCAGCTCTGTCGGCGATGTCGGCACCGAGCGCTCGTGTTCTGCGGGACGGCTCAGCACGCGAGATTGCCGCAGCGGTTGTGGTGCCCGGTGACGTACTGCTGCTCGGCGAAGGCGACATCGTCGCTGCCGACGCAGAGCTCATCGAGGCATCCGCCCTACTCATCGACGAATCCATGCTTACCGGGGAGTCCGTCCCTGTCGACAAGGATGCCGGCGCGCCACTGGGCGCCGGGACTGTCGTGGTCCGCGGACGGGGCGTCGCGACGGTCACAGCCATCGGCGCCGAAAGTGCGCTCGGCCGTATCGCCGCACTCCTCGACGGCGCACGCGAGCCGACACCACTACAGCGCCGTCTCGCCTCCCTGGGGCGCATCCTGGCTGCCGTCACGCTGGGACTCTGCCTGGTGGTCTTCGTCCTCGGGCTTGCACGCGGCCTGCCGGCCGGCACCATGGCCGTGACGGCGATCAGCCTGGCCGTCGCGGCGGTCCCCGAGTCCCTGCCGGCCGTCGTGACCCTCGCGCTGGCGCTGGGTGCCCGGCGTATGGCGGCCCGGCACGCCCTCGTACGCAGGCTCCCGGCCGTGGAAACGCTCGGCTCCGTGATGGTGCTGGCCACCGACAAGACCGGAACCCTCACCGAAGGCCGCATGGTGGTCCAGCACGTATGGACGCCGCGGCTCGCGGCGGATTTCTTCGGAGTGGGTTACGAACCGTACGGAGACATCCAGGTCGATGGCAGGCGGCCGACGCCTGCTGAACTGGGCCCCGTGCGGGACCTGCTGACGGCGGCTTCGTTGTGCAATGACGCCGCCCTGCGGCCACCGCAGGATCACACCGCCAATGAGGACCGGTGGACTGCGGTCGGTGACCCCATGGAAGCCGCTCTCTTGGCGGCAGCAGCCAAAGCGGGTTGTGCGGATCAGGCGGAAATCAGGCGGCTGTACCCGAGGAGGTGGGAAGCGCCGTTCGACAGCCTCCGCAAGCGCATGACCACGGTGCACCGAATGTCTTCAGGTGCTCTGCTGGTGTGCTTGAAAGGCGCGCCGGAAGTGGTCCTCGACGTGTCTGTGCTCGCCAACCGAAAAGACGTATTGATGGGCGCGCGACAACAGGCGTCGATCCTTGCCTCCCGCGGGTTCCGGGTGCTCGCCGTTGCGTCCACCGAGCGGCGGAACGAACCGAGCAGCGCGGCCACAGCTGAGACGGGCCTGCGGCTGCTGGGCCTCGTCGCCATCAGCGATCCCCCGAAACCTGCGGCGGCCGCCACTCTCGCGGCCTGCCGTGCAGCGGGGATTACACCAGTCCTTATTACGGGCGATCACCCCGCCACAGCACGCGCGGTGGCCGCTCGCGTGGGACTCATTGACAGAGACAGCGGTGACGAATCGGTGCTCAGTGGCCCTGATCTGGCATCGGGGCGCGTGGTCGACCTCACCACAGCACGGGTGTTCGCCCGGACGAACCCGCAGCAGAAGCTGGATATCGTCGACGCCTGGCGTACTCGAGGCGCGGTCACGGCCATGACCGGCGACGGCGTCAACGACGGCCCGGCCCTGCGCCGGGCCGACATCGGTGTGGCGATGGGGAAGCGGGGAACGGAGGTCGCACGACAGGCGGCCGACCTCGTCCTCACCGATGATGACCTGTCGACCGTGGTCGCGGCCGTCGAGGAAGGCCGGCGCGTCTACGACAACATCCGGCGCTTCCTCGTCTACGGCCTGGCCGGCGGTGCTGCGGAGATCCTCGTCATGCTGGTCGGTCCCCTTGTCGGACTCCCGCTGCCGCTCCGGGCCGGCCAAATCCTGTGGATCAATCTGCTGACCCATGGTCTGACGGGTGTGGCCATGGGCGCAGAGCCGGCCTCCCCGGACGCCATGCACAGGCCACCGCGGCCACCCGCCCAGCACATCCTCGGCGCCGGAGCCTGGCAGCGACTCGCCGTGCTGGCCACGGTCGTCACCGCGGTCTGTCTGGCGGCAGGCGTTGTCGCACGTGCCTGGGACCTTCCATGGCAGAGCGTCCTGTTCCTGTCGCTGCTCGGCGCACAACTCGGCGTCGTCCTGGGCCTGCGGGCGCGTCTGCTGACCCGGCAGAACCTCTTCCTCCCCCTGGCTGTACTCGCGTCCGCCCTGCTGGCGCTGGCGGCCCTGTACGCTCAGCCGCTGCGGTCGGTCCTGGAGACCGAGCCGCTCGGTTGGTCCGGGGTCGCGCTTGCGACGGCCGCCTTCATGTGTGGCTATCTGGCCGCTCGGATCACACGACACGCATTCCGGGAAAAGAAGGCCGCGGAGGCGAAGTGATGAGACTGGTGCGAGTCTGTCAAGAACCCGCCTGATGAGGCACCCCACGCACTCGGTTGCCGCCCGCCCAGCATCGAGGGCCGGGCAGAGCGAACACCGACACCTGGCCCACAGGGCGGGAGTCAACCAGCCCGCACTCGCACGGACTGACCAGGTGCTTGAACACCATCGACTGTGCCAGGCCGGACTGGTCGACCAGATCCACCATCCTCGCTGTGCCGCACGAGCTTCAACCGGCCGGTCACCAGCGACCGGAACAAGGTGCCGGTTCGACAGGCCGAGTGAACGAATCATCACCGCTATAGAGCGATGGCAGCTCAAGGCGAGATGTTCTGGCGTTCAGGGAGGGCCGACACGGTATGGCCGCATCATCTCGTTGTCCTCGTGTTCCAGCATGTGGCAGTGCCACACATACTGTCCCGCCCGGTCGAAGGTGGCCTTGACCCGAGTGATGGCGTGCGGATAGGCGATCACCGTGTCCTTGAAACCGCTCTCCCCGGGCTCTGGAGGTCTTGCGCTGTGCCCGGTGCTCTGCCGGTCGACGACCTGAAACTGAACCTCGTGGATGTGGATCGGGTGGGCATCGCCGGTGGAGTTATGTATTTCCCAGATCTCGGTCGCCCCGAGTGCCGGGTTCTCCGTGATGGGGTCATCCCATCCCAGGGGGGTCCGGTTTCCGTTCCGGTCCACGGTGCCGAGCATTACCACGCGGGGACCCACACCCCGCAGGACCGCGGAGTTCTGCTCCTGCAAGGACACCTGCCGCGTGTGGCTCGCTGGACCCAACGGTTCGAACGGCGGAAGGGCGAGGCGGGCGGGGGGTACGGTCCGGTCCGGCGTAGCGAGCGGTCGTGACACCGTGAATTTCATGACCTGTCCAGTGGTCCCGGGCGCCGCCGGCCGGAAGTCTGTGCCCGCTCGCCCACCCTTGAACGGCTCGTCGGGGCCCTCGTTGATGAGGTACAGATCAGTGCCGACCGGGATCGAGGTGAAGTCGACGATGACGTCGGCGCGTTCGGCCGGGGCGGTGAGCAGTTGGTCGCGCTGCACAGGTGCGGGCAGGAAGCCTCCCTCCGAACCGATCTGCCAGAAGGGGAGCACCGGGGCTGCGGGACGAACGGCCATCGGGTCGGTGACGATCTTCAGGATCAAGAAGCGTGCGTTGCAGCCGTTGAGGAACCGCAGGCGGTAGCGGCGCGGCTCGACGGAGAGAGCGGGCCAGGTACGGCCGTTGGTCACCATCGTGTTGCCGAAGAACTCCGGGTTCCAGATGGGAGAGATGTCACTGCCGGGGATGTAGGGACCGGTGAAGTGGTCGAAGGATGCGCGACTCGCCGGGTAGAACAGGCTGCCGTCGGTGGAGAACGACCGGTCCTGGATGACGACCGGGATCTCGTAGTAGTGCCTCCCCGGGGGGTCACCGAGCTTCGGTGCCGGCCCCGGAAGCACACCGCTCGGAAGGTCGGCAGGCCCGCCACGCAGGAGGTAGAAGCCCGCCAGCCCCGCGTAGACGTTCAGCCGAGTGACCCCCAGGGCATGGTCATGGAACCAGGAGGTGGCGGCACGCTCCTGGTTGGCGTACTGGAATACGGCGGTTCCTGGCTCCCAGGCTGCATTGAACTGGTCCTCGAATATCATCTTGAACTGTTCATAGAAGGAGCCCACCCGTGCATATCCGTCGGGGATGTCGGATGCACGGGGTAGATACCACGCCTCGGGGTAGCCGTCGCTCTCCTGCGTGTTGTGCCCCCCGTGCAGGTGGGTCACGATCGGCACGGGCCCGGTATAGGGGCCGGGTGTCGAGGTGAAGGTCGGTCGGGCATCACGCCATGAAATGCCGCCTTCAGGGTTGGCCCAGTGCAGTGTGGGGTCTACCGGCAGCAGGTGCGGCAGATGGTTGCCGTGGCGGTCGAGCAGCTGGTTCACCCACGTGACCTGTATGGCCCGGCCGAAGGCCGCCTCGACGGTGCATGACGGGTAGGCGAAGCTTCCCGGATGCCGGGTCGACCCGTACCCCCACACCGTCGTGGCAGGCATACCGGCTGGCAGAATTTGCTGCCGAAACTGCCGAACACCGATCGTGTAGTGATCGACGTGTCCTGCCTCGTCCCTCTCGGCCCAGGGCATGACTGACGGGACGGCGAGCTCGGTGACGTACTTGTTGATTGTCGTCGGGTCCAGGACGCGACTGGGGAACCCCGGCCAGGCCGGCGTGGAGGCAGGCCCGGCTGGGAGGAAGAGGCAGGTTCCGCCGCCTAGGCCAGCCTTGATGAATTGGCGCCTTGTGGCCATCTGAGTCCTCCTGGACACGGCCCCCCATCGGCTGTAGTCCCAGAAACCGTTCCAGTGTTTCGGACACAACGAGGAAGAGCCACTCGGAACGTCGCGGGCCGAGATCTTCGTGCAAGTGCAGCGTTTCAGGTCGCCCGGATCTCCACCCCGTGGCGTTCACGGCGCATCGCCTACGACTGTGGCGACAGTCGGCTTGATAAAGGAGACTGGTACGGCCCGGCCACGTTTCAGCAGCAGCGCAGTCACGACACTGCCCCCGCAGCGTGGAGGTCGAGTCTCCACTCCGCCGGAGGAACTTCACTCAGTCGATACCCCTGCTGAGTCGCGACCACCCGCACGGCGGAGCCGGACCGGCTGCTGCAGGACGCAGCGCCTGGGGGGAGCTTCAGACAAGCTCCATGCGCACGTCCACGACGCCTTCGACCGCGCGAACGGCCCGAGCGAGAAGCGGCACCAGAGAACGGTTCTGGAGAGGCCCTCGCAGGGTGACGACACCATCCAGCACCGAGAAGTCCAGCTCGACCGGGGGAACGAGCTCCGCGACAACAGCGGAGCGGATCTCCTCGTCGATCTCCTCGTCCGGGCGCAGGAACACCTTCAGTAGGTCGCTGCGGCTCACGACACCCTCCAGCATGTCGAGGCTGTTCACGACGGGCAGACGCTTCACCCGCTTGCGCGCCATGATGCGGGCGGCCTCGGCGAGCGTGGCATCGGGGTGGACGGTGACGGCGGGACTCGACATCAGCTCCTCGGCCAGCACCGCGTCGGCTTTGGATGCCTCCTCGAGCTGGTCGGGCAGCTTCGGCTCATCCTGCCGGAATTCCTCCTTCGGCAGCAGGTCCGCCTCGGAGACAACCCCGACGACACGGCCCTCGCCTTCGAGTACCGGCACTGCGCTGACCTTCCACTGGTGCATCAGCTCGACGATCTCCTTGTACGAGGCCTCGCGGCCGATGGCCACGGCCGTGTGGGTCATGACGTCGCTGACGATGTACCGGGATGCAGTCATGGGGTGCTCCTCGGGCGGGGCTATTGCAGCGGCGCGGCGGCGTTCATCACGGACAACTGCCGCTACCGTGAGGGGCGTAAAGGCCAGAGAGACGGATCCGAGAGACCTGCAATCGGTTGGCGAGAACAATGGATTGTGCGTGGTGGTGAGATCGAATCAAATGACTTCGCCCGCGTCCGTTATCAGATTCTTCTTGATATATCCGCGGACATGTGCCGCGAGTGAGCTGAGGAGCCCTGAGAGTTCCGCCTTCGGCGCGACGGGTGCCCATATGGTGCGGGCCCCGGGTGGCAGTGCCGCGAGGTCAGTGGCGAACCTTTGCCGGGCTGTGTCCAGCTCTGTGCGTTCCGAAACGCGTCGGCCCTCCCGCATGACCGACTCCAGCAGCGGGACGCCATCCGGAGGCGGCGGTTCATCGATGAGAGCTATGAGATCCGCGTATCCCGGCCTTCGGAACACCTGCTTGCGCCCCGGCGCCGTCACCTTGGCCGAAGAAAGCTTCATTACCGGCCGACCGTCGTACTCGACCAGCTTGTACGCGGAATCCAGGTAAGGGGCATCCGCGGAGACGCCAATCCGGGTCCCGACGGCGTACGTATCAATCGGCGCTCCGGAGCCGACCAGACTGTCCACGGCGAACTCGTCGAGACCACCACTCGCCACGATGCGTGTCTCCTGTAGACCGGCGGCATCAAGGATCGTCCGAGCCCGAACGGACAAGGCTCCGAGGTCACCGCTGTCCAGCCGTATGGCACACCCCGGACCGAGCCCCAGATCGCGCAGCACGCGTGCCGCCGTCGCCACGCCCGTCACGGTGTCGTAGGTGTCCACCAGGAGTGTCACAGGGCCTGGATGGGACCGGGCGAAGGCCCGGAACGCGTCCTCCTCAAGACCGAATGCCTCGATGTACGAGTGGGCCATCGTGCCGACTGCGGACAGGCCCTCGGCGTGAGCCGCCGCAACATTGCTGGTTCCGGCGAAGCCGACCATGGCACCCAGCCGAGCGGCCCGGTGTCCGGCTTCAATGCCATGAGTGCGCCGCAGGGAGAAGTCCACCACCTGGTGTCCGTCGGCGGCCAGGACGCACCGGGCGCATTTGGAGGCGATGGCGGTCTGGTGGTTGAGCTGGTTAATTACGTAGGTTTCAACCAGCTGGGCCTGCGGAAGGGGCGCAGTGATTTCCAGCAGGGGTTCGCCGGCCAGCACGATGTGCCCTTCGGGCACTGCCCGGACCTCACCACTGAATTCCAGGCCGAGCAGTGGTGCCAGATCCTCGGGCCGTCGTCCCATCACAGAGGCGAAGACATCCACGTCATCCGCGTCCACACGATAGGCGGAGAGGAAGTCGAGGACTGATTCCAGCCCGGCACAGACAAGAAAGCCCCGGTCCGGAGGCAGGTTGCGCACGAACAGACTGAACGTCGCCGAACCGGTCATGCCCTCGCTCAGATACGACTGGGCCATCGTGACCTCGTAGAGGTCGGTGCTCGTGGCATTCGACATCGACGGCACCTTCCCGCCCTGTACGGTTCACGCGCCCGGCTGCCTGCTTCCTCCCTCTCTACTATCGGCCTCCGGCGCCCCGTGGGCCAGCCAGGCGCCAGGCGGCGCCCAGTGAACCGCGTGCCACCGCTGCTGCAGCAGCGGTGGCACGTCATGGGTGGGGCCCAGACGGATCGTGAAGAGGCCTTCTTGACAGCCGCCAAAGTACTCGCCCAGGGTCTCCAGCTCGACCGAGTCGTACATGCCCTACTCCACCACTGTCCTGACCGTGTAGGACACCTTCCCGCCTCACTTTCCTAGTACCGAGGCGTGGTCGGGGACGTACGTCTGAAGGTCCCTCGGCGGCCGCTGGTACCCGCTGGCCGGCGGCCGCCGAGGAATTTCGATCACCGGTGGAGCGACTGTCTCGTACGGCACGGATGACAGAAGATGGGCGATCATGTTCAGCCTTGCCCGGCGTTTGTCGTCGCTCTCGACTACATACCAGGGAGCCTCCGAGATGTCCGTATGGACGAACATCTCGTCCTTTGCACGGGAGTAGGCCTCCCAGCGGCTGATCGATTCCAGGTCCATCTGCGAGAGCTTCCATCGGCGGGTGGGATCCTGCAGCCGGCGTCGAAACCGTTCCTCCTGCACGGCGTCACTCACCGAGAACCAGTACTTGCGCAACAGAATGCCGTCCTCCACCAGCATCCGCTCGAAGATCGGGCACTGGCGAAGGAACCGCTGGTGTTCCTCCATGGTGCAGAAACCCATGACGCGCTCGACGCCCGCGCGGTTGTACCAGCTCCGGTCGAGGAGGACCACTTCCCCTGCAGCTGGAAGATGCTCGGCGTACCGCTGGAAGTACCACTGGCTGCGCTCGCGCTCGGTGGGCCGCGGCAGCGCGACGATGCGTGCTACCCGGGGATTGAGGTGTTCAGTGACGCGTTTGATCGTGCTGCCCTTGCCGGCCGCGTCACGTCCCTCGAACACCACGACGAGCCGTGCGCCTTCGGCCCGTACCCACTCCTGGAGCTTCACGAGCTCGGTCTGGAGTCGGTACAGCTCCGGCTCGTACAGCGAGCGCCGCAGCTTTCCGGGCTTGCCTGTGCCTTTCTCGTCTGCCATGGGATGACGTTACGGAGGGGACCATGCTCGAAGTCAAGCGTCAGCGCCGAACGGGCTTTGCTGCGCGGACCCGGTACGGCGTGCTCGATGAGGCAGGTCGGCGAGCGGATCGGTTTCACACTGCTCCGACAGGTCCGCGAACGACTTGGGTAGATGGCAGACGACGAGTGTCACCGTGGCCGTAGGACTGGTGGGTGTGGTGCATCCGCCGGCTGAGGGTTGTGGGAGCGTGGCCGGGGGTGCGCCGGGGGACCGGGGTGCGGAAGCGCTCTGGCGTAGGAGATGGCGGCCCGAAAGGGAACGTACACGTAGCACGCAGCCAGTTCGTGCCTATCGGCTGCCGGCAGAACCCACGTGCAGCGCGATTTCTTCCGCGATCCATTCGGTGAGCGGCTCCACGATGGCTGCGACGGGTGCTGACAGGCCAGTGCCCAGGCTGCTGTCGGCTCCCTCGATGGCGTAGACGACCAGTTGTCCAGGAAGGCGGTCCAGTTCACGGGCGAGTTCGACGGCGTCGCCGAGCCCGAGCCCGTGGGAACTCGTCGCACTGCCTGTCTGCGACAGCTGCCCACCATCCGGTTTCAGGCGATGTAGCCGACCGGGATGCCCGGGATGTGCATGTGCGGCGTCCACCACGATGGCGAGGTCGACGTCTTCCCACAGGGCGATCAGTCGGGCGGGGTCACCGTCGCACACCAGAAGGGCGGTCGCACTCGGCAGTGGCCGTTCCGCGGCTCGTTCTGCCAGCCGGGCCACGACGGCCCAGCCCACACCGTCGTCGTGGCGGAACTCGTTCCCGACGCCGATGACGGCGATCCGCGTAGTGAGGTTCACGCGCTTGCCCCTTCCCGCCGGACAGGCTCGCCAGTTGTACCGGGTCCGCGCGGGGGCCGTACGGGGTGTCGGACACAGCCACCTGGACCACGCAGGGGCCGGTCGGCCCATGCCGGGCAGCAGGTCCGTGCGCATACTGGCCGGGAAGGCATCATCGGCGGCAGCGTCGGAAGGTTGGCGATGGCGGACGACGGCGGCACGGCCGCGGTGATCGGCAAGGACGGCCTGGACGCGCTGATCACGGTCCTGGCCGGGCGCGGCCGTACGGTCGTGGGACCGACCGTCCGCGACGGGGCGATCGTCCTGTCCGAGATCTCCGGCGGTGCGGAACTCCCCTACGGCTGGGGAGTCGAGTTGGAGGCAGGCGTCTACCGGCTGCGTGCCCGCGAGGACGGCGCCGTGTTCGCGCACAGCGCGGGCCCTCAGTCCTGGAAGACGTTTCTGCATCCGCCGCGGGAGCGGCAGTGGACCGCCGATCGCGGTGCCGACGGCGAGCTGATGGTGACCGAGGACCGGACATCACCGTCGTCGTACGCGTTCCTCGGTGTGCGCCCCTGCGACCTGCGGGCCATCGCAATTCAGGACCGGGTGCTGACCGGCGGGCAGTACAACGACCCGGCGTACCGTGGGCGACGTGAGCGGGCCTTCTTGGTGGCGGCGGAGTGCACCGAGCCGGGTGCCACCTGCTTCTGCGTGTCCATGGGGACCGGGCCGGCCGTGGGGCCCGGCTACGACCTGGCGCTGACCGAGGTGCTCGATTCCGACGGCCACCGCTTCCTGGTGCGGATCGGGAGCGAGGAGGGAGCGTCGGTCCTGGCCGAGCTGCCCCAGGGTCCCGCCGACGCCGCGACTCGGACCGCGGCGAGTGAGCGTGTCGCCGACGCGGCGGATCGCATGGGCCGCAGCATGCCGTTGGTGGACCTGCAGATGCTGATGCGCGAGACGCTCACAGCCGAGCGCTGGGACGACGTCGCGGCCCGCTGTCTGACCTGCGGAAACTGCACCATGGTCTGCCCGACCTGCTTCTGCACCACCACCGAGGACGTCACGGACCTCACCGGTGAACACGCCGAGCGGTGGCGGCGCTGGGAGTCCTGCTTCGACCTGGATTTCTCCCACCTGCAGGCGGGTCCGGTCCGCAACTCCTCGCGTAGCCGCTACCGGCAGTGGGCCACCCACAAACTCGGCACTTGGTACGACCAGTTCGACAGCTCCGGGTGCGTCGGCTGTGGGCGCTGCATCGTGTGGTGCCCGGTCGGAATCGACATCACCGAGGAGGCCCATGCGCTGAACCTGGAACGGGAGGCCGCCCGGCAGGAGCCGAGGGAGGGTCCGCAATGACCGTTGTTCGCCACGGGTTTCTCGGGGCTCTGTCGCCCGGCCACCGCGAGCGGCTGGTCACGTTCGCCCACGATGTTTCCTTCCCCGGCGGCACCCGCATCTTCGACGAGGACGGTGTCGCCGACCGGTTCTGGATCATCCATTCCGGGCTCGTTGCGCTCGACGTTCACGTTCCGGCCCGGCGCGAAGCAGTCCTGGAGACCCTTGGTGAAGGCGATCTGCTGGGCTGGTCCTGGCTGTTCGAGCCGTACCGCTGGCACCTCGGCGCGCAGGCCCGCAGCGCAGTGTCGGCGTCAGAGTTCGACGCGGAGCGGGTCCGAGCCGCGTGCGAGGAGGATCCGTCGTTCGGCTTGGCGTTGACCAACTGCGTTGCGCAGGTGATCGCACGGCGGCTGAAGGCCACCCGATTCCGCCTGCTCGACCTGTACGGTCCCCCCGACGCCGGTGAGTCGTGATCATGGCATACGCAACATTGACTCCTCGGCCGGGAACCGTCCCTGTTCCGTACCGGGTGGTGGAACGTGAGGCCGAGACGCCCGACACCGCCACGATCGTCCTGGAACCGGTCCGCTCGACCCTGCAGCCCTTCACTCCTGGGCAGTTTGCGATGGTGTACGCCTTCGGTGTCGGCGACATCCCGTTGTCGGTCTCCGGGATCGACGGGCACCGGCTGACGCACACCGTCCGCACGGTCGGAGCGGTCTCCGGCGCGCTGCACAGGCTGCGGCGTGGTGACACGGTCGGAGTGCGCGGACCGTTCGGCACCGGTTGGGAACTACCCGCCGCAGTTGGGAACGACCTGCTCGTCGTAGCTGGAGGTATCGGTCTGGCGCCGCTGCGCCCGCTCGTACGCGACGCGCTCGCCACCGCCGAGTGCTACGGACGGCTGAACGTCCTCATCGGAGCGCGCACGCCTCACGAGCTGCTCTACACCGAGGACGTTCGCGGCTGGCAGTCGGCTGCCCGGGTCTTGACCACCGTGGACCGCGCGGACCCGCTGTGGCAGGGCGAGGTCGGCGTCGTCACGACCCTGCTCGACCGGGCCGCCTTCGGTCCCGCAGCGTCGGCGGCGTTCATCTGCGGCCCCGAGCCGATGATTCGCGCCACCGCCGGCGAACTGGTGCACCGCGGCGTCGATCCGGAGCTGATTCAGGTCTCGCTGGAACGCAATGTGCACTGTGCCACTGGCCACTGCGGGCACTGCCAGCTCGGCCCCCTCCTGCTCTGCCGCGACGGCCCCGTCGTCAGCTGGAGCAAGGCCCAACCCCTCCTCATGGTCAGGGAGTTGTGACATGACCGCGAGCGATCGTCCGAAACTCGCCGTCTGGAAGTTCGCCTCCTGCGACGGATGCCAACTCACTTTGCTGGACTGCGAGGACGAACTCCTCGGCATCGCCGAGAGGGTGGAGATCTCACACTTCCTGGAGGCTTCCAGCGCCGACGCGCCGGGCCCGTACGACCTGTCGCTGATCGAGGGATCGGTGACCACCCAGCAGGACGTCGACCGGGCCCAGCACATCCGGGCCGTCTCCAAGCGGTTGGTGACCATCGGGGCGTGCGCGACCGCAGGTGGCGTCCAGGCGCTGCGCAACTACGCGGACGTCGCTGACTTCCAGGCTGCCGTCTATGCCAGACCGGACTACATCGAGACCCTCGCCACCTCCACACCCATCAGCGCCCATGTCCCGGTGGACTTCGAACTGCGCGGCTGCCCCATCGACCGAGGACAACTGGTGGAGGTCATCACCGCCTACCTGGCCGAACGCAGACCCGACGTACCCGCGCACAGCGTCTGCTTCGAGTGCAAGCAGCGCGGCACGGTCTGTGTGACGGTCGCCCACGGTACACCCTGCCTGGGTCCGGTCACCCACGCCGGATGCGGTGCGATCTGCCCCGCGTACGGGCGCGGCTGTTACGGCTGCTTCGGCCCGTCCAACTCGACCAACTTCCCCTCGTTCATTCCCCTCCTGCGCCGCGATGGCATGGACACTCTCGACGTGGTGCGGGTGCTGCGAACCTTCAATACCGCCGCTCCTGAGTTCGACACGGCCTCCCGGAAGGAACTGGAAGAGTGACCCACCGCGGCTCAAGAGTGTTGAAAGTCGGATCGCTCGCCCGCGTCGAGGGTGAGGGCGCACTGTATCTGCGCATGGACGGCGGCAGGGTTGCAGAGGCCCGGCTGGCGATCTACGAACCGCCACGCTTCTTCGAGGCGTTCCTGCGCGGACGCTCCTACGCCGAGCCGCCCGACATCACCTCCCGGGTGTGCGGGATCTGCCCGGTCGCGTACCAGATGAGCGCCTGCCGAGCGATCGAGGACGCCTGTGGCGTCGTCGTGGACGGGCAGCTGGCGGCGCTGCGCCGGCTGCTCTACTGCGGTGAATGGATCGAGAGCCAGACGCTGCACATCTACCTTCTCCACGCGCCCGACTTCTTCGGCTGCGACAGCGCCATCGACCTTGCACGCAGCCGGCGCGCCGACATTGAACGCGGCCTTCGGCTCAAGCAGGCCGGCAACGCGATCCTGGAACTGCTGGGCGGCCGGGCGATCCACCCGGTCAATGTCCGCCTCGGTGGCTTCCACCGCATCCCGACCACGACCGAACTGCGCCCGCTGGCCGATCGGTTGCGCCGGGCCCGGGACGACGCGGCCCAAACCGTCCGTTGGGTGGCCGGCTTCGAGTTCCCTGACGCCGGTTGTGACAACGACCTGTTCGCACTGTCCGAGCCCGGCACCTACGCCATCGAGTCCGGTACCCCGACCGTCATGCCCGCGCCGCACTCCGCCTGTCTTACCCCCGAATCCGACCGCGCGCTGCCCACCCGTACCTTTGAGGTCCACGATTTCGGCGCCCACGTCGCCGAGAGCCAGGTACCTCACTCCACCGCCCTCCACTCCCTGCTGGACAACCGCCGCCATCTCACCGGCTCACTCGCCCGGTACGCCATCAGCGGCCGCTGGCTGTCCCCGATCGCCCTCCAGGCCGCCCACGACGCCGGACTCGGCGACCCCCGGCAGGGCACCGTCTGTCGAAACCCCTTCCGCAGTATCATCGTCCGAGCGGTTGAGGTGCTCTACGCGGTCGACGAGGCACTGCGGATCATCGACGCCTACGAACCCCCGCCGCACCCCTACGTCGGCGTGCCCTCACGAGCCGGTACCGGGCATGGAGCGACTGAGGCGCCGCGCGGTCTCTTGTACCACCGGTACACCCTCGATTCCGAAGGGACCGTCACCGACGCCAGCCTTGTCCCGCCGACCGCGCAGAACCTGGGTGCGGTCGAGGAGGACCTCCGCCGAATCGTGCAGGAACGCCTGGGAGACGGCGATCCCACCGACGCGGAACTGACCGCCCTGTGTGAACGGGCGGTCCGCAATCACGACCCGTGCATCTCATGCTCGGCCCACTTCCTCAATCTCACCGTCGAGCGGACCTGAAAGCCGAACAAGGGAGGTGCGTGAATCGGCATGCCAACTTACTGGCCCAACGTAGGTCGCCTCGTCGACGTAGCTCGCTGGGCCGTACAGCAACAGCCGCCCCAGGTCAGCCGCACCCGCGAACTGGGCAGACAGCAGGGCAATGCCGTACGGCACGCATCGGGGCCGCGTACAGATGCATCCCGAGCTCGTCGGACATCGGGCGGAAGCGCCACGGCCGACGTTGTGCAGTGGCGGATCTCTTCTGTCCACCAGCCGGGGCGGCTGCCCTCGACGCGACGCCCATTCAACCGGGCGCGGCAAGGTCACCCGACGCGGCGTCGGTTCTTCCGGCGCTGAGCAGCTGGTTGCCGAGGTCGATCAGGGCCCGGCCGACGGCGAACTCGTCGCCGATCTCGGGAATGGGAGTGTCGTTAGGGTTGCGCTGGGCGGAGGTGCGACTCTGAAGGGTGGTGTCACCGGTGTCGAGGACAGCGTGAACCTTGGTGAGGTCACCCTCCTCGAAGAGGTCCAGGCGCACGCTCCACTGCTTGCTGCGTGGCTTCTCGGTGCTGGTGTGCAGGGTCATGGCCAAGACTTCCTTCCGCTGAATGGTCCAGCCTGCCGAGGGCGCGGCCGTCGTCGACCGCCGTCGGCACGCCGGGTTCCCACGACGGCGAAGCACGAACGACTCCCGGATTCGGCGCGGCAACGATCCTTCTCGAATTGCCCCGGCCTCCATACTGCGCCGTGTGAGCTGTCCCGGGCTTGGGCCTACTGGCCCACAGGGCGTGCCGGACGGGTCCGTCCGGCACGCCCTGTGGGCCGTCCTGCGAGCACGCGGCTGACTGTCCAGCAACCGGGGACCATCCGGCCCTACACCGGCGGTCAGGGCCGAGGGACCGTGGTAGTGACAGTGACAGAGAACGTGGCAGGACAGCGGGCTCCGCGCTCGCGGCCCCCGGCAACAACCGGGAAGTGAAACGCGATGTTTTGGTACGGCCACGGTGGTGGCTGGGGCTGGTTCGCGATGTCAGTGAGCATGGTCCTGTTCTGGGTGGTGATCGTCGGTATCGGCGTGCTCATCTTCCGGGCCTTGGGCCGCACCCCTGAGCACCCCCACACCCACGTCCAGGCAGGGCCCGCGCCCGAGCAGCTGCTCGCCGAGCGGTTCGCCCGCGGCGAGATCGACGAGGAGGAGTACCGGCGGCGCCTGACGACCCTGCGCGCTTCCCCGCCTTCCGCGAAACACGAATGACCCCTGCGGATGCCTTTGCCGACCAATCGCATCTAGGACCGCCGTGATCGCCACAGACGGGGAGGAGCCGCATTCCTGGACTTACCTTGCCGTGACGGTCAGATCTTTACGGTCGTGGAATGCGCGCGGGGCGAGCCGCAGTCCGTGGCCCTCATTGATCGGCAGGACTGATGCGACGGCCCGTGAGGCGCGTGGGCCGGATCGACACCCACATCTCGCGTTCGCCCCCTGCCCAAGGCTTGGAATGGGCGCGAACGGCTAGCCGTCGCACCGCGTCGGGTTCCGTAACAACCCGTGCAGGGCCGACTACGAGAACGCTCCAGCCCTGACTCATGGCCTCATCCACATGGTCGACCTCGAATGCGACATCCGTTCCCACAGCCGCTGCGGGCACCGAGTCGGGCGCGGTCCGGAAAACGATCGCGTCATCGATGACCTCGTAGTTCACCGGGATGACGGCTGGGCCATCGGGTGTCGACACCGCGACTCGCCCCACGCCATGCGTGGCAAGCCGGGCGCGGCACTCGTCGGGGCCGAGGTCCCGCAGCCGGGGATGCACGAGCGCGCGACCTTGGCCTGGCGGGTGGTCGATACCGCCTCCGCGCAGGACTGCGACGCTCGTGCCCAGCGCGCCGGCCAGTCTGATGAGACTCGCCACACTCGGGTCGGCCGGCCGTTCTTCGAGATACGCCAGGTAGGCCGGCGCCATTCCGGCGAGGCGGGCTGCTTCTGCCCGGGTGAGCCCCTGGCGCTTGCGTTCGAACGCCACGCGCCGACCGATGTCGCCAGGGTCGGGTGCCCTGCCAAGCGGGGTCCTGGCGGACTCGGCACCCGCCTCATCCATGCCCGGTCGGTAAAGCTCGTGGTCTCTCTCGGGCCCGTGTTCGACGTGATGGACATGCGCGTCGGGCCCGGGGAAAACGAGAGTCACCGCGTCCGTATCCGACCAGCGCACGTCGTATGGAGGGGTTCCGTCCTCGTGGTGGAGTCCGACAATCTCGCCGTCGCGCCTGGTGGCGCCGGTGGCTGGGCTCTCGACCACAAGTTGATCGCCTAGGTGAGCTCGCATGATCGCCGCCGTTTCCTCACTATGTTGCTGTATCCAACGTGCCACGCGCGGCGTGCCGCCGCACTGGGTGAAACCCTGATTCCGCTCGGGCCAACGCGCCGGTCTCGGGACTCCCGGCCCCCAAACGAACCTTGGTCAGCAACTGACATCGTCCGGCCCTGCCAGCGCACCGATGGATCAGGCCCGTTCGCTCGCTACGGCGCGTATGACGACGCCGATCTTCGTGGGTTCATGGCTGGTCTCCCTCGATCTGTGGGGACGGGGTCAGCGCAGCCGACGCAGATACGGGTCGTGGGCGTGGCGCGGGACGAGCCGGATGCGGGCGTCGAGCGTCGTGATCCCGTGCGGCCCGGCGAGCACTGGGTTGAGGTCGGCGTCGGCCAGCTGGGGTAGATCCGAGGCCATTCGCGACAGCCGATGCAGCAGCTGCTCCAGAGCACCGAGGTCGGCGGCGGGACGGCCGGCGTAGCCGAACAGCAGGGGGGAGCAGCGCGGCGAGGTCAGCAGGTCGTTCACGTCGAGCTCGGTCAGCGGGGCCAGCCGGGCCGCATGGTCGGCAAGCAGTTCGGTCGCCGTACCGCCCAGCCCGAACACCACGAGCGGTCCGAAGACCTCATCCTGGACGACCCCGGCGAACAGTTCGGTGCCGCGTTCGGCGAGTGGCTGGATGACCACCCCGGTCATCCTGTCACCGAACCGGGTGACCAGATCACGGTGAGCGGCTCTGATCTGGGAGGCGTTGTGCAGGTCCAGGTGGAGGGCGTGCTGCTCGCTCTTGTGCAGCAACCCTGGCCAGTAGGCCTTCATCACGACCCGCCCCTCAGGCCCCGCGAGCGGCTCGGCCGCGGCAACGGCCTCGTCCTCGTCCCGCGCCCACGCCCAGGGGATCTGCGGGATGCCGTAGCAGGAGAGAAGCGCCGCGATCGCCTGCGGATCCAGCCAGCCACCCTCTGGATTGCCGTCCAGATATGCGGCAACGAGATCTCGCGCGCGACCGGTCTCCACGTTCGGCAAATCCGGTACTGAACTCGGTGGCCGGGAGAGCCAGTCGGCGCGGGCAGCGGTGTGGGCGAGGGCACGGGCGGCGTCCTCAGCGTCCGAGTACGCAGGGACGGTGGTCTCGTCGGCGGCCGGCAGAAGCTCGACACGGGCCGCCTGGGCGGGCAGGACCGCGAGGACCGGACGGGGGAGCTGCTCTGGGCCCGATGTCAGGGCGCGCACCAGATCCTCGCCGGTGGCCGCGGCGACAGCAGTAGGGACCAGCGTGACGAGCACGGCGTCCACGGCACCGTGCCGGGCCAGAAGGCCGACGCACGACCGCAGTTGCTCTTCGCCGACCGCCGCAGTGACGTCCACAGGATTGGTGGCGGTGGCACCATCCGGCAGCAGGCCAAGAAGCTCGTCCACTAGGTCGGCGCCGAGCGCCGGGACGGAGAGTCCGGCATCCGTGCACGCGTCCGCGGCCAGGACTCCCGCCCCGCCCGCGTTGCTCACGACAACGACCTTGGTACCTGCGGGCAGGGGCTGCGCATGCAGCAGGGCAGCGGTGTCCAGGAGTTCGCCGATGGTGCGGGTGGCAGTGATACCGGCCTGGGTGAACAGGGCCTGCCGGGTCATGGTCGGGGTGGCCGCCGCCGCGGTATGGGAGGCCGCGGCGCGCCTTCCGGCTTCGGATCGGCCGGCGTCCACGGTGAGTACCGGCATTACCCGGGCCACCCGGCGGGCGGTGCGCGAGAAGGCGCGCGGGTTGCCGAAGGACTCCAGGTGCAGCAGCGCCAGGTCCGTGTGCCCGTCGCTTTCCCACCACTGGAGCATGTCGTTACCGCTGACGTCGTACTTGTCGCCGAGCGAGACGAAGCTGGACACGCCGATGCCGAGCCGGGCGAGGCCGTCCAGCAGCGCGATGCCGACACCGCCTGATTGCACGGCGACTCCAGCGGTTCCCGGTCCGGGATGGCGGGCAGCGAAGGTCGCGTCGAGACGTACGCGGTCCTCCGTGTTGGCGAGCCCTAGGCAGTTGGGACCGACCAGCCGCATACCGTGGCGCCGGCACGAGCCCATCAGGCCCGCGGCCTGGTGCGTGTTCAGTCCGGCAGAGACCACGAGCAAGGCTCGCACACCAGCCGTCCCGCACTCCTCTGCCACCCCGTCGACGGACGCGGCCGGTATGGCGATCACGGCGAGGTCAGGTACCTGCGGCAGATCGGCGACGAAGCGGTAGGCGTGTACTCCGGCGATCGCGCCCGCTTCGGGGTGGACGGCGTAGACCAGCCCGGTGTAGGAGCTGGTGCGGATGTTCCGCAGGATCGCCCGCCCTACGGAGCCGGGCTTGCGTCCCGCACCGATCACCACGACGGCCCTCGGCCGCAGCAGCGGCCGCAGGCTGACGACGTCGGCGACCCGCCCCCGGATCTCGACGGCATTCAAATAGGCGTTGTCCTCGGTGAGTTCGACCGTGCAGTGCACCTCAGGACCGTCGAAGTGACTGGTGACGCGCAGCCCCAGGTCGTGGAAGACCTTCAGCACGTCGTGATTCTCGGCCAGGGCATCCGCGCTGAACGCCGTCACCCCTGCTGTACGGCCCGCGTCCGCCAGGTGTTCCAGCAACAGCGTGGCCACACCCCGGCGGTGCCACCCATCGGCGACGGCCACCGAGATCTCGGCGGTGCTTCCTGGTGGCAGGACCTCGTATTCCGCCAGGCCCACCAGATGTCCCGCGTATTCAGCGGCCAGCGCACGGTAGCCAGGCCGCTCGCCCGCTGCCACGCGGTCGGCGGCCTTCCCTGCGGAGGCGGGGTTGGCGGAGAAGAACCGCAGCCGCAGATTCTCCGGCGACATCTCCCGGTACAGCCGTAGCACTTCTTCGCGGTCCGCCGACCCCGCCTGGCGTATCCGCACGGTGGTGCCGTCGCCCAGCAGTGCGTGCACGGGGGCTTCCTGGATGCCGGTCATCGCAAGATCTCCTTCCGAACGCTTCCTCTTCAGTGTCCGGCGCGTGCTCCGTGGGCCACAGGGGCTGAGCGGGTAAGCGGCCGGGCCGATTGGCCCCAGTACCCCGCCCGTGCGGGCCGCCCCGAGGTGCATTGGCCGGGCTGAGGGCTTGGTGGGGGGCCTGACCCGGGGTGATCGTTAGGAGCACGGTTCGAGCCGACCTAAGGCTGTCCCGTAAATGATTTCCGAGCTGCTCAGGAGTCGTTGGCCGTCGTGCGGGCGGCTCGTCTATCCGGCGAGGGTGAGGTTGTCACCGTCTTGAACGAGATCTCCCGTCCACAAAAGTTCTCGCCGCCATGCATCGAAGTCACCGAACGGCATGAATGTTCCGTCCCCCGTGGCTGGCCGCAGGACTGGCTGCGGGCTGGATCTCGGAGACTATCGAGCGCCCGCTTCGCAACCGTCTCGAGGGTTTTCGATGAAGTAGCATCGGGCGGTCTCGCGGGCACCTGGCTGCCCAGACATCACCAACGCCTGCGACCTGGCCCGTGCCTTCGCCGACCTGGTCCGTCACCGTCGCGGCCACCTGCTGGGTGAGTGGATTCGGCAGGCCGAGGGCTGCGACTTGAGGCCGATCCGCTCCCTCGCCAACTTCCTCCGCCAGGACTTCGATGCAGTCACCGCCGGACTCACCTTGTCCTACAGCTCCGGCGTGGTCGAGGGCCATGTCTGCCGAATCAAGCTCCTCAGACGGAGTGTGTGCGGCCGCGCATCCTTCGCACTCCGCCGAGCGCGGATCCTCATCCCACCGTGATGCCGACCCCTGTGTGCCGAAACTCAGCTTGGGCAACTGCGAGGAGATTCATTGCGCAGCCTCCGGATCTCCCTTCACTGCCGGGCGTGGTCGGCCGCCAACAGCGGGTCGGGCGCGTCGGCCCGCTGCACCGCGAGGCTGACCCCGCATTCCCTGCACAGCTGATGGATCCGGTAGACACCGTCGTGCCAGACGCTGGTGTTGTCCCGGTCTCCGCATACACGGCACGTCAGCGCAGGAGCTTCATCGGGCGGGACCGACGAACGGAGCACCCGCTCGACGACCACGGGCAGCGGCTCGTCGGGATGGATCGTCGGCTCGGGACAGTAGGCAATGTTCCCCCACCCACGCTGCCAGCCTCGCCAGGAGTCGTCTGCTCTCACCTGCCGAAAGCCACGTGCTTTGTCCGCACAGCGACTGGTGGCGAAAAGCTCCAGCATCTGCCGGTGCCCGGCGTCAGCGATGGCGGGCAGCTTCTCAGCGAGCCATCGCTGGAACAGCAGCAGGTGCCGGTCGGCCGGTGGCAGGACTCCGGCCTGGATGAGCAGATCACGCAGGTAGGCCACTGAACGCCAAGGGGTGAGCTGGCTCAAGCCCTGGTGAGTGAGCGGGACTTCACCGCAGGCCAGAGCCCGTAGATTCCGCTGGACGTGGGGCTTACTCGTGCAGGTCGGGGCGCACTTCGGGCGGCGCGTCTGCCGCAGGGAGTCAAACATTGCGGTACGGCGTCCAGTGAATCGGTCTCGGTGGCGTCGACGATGGTGTCCGGCCGGTTGTACCGGGCGGGCAGCGAAGACTTCTCACCCCAGTTGCTCGCCTCCCGCCGGTGAGGGGCACCTGTGTGCGCTTCATTTCGGTGTTCGGGCTGGCCCCTGGCCCGCAAGGAGTGCTCGTCACCTTCAGGCCATTGATGTCGGTCACCCAGGCGGCGGACGCACGCTCGTCAGGCTGGCGGTGGAGACACGGACCGCGACCTGGCCCCGCGCCAAGCCTCGACGCCCGGCCGTGGGCACAGAAGGTGAGCAGGCACGACGATCAAGGGGGCGGTATGGAGGAACCGGCGGCGGCATAACCCGGCGACTCCTCGGCCTTGCGCTCGGCCACCGACCACGCCTGGCTCCTGCCCGGCACCCAACCGGCGCCGCAGCCCCGCCAACTGCGCACGCGCCTCGCCTCATACGGCCTGCCCTCCCGGCGCGGACGCAACAGCGCACTGATGGACCTTGCAGCACACACGCCCCCGCCGTCCTCAGCGAGGTCCTCGGCGTCTCCGTCGGAACGGCCACCGGCTGGGCCGCCGTCGTCGGCGGCCCCCGCGCTCAGTACGCCGCCGAGCTCAGCCGTCGCTCGACAAGCGGATCCCACCAGGAGCGGAACCCACAAGATCCATAGGCGGCCCGAGGGGCGGACTTGAGCGCCCGTGCACCAGCCGCGCAGCGAGACGGCTGCGCACACCCCGTTCGCTCCGCTCTGGCGCACACCCGTCAGACGTGCCTCAGCCGCCGATCCGGCGGGATGTACTTCGTCCCGGGCGCGAACCGCTGACCACCTCTTCTACGCCCGTCGGCGCCGCCGTCACCAAAAAGGTGGCCGGAGAACGTCAGCTCGGACAGCTTTGGCCAAGAGCCGGATCCCTTATGTGTCCCGTTCAGGAAAGACACTGGATCGTTGGGCGCATCCCGCCATACGGTGGCGCCATGAGCGATCACTCCGAAGCGCCTGTCGCGCCCGTCGAGGCCTATGAACCCCCTTACTACGTGGCTGTCTTCACTACGGTGCGAACCCAGGACCAGAGCGGCTACAGCGAGACCAACGCACGTATGGAAGACCTGGTGAAGGACGTTCCTGGGTTCCTGGGGATGGACCACGCGCAGACTCCGGGCGGGCTGGGTATCACCGTCGGGTACTTCCGTGACGCAGATGCCCTCACAGAGTGGCGAAGCAACGCCGAGCACCGCGCGGCGCAAAAGCGCGGGCGAGCCGAGTGGTACCAGAGCTACACGCTGCATGTGGCGAAAGTGGAGCGGAGCCACGGGTTCACGCGAGCATAGGTTCCGCAGACCCAGCAGGCCGACCAACCGAAGTCACCGCAGCGACCGTCCCGCCACAAGCTCGCATCGAACGGGTCGGCGTGCCACTCGCGAGCCCGATCCAGCGGGTAACCACGGGGTTGGCGACCCGCTACGAAGCCACCGTTCTCGTCGCCGCCATCAGCGAGTGGTTGTGACGTACCGGTCCGAAGACAGCTCGAAGATGCGTACTCGTCGGCCGCAGCTGGGGTCGACGGTCTCACGGAGCGGATGCATCCCCAGTTTGACCATGATCCGTTCGGAAGCATCGTGGCCCACCTGAGCAACGCTGACGATTCGCTCCAGCCCCAGGTCCTCGATCCCGAACCGGACCGCTGCCGCAGCGGCCTCGGTGGCCAGGCCGTGTCCCCAGTGGGCACGTCCCAACCGCCAGCCGACCTCGATCGCCGGCAGCACTTCCGGCAGGAAGTCGGGAACCGAAAGGCCCGTGAACCCTGCCAGCTTCCGAGTGGAGCGGATCTCCACGGCGAACAGGCCGAAGCCCTGTGCCTCCCACCCGTGCTCCATCGCTTCGATCCCTCTGCGCGTCTGCTGCTCATCACGGACGCTGCCATCACCGATCCATCGCATGACTTCAGGGTCGGCGTTGACGGCGGCGAGGGGCGCAACGTCCTCCTCCCGCCAACGGCGAAGGAGTAGACGGGGAGTCTCAAGCATGACCATCCGAGCATTCTGGACCAGCCCCGGCCGCTGCATCAGTCTCGCCAATCGCCTTCGAAACACGACCTAGGACCCTCCGGCCTTGGAGATCGCCACTAACTACGGATTAGGTTCGCCGGGGCGGTCGGCTGTGGTGGGGTCCGCTTCCAACGGGCGCCCTTGTCGTGTCGCCGTGGAGGAGGGCGTCTTTTTCGGGTCTAACCTGGCTTCGTGACGCAGCAATTGAGCACGGTGGTGCTGATGTGTGGTCATCCGGGAGCGGGCAAGACCACCTACGCGATGGAGCTGGTGCGACGCGGTTACGTTCGGCTCTCGATTGACGAAGTGGTCTGGCAACGACTCGGGCAGCGCGATGCCGGCCTGGTGCTGGAGGCGGAGGCGTTCGACCAGCTCAAGGCAGAGGTCCGCCGCGAGCAGCGGCAGGAACTGGTCGAGCTGATGTTGGCGGGGCGCGATGTGGTGGTGGACTACAGCTTCTGGAGTCGTGCCGCCCGCGATGATTACAAGGCGCTGATTGAGAACCACGGCTGCCGTTGGGAACTGGTCCACCTCAAGGCCGATCGGACGACGCTGGAGCGGCGCCTCGAAGTACGCAATGGCGAGGAAGGCGCTAACTCCGTCACGGTGGATGAGACGCTGTTCAACCGCTACCTTGCCAACTTCGAGGAACCGAACGGTGAGGGTGAGCAGGTCGTCATGCAGTCCTCGACTTGAGCACCTGAAACCGTTCGGCGGGGAGGGGACGCCCGTCCCAGCGAATGCCCTTCTCGCTGCGGATCCACGCACGCTCACGGTGTTGGGCTGCCAGCACGTCGTGCTGGCGCGCGTTGGCGTTGCGCCGGCGCAGGTAGGCGTGCCGGGCGCGGGTCTGCACGGTGTGGTTGCGGTGGTTGGAGTTGGCCAGGGTGAACTGCCGCGGCGGTCCGAAGTGGGCCTCGATCGGGTTGGCCCAGGACGCGTAGGTACCCCGAACAGCGGAGGCGCATCGTCAAGTTCACGCGCCAGTACGCCGCGACCAGCAGAATGCGATCCTCCAACGGCAGGCTCCACGGACGACCCTGGTGCACGTCCGCCGCGTACTCGCGCCGTACCGCGGTCACCAGCTTGTCGAGGCAGCGCGGGCTCTTCGACTTCCCCGCCGAGCGCTGGATCCACCTACGGACCACCAATCCCATGGAGTCCACCTTCGCCACCGTGCGACTACGCACGAAGGTCACCAAGGGCGCGGGCAGCGCGGCTGCCGTCCTGGCGATGGTCTTCAAGCTCGTCGAGTCTGCACAGACACGAGGGCGAGCGGTGAACGCACCTCACCTCGTCGCCCTGGTCCGGGCCGGAGCCTTCCTCGAACGCGGCCACCTCGTCGAACGGCCCGAGCAGGCAGTGGCATAGCCTCAGAGCCGACCAGGCTGGAGTCTTCACCATGAACCACGTTCCACTGCGCTTGGAGCGCACCACCGATCGCGATGTGCACGACGACCTGCTGCTACGGCTGGGCGTCTATCGGCACACCTGTGATTCGTTCTACTTCGCCAACGACGATTCCGTGCAGGCGGGCCAGGGCGTCATGGACGGCCTCCGGCGACTCCTCGACCAGTGGGGAGAGCACCTTCAACGGCTACGCCCCTCTGGGGGCAACGTCTTTCTCCCCTTCGACTTCTCCGACGAGGGCACCGCTTGGTTGCGCGTCTCGTCACCGGACGGGAACCAAGCCACTATTCAGGCGGGCTGCAGTGGCATCCAGGGGTGGAGCTTCTACCCTTCGGACTTCGCCGATACCGCAGCGAGAGTCGACGACTTCGACCCCTTCACCGATGCCTCCGTTGAATGTGAACTTGACGACCTCATTACAGCAGTGGCGCAGAATCGGGACTCGCTCACCCATCGAGGCAAGTAGCCGAGCCACAGGTCTTGACGATTCCTCCTGCTGACCAGGGGCTACGGGAGACCTGTCTAGTCGTCGTGCCCCTTCCTCGATGGGTAGCCGTAGTGATCCAAACGCTTCCGTTTGCCTATGACGCGAAGGACCGAAAACGCGCCCATAGCCAAGCTGTAAAGGGTGACCTGCGGGCCACCCTCCCAAGGACCAAGGCGCAGAGGCCGCCGAAAAAGAGGGCGCCGACGAACCCGCAGAGCACCGGATGGCGCAGGAACCGCCCGCGTGACCGCGGGGGTGCCTGATCGCCAGCCAACCAGCGGTCGACCGCCCAAAACACCGGTTTGAGTGCGCCTATCACCGCGCCCCCATATCGCCGACTTTCCCTGCAGCGGCTTGAGTGGTCGTAGAGGTCCGGGAGCAGTGCAGTCACGAGACCGGCGGCGATTGAGCGGAACCTCCCATGTGCGCTGCTCCTCTGCCTCACACCCAACGCGGATCCGGGACGAAGTGTTGTCCCGTGGCTCCTGACCAGGGGTTAGGGGACAACCCCTAGTCCGGATTGGGGTTCCCGTTGCCGCGCTGGTGCGGTCCTCGGTTTCGACAGTGCGTTGGTCCTTACGTAGCCGTAGACCACTGAGGTCGTCGCCAGCATGAGAATTGGTCCGTACACCCACGGATGTTTCGCCATCTCCAACGGTAGATAGCGATAAGACACCAACAGTGCAGCGAAGACGGTTGTGCCCCAAGCAACCAGCTGGATCCCTGATCGATCCCAGCCGCGGTCGAGCGAGCGCAGAGCTGACTCGATCGTGAGCGTAAACACCACGCCGGCAATGAGATCCGCGCCGTAGTGGTAGCCAAATCCCAGCGTTGCGCAGAGCGTAGCTATCAGCCAGAACGTGCCTGCGAATCGCAGAAGCCGTGGGCCCGTTCGGGAATGAATGAAGATCGCGGTGGCCCACGCTGTGTGCAGGCTGGGCATGCAGTTCCGTGGGGTGATCTCGTCGAATGGCATGTGGTGCGGGATATTGATCGGCGGCGGCGTTTCCGGCCACAGGTTGGCCACCGCCCATTGCTCGCTGGGCGGCGTATCCGACCACAGGCTGACCGTCGCCCAGTGCCCGGCGCCGGTGCCGTAGGCGAAGATCGGTCCGACCACGGGGAAGATCATGTAGATGGCGGGCCCGAGGAGGCCGATCACCAGAAAGGTGCGCACCAGATGATGGCCCGGGAAGCGGCGCTCGACGGCCACGTTACGCAGTTGATACAGCGCGACGATGACCGCGGCCACTGCGAGCTGACCGTAGACGAAGTCGAGAAAATTGAAGCCGATCGGGCCGGTGGCCGTGACGATCCGGCCCACCAGCCACGACAGGTTGCCCAGCGCGTGATCGGCGGTTGCCACGTACTGGTCGAGCACCACTGGGCGGGTCTTTGAGGTGATGAGTAGCCAGGTGTCGCCGGTCTTGCGGCCGGCCACCAGCAGCAGGCCCAGCCCGACGCCCTTCAGCAGCAGGACACGTTCCCGGCCGGTACGGCGAGTGACAGCGATGACCGCATGGCCCAGAAGCACCCACAACGCACCGTTGCCGAAGGGGTGGCCGCCGGTCATCTTGGCGTCGACCGCCCACCGGACCGCCAAGAAGGCGACGTCGATACCGATCGCGGCAGCAACCGCGATGAACCGTTGCCGCCAGGTGAGCACCACCATCATCAACGCCATACCGGCGTACAGCAGGAAGCCTGATTTGGGGGCGTATATCACCTCTCGCACCTGGTTGGTGATCGGCCCCGGCAGGCCGTAGCGACGTGCGGCGATCTCCAGCGCGATGAGGAATCCGAGGGCCGCGACACCCACCACGGCCCAGAGTCTCACCCGTGGTTGACGCCAGACGGAGAACACGGTTCTGCTGTTTATTCGCGAAAAAGCCTGCGATGGTATATATCTCAAGTTTCGGCCGATTTTCTATATTTTGGTTAAAAGTCAGGGTGGGTTCGCTCGCCACCTTCTGGTCGGGACTGCTTTCTCCCTAACCAAAAGCAGCCCGCCCGAAGGTGGAAGACGGAAAGATTACAGTCCGGGTTCCGCCTCGTTCATGGTGCGGCATGGGACGCGTCGCCCGATCGCTCGCTCCGGTTCGGCGAGGGGAACACGGATTCTGAGTTGTCTACGTCGACGTCCCGCCGCTCCAGGCCGGCGGTCCGGGCTTTCTGTTGTCCAGCTCGAAGGCGCTGACTGCCGCCATCGAGCCACCCCCGAGCTCCCTTCAGGCACTCGGACCGAGGAAGGACGGTACGCCACTTGTCGAAAGGACGGTCGCCCAAGCCGATTCCAGTCCAGTAGATGCCAATAGAAGCGCGAGGTATTCCCTTCGGAGCAGTAACGAAGAAGTGAGAGATATATTGTTGCCCGCCATCAGTTTGGCCCTCGACAGCTAGGACCCATCCACCATCAATGCCTGGCTTCCTAGGTACTCGGGCAGAATTCACTACCTTCGGCGCTGAGCCAGGGGAGAAGAATTGGGCCCGTGCCTCGTCCAGTGCATCCTCACAAGTTTCAACCTGAACAGTGGACTTCTCGCAAAAGTGCTCGATGCTGTTTTCTGCAATGTCGGAAGTCACGTTCTTGAGGACTTCTCGCGCCTGAGCTTCCGTGACGCTCGACGGTCCGGGTCGGTCTTCGTTCGCACAGGCCGTCATGAAGGGCATGAGACAGACGCCCACGAGGGCGACGAGCCACTGCCGTCGGCGGCTCGCGCGGACATCGGGTTCCCTCAACAGATTCATCGGTCTGTCCGCACCAGCCACAACAACCCCGCAGGTCAAGCCCCTGATCCCCGTGACCCGGCGGCCCGACGGATCTTGCACCACCAGACCGTCCCCAAGCAAGGAGTTCACAGGCTCACCCCCCGTCGCTTCACACAAGAAGATGACGTCCATGAACAGCACGACTACGGGTGTCCCAGCTGTCCGACTGTCCGGATAGAGCTGTGACCAGCAAGACCGGGCCGGACGGTCCATACGGGCCCGTACCCCGCAGTAGAGGCGAAGAGACGATCTGGCTCGGTGGAGCCAGAGACGTCCGCTTCTCGTCGCCCCAGTCCGCTCGGGCGCGAGCGTGGGCCGTCGTCGGCAGCGCTCAGTGACGGTGGGCTGATTGGAACGACGCCGTCGCCGCTTCACCGGCAACGGCATCCACTGCACCGTCTCAGCACCGGGCGGGCGGCGCCCCTGCGCGTGCGGGCCCATGGCAATCAGCCTCGCGCGTCTCGTGCGGAGCGCCGCCGCGGGGACCACGCCTGGAGGCGCTCAGCCGCGGCGTGACATAGCGTTTGCCCTGACGGGCCGGAGCCGACAGCGGCAATGCGGAACGGCGGATCAGCGGTGGAGCAGCACGAGGGAAAAGATTCCTGTCAGGCGGATGACGGATGGTGGTCCGGCCGTCTGCATGAGCTCTGGAGTCTCGCCGACAGGGCGCAGGACGTGACAGAGCTGGCCGATTCCCTCTACGACATGCTGCTGCGTATGCCCGGTGTGCTGGCCGTCGTGGGCACCCGCTGGAGCGGTGGGCTGCTGCACTATCTGCGCAGTGTCACCCTGACGGAGCCGACGCCTTCGTTCGTGGAATTCGAACAGGATTTTGGCGAATCTGCCGCCGCCGGGGCTCCGGGGGGCGATCCGACTGTCACGGTTCACGAGATGTCGGAGCTCGACGGCGCCATGCCGCATGTCCAGGTTCTGGCGGCAGCGGGCGTGCGGAGCGTGGCCTTGTGTGCCGTGCCGCTGGGGCAGGGCGGCTGGGCGTCGCTCATGGTCGGCACCGCAGACAGGGACGCCGTCGATGCGACGCTACGGGCCCGGTTGAAGCAGGTGGCCGAGGTCACCATGGTCTCCAACAGGCGCATCGCGGCGCGGCGCGAGGACGAGCTGCGTCATGTGAGTGACGCCTTCCTGG